>NZ_JBEXFG010000003.1:0-318982 GCF_040606675.1 Streptomyces sp. NPDC005393 | reverse complement strand
GGGGCCTGGCCACCCGATACGACAAGACCGCCACCAGCTACCTCGCCGGACTCCACCTACGCGGTGCCGTGATCTGGATCCGCAGCCTCCGACCAGCGTGATCCGAACCTGGAACAGGCCCTAGCTGACGTTTTTGGGTCGTTGCTGACCATCGTATGGGCCCTTCGCGCACGTCGCTGATGGACGGCTCCTGCGATGACCGCGACGGCGGTGACGGTCAGGGTGAGTACGACCGACCGGCGGCTGCTGGCCTCGATCGCCATGCCGCCGAAGATGCCGAGCAGCACGGCCAGGACGAGCAGGCTGAGAAGGGGGAAGGCCCACATGCGCACGGTCAGGGCGCCGGGGTCCTCGCGCTCCAGCCGCGCGCGTCCGCGCAAGTGGGTGACGGTGATGCTGAGGTAGATCACCAGCGCGACGGAGCCGGAGGACTGCAGGAGGAAGTCGAACACCGTGCTGGTCGGCAGGAAGTAGTTGGCCACGACCGTGGCCAGCCCGACACTGGAGGCCAGCAGAAGGGCGGGAACGGGGACCCCGTTCCTCGTGGTGCGAGCAAGGGCCGCGGGGGCCTCGGCGCGCCGGGCGAGGCTGTAGAGCATGCGCGAGGACGAGTAGAGCCCGGAGTTGAGGCAGGACAGGACGGCGGTCAGGACGACCACATTCATGACAGGGGCGGCGTGCGGGATGCCGAGGTGTTCCAAGACGGCCACGAAGGGGCTCTCGGTGACGGCGGTGGCGTTCCAGGGGATGAGGGTGACCACGACGGTGATGGAGCCGATGTAGAAGAGCAGGATCCGCCAGACGACGCTGCGCATGCCGGTCCTGACGGCCTCGACGGGGTGCTTGGCCTCGCCCGCGGCGATGGTGATGGCCTCGGTGCCGAAGTAGGAGAAGAAGACGACCAGGGACGCCTGGAGGACCGGGAGCCAGCCGCCCGGGGCGAAGCCGCCGTGACCGGTGAGGTTGGCGAGGCCGGGGGTGCTGGTGCCGGGGGCGGCGCCGAGGATCGCGGCGAGCCCGATGAGCAGGAAGGCGACGATGGCCGCCACCTTGATCATGGAGAACCAGAACTCGAAGCTGCCGAAGGACTCCACCCGGGTGGCGTTGACCGCGATCAGGGCCGCCATGACGACGAGCGCGGCGAGCCAGGTGGGCACCGACGGCAGGAGCTGGTGGACGATGGTGGCTCCGGCGATGGCCTCGAAGCCGATCACCACGCACCAGTGGTAGGCGTAGAGCCAGCCGACGGACAGCCCGGCCCAGGGGCCGAGCTCACGGGCGGCGTAGCTGGAGAAGGAGCCCGTCTCGGGCTGGGCGACGGCCATCTCGGCGAGCATGCGCATCACCAGGACGACCAAGGCGCCGATGACGGCGTAGGCGATCAGCACGGCGGGTCCGGCCTGGTGGATGGCCTTGCCGCTGCCGACGAACAGGCCGGCACCGATGACGCCGCCGATGGCAATCATGGTCATTTGCCGGTTGCCCAGGGCCCCGCGCAGACGCACGGGACCGCTGTTGCGGGGAGATTCGCGGAGGGGAGTGTTCACGAGCGCTTCCTGGCTTCCTGGCGTCGGGGGACGGAGTGCGGCGAGAGCCCGTTCTGCAAATTGGCTTGCACAAGGTAGTACGCTTGCAATTCCCTTTACGTCAAGGGGTCGTCGCGGGGGCGCTTCGGAGGTGCGTGGGGCCTGCCTCGTCGCCCCTTCCCGGCGAGAGAGAATTCCCCCATGGCCCCCGTACCGCAGACCCCGCAGTCTCCGCCGCAGACGTATGACGAGCTGCTGGCCGCGCTGCACCAGCGCGGCTCCTCGCTGACCCCCTCACAGCGGCTGCTGGCCGACCGGGTGATGGCCGACCCCGAGGGCGTGGCCTTCATGACGGTCTCGGAGCTGGCCTCCGCGGTCGGGGTCAACGAGGCCACCGTCGTGCGCTTCGCCACCAGCCTGGGCCTGGACGGCTACCCCGGTCTGACCCGGCTGTGCCGCGTGCGGCTGCGGGAGCAGGCCCAGCTGCTGCGCCGCTACGACAGCCTGGAGCAGCTCGGCACGGACGGCGGCGATCTGCTGGAGAGCGCGGTCGCCCTGGACCGCGCCAACATCGCCCGCACCTTCGCCCGTATCGACCCCGAGACGTGGGACGCGGCGGTCGAGGCGCTGGCCGACGCCCCCCGGGTGCATGTGATGGGGCTGCGCAAGTGCCACGCGCCCGCCTACCTGTTCGGCTATCTGCTGCGGATGCTGCGCGAGGACGTGGAGATCGTCACCGGCGGGGCCGGGACCCTGACCGACGAGCTGCGCCGGGTGCAGGAGGGGGACTGCTTCGTGGCGCTCTCCATCCACCGCTACAGCGCCGAGACGGTTCGCGCCACCGCCTGGGCCCGCTCGCGCGGAGCCCGCTGCCTGGCCCTGACCGACAACCCCTCCTCGCCGCTGGTCGGGTCGGCCGAGCACGTCTTCTACGTCGACGCTGCCGGGCCGTCGGTGCTGCGCTCGCTGACCGCCTTCACCTCGCTGGTGCAGGCGCTGGCGGCGGACGTGGCCAAGCGGCGCGGGCACGAGGCGCGGTCGAGCCTGCTGCAGGAGGAGGAGCTGCTGGAGGAGTTCGGGGCGTACGCCCGCCGCGAGCGGTAAGGCGCGCCCCTCACCCTCTCAGCCTCCGCTCCGGGCGGTCAACGCACCCAGCGCGCCGCGCAGATGCTCCAGCGACGCGGCGATCCAGGGCAGCGAGAGCGGGTCGTCGCTGCGCAACGCCTGCCAGCGCTCCGTCTCGGACTCCCCGTAGAGCAGGCTGGTCGCCACCCGGGCCCGCAGTCCGCGCGGCGCGTCGCCGAACGCTTCCCCGGCCAGCACCCCCACCCCGTGCCGCTCCAGCAGCGCACCGGCCAGCGCCGCGCCGCCGTCGATGCCCTGAGCCTCGAGCGCCGGGCGCACCGGCTCGAAGTCGGGGTAGAGGTAGAAACCCGCCTCAGGGGGGCGGCAGATGGCTCCCGCGGTGGTGAACTCCCCGTGCACGGCGCGGGCGACGGTGGCGTGCAGACGGCGCGCGTCGTCAATGTGCCCGAGCAGCTTCGGCGGATCCTGCAGCACATGCGCCGCGGCGGCCTGCATAGGCGCGGCAAGGCTGGACCAGACCTCGCTGGCCACCCCGGTCAACTGGTCCATCAGGCGCTGCCCCCACGCCCCGTCCGGCACCCGGGCGAAGCCGACGCGCCAGCCGCCCAGCGCCATCGACTTGCTCAGGCCCGTGGTCACGACGGTGCGCTCGGGCAGGTAGGAGGTGGCGCTGGGGGCCCGGCCGTGGTGGGGGTCGTGGACCAGTTCCGCGTAGATCTCGTCGGCGATCACTACCAGCCCGTATCGCTCGGCGATCGCGCACACCTCCCGCACCCGCTCGGCGCGGGCCACCGTGCCGGTGGGGTTGTCCGGCACGGTCAGCACCAGGGCACCCGGGCGCGCTCCGGCGCCGCGCGCGTCCTCGAGCGCCCCCGCCAACCGCTCCGCGTCCGGCACGCCGCCCGTCTCCGCCGGGATGGGTACGCCGATCGTCCGCTTCCCCACGAGCGCGGCCTGCGCGCCGTAACTGACCCACGAGGGGCGGGGCAGGACCACATCCCCCGGCACCGTGGCGAGCAGGGCGAACAGCAGCGCCTTGCTCCCCGGCGCGAACAGCACCTGTTCCGGCCGGGTTTGGAGCCCCCGCCGCGAGAACCACCCCGCCGCGGCCTCCCGTGCCTCGACCGACCCGACCACCGGCCCGTACCCGTTCCGTCGCGCCGCCCCGGCAAGCACCACCGCAACCGACTCGGGCACCGGCAGCCCGGCCTCGCCGAACCCCAGGTGCAACACCCTCTCTCCGGCGGCGCGGCGGGCCCGCAGCGTCTCGTTGATGGCAAGTGTCGCCGAATGCATAGTCACGGCGCGCAGGCTCCTTCACAGTGATCACCCGAAGATGCAATTCTTCATGCGTCTACCAAGGTACGTGCAACGAAATTTGCACACAAGCCAGAGGTGGGGGCCTCGGCGGGGCGTGGGCTTCGAGCTTCGGGATTCGAGCGCCGTTTGTGAGGAAAGGGCGAGTTGGCACAACCCACCCGCCCACCCAACTCCCGCGCACGCCGACGCGGATGACTTTTCGTGACCGACTTGCCACGGACGGTTGCCGCGCTCTGGCGTTCGCAACAACAAACAACCCGGCCGGTGCTACCAACACCATGCCGGGGTCTGACCTACAAGATCGAAAGAGACTCGATCCGTGGCTTCTAGGAGGTCGGATTCCCCGCCGATCGCGTTCAGCGGTTTGGACGCGAGTGCCGTCGGCTGCTTCGAGGACGCGCAGCCGTACTGCCTGATCGGCCGTGGCACCTCGAAGCACGAGGCAGGGGTAGCCGGGTGGCACGGGTGCTGATGCGCGCGTCCTCCGCTACAGTCCCTCCACTTGGATTAGAGGGGGGATGGGGGATGCGTCGCGGTACGTGTCCCGTCTGCGGGCGCCGGGCGCCCGTCACTGACGGGATTGTCGGTTACCACGAGAGAGACGGCCGTGGCTGCCACGGGCTTGGCCGGACAGCCAAGCGGCCGCCAGAGGAAGCGGTCTCACCAGCCGTCGGGGCGGGCGACACCGCAGGAAAGGCGGTGCGGCCCTTGCCTGGTGACGCCCGGACAGAGTTGGTCGGCTGCTTCTTCATGTTCTTCGCCGCGATCGGCTTCGCTGTCTTCGGGGGAACCGTTCTCTTTACCGATTTCGAGTCCGGTTCCCCGGCTCCCCTGATAGCCGGCGGTGCGGTCTTCGTTCTCGCCGGTCTCGGCGCCTTGGTGTGTCACGTCAGTCCGGCGGGTCGCCGAAATGCCGCTCGACACAGAGCCAACGAGGAGAGGCTGTCCAGCGCGCGGGCGACGGCTGCCGTTCGGGCCGAGGAGCAGCGGCTGACCGATGCGCAGCGGGACGCGGAGCGTCGGGGGGGTGAGGCGGCGGATGCTCTGCGGGGCGCGGTGCGTGAGTTGCTGAGCGGCCTTCCCGAGCGGGGAACCCCGCAGGAGGAGGCGATCGCGTACTGCCTGTCCAGGACCCGTTTCGCTCGCGACCCTCGGGTCCGGGCCCAAGCCGAGCGGCTCGCGCGCAGACACATCGCGGTGGACGAACGCATCCTGTGCGTGGCGCTATCAATAACGGACCAGGGCAGAAGACGTACTGCCCTGCTGATCCTCACCGACCGCGGCGCGGCGGTAGCGGACCAGGGAACGTCGTACCGGTTCGAGCCCGAACCGGAGGACGTGTGCGACGCAAAGGAGGACCCACGCTGGGGATGGGTGTCGGCAGGGGAACTGTCCTTCTCCTTCCGTGACAATCCCGACCTCCGTGTCGCCCTCGCGGCCCGGGCAGATGCCGGGGCCGCTCCCCCGGCATCCATGCCTCGGCCAGACCGACCCGAGACACGGCTGATCCGCGACGCGCGAGATGCCGAACTCGTCGCCGTCGATTGGATGCGCTATCTCGGCTTCACGGATGCGACGGCCACCCCCGTGGGCGCGGACGGAGGGATCGACATCATCGCCGAACGGGGCCTGGCACAGGTGAAAATGGAGGGCAGCCCCACCAGCCGCCCGGTGGTTCAGCAGCTCTACGGCGTCTCGGTCTCCCAGGCGCGTACGGCCCTGTTCTTCTCGCTCGCCGGCTACACGCCGCAAGCCGCCGCATGGGCCTCACAGCACGACATCGCGCTCTTCCAATACGACCTCCAGGGAACGCCGAAGCCGGTGAACCCGCCCGCGCTGCGGCTGCTGGAAGCCGTGGACAGCGGGGAACCCGTAACGCCCGAATCCGCACCAGCCGAACCGGACGACGGCTCGCAATCGCGGGGGCACGGCCGGGACGAGGACCCGACGCCGGAAGCGCCCACCGCGATGACGCTCGACCGGCAGGCCGAGGCAGCCGGAATGAGAACCGAAATCCTCCGCGACATCGCACACGAGGTCGTCACCGAACAGAACGCCGGCATCACGTACTTGCAGAAGCGCTTCTTCCTCTCACGGTCCGCGGCCCGCCGCGCGCTTGAAGCACTCGAGCAGCTCGGCCTGGTCTCACCCCCCGCCAAGAACGGACGACGTCGTGTGACAGCCACCTCACTCGACCATCTCACCTCGCCATGAAGCCTCACATCGACACGCTCCCTGACCCCCGGGAGCGACGAAACGCAGGCCCGTAGGGTGACGAATGCGTGTCGGGGTCGGCAGACTCGGCGACCGTTGTCTCGGCGCGTGGGATCCGCTGCGAGTTTCGGAACCTCCGCGCGCACCTGTCCTGCCCGGCCGGTTCGCCGCAACTCACCCGCCCGGGGCCCGGCGGACCGCTCGGTTCCAAAGAACCCGAGATGAGCCCGGCGGGTCGGACCGTTCGGTTACGCGCCGGCGTGGAGGTAGGCCGCCCACAGGGAGGGGGTTGCCGGATAGCGGTCGCGTGCTGCCCTGATGGCGTGGCTCAGGGCGGTAGCGGCCTGGCCGGTCTCTGGTGTTCCGCCCGGGCCGGTGGCCAGGTGCGTGTAAAAGGATTCGGCGATCCCGGCGGCCAGGCGGTCGTTGATCGGCCAGAGGGTCCCGACGACGTGGGGGAAGCCGGCGAGCTGGAAAGCGCTGGTGAGGTGGATGGCTTCGTCGAGGAGGCCGGTGCTTGCGTGGTTGGCGGTGCTGCAGGCGGAGAGGTAGGCCAGCTGTGCGCAGTCGAGCTTGACCTGGGCGAGTGAGGAGACGGTCAACGGCGTGGTCGCGTGGTCGCGCAGGAACAGCCTGCTCTGGGACGGATCGATGGGGTTGTTGTCACCGTGGCAGGCGAAGTGGGCGATGGCGCACTGCGGAAGCCGGGCGAGGACGTTGGCCGCGGTCGGGGTGTCGGTGCTCGGGGAGAGGGCGGTGCCGTCGGGGGCGGGTTCGGTGAGCAGGACAGGGCGGGGGAGGAGGGGCTGGATTCGGCGGGTCTCCTCGGCGACGTGCGGCAGTGGGCTGAGGCCGGGAGTGGTGGGCATGGCGATGATCAGGGACCGGGTGTCGCCGCCGGACTCGGGGCAGTGCCGGCGGGCGTGGCGCAGGGTGCGGATGGTGGGGGTGTAGGAGGAGATCGCCCGGTCCAGGACGGTGCGGCGGATGGGGCCGTGCCCCGGGGCGTCGGTGTGGAAGCCGGCGGCGTGCAGAGGCAGCAGCCCGAGGAGTCCGCCCGGTGCCCACCACACTCTCGGGAGGGGTTGCCCGTCCTGGGCCGGGGGGATCGCCTCGCCCAGGGCTGCAAGGGCGGAAAGGGCCGGCTCGGCCGCGGCCTCCCAGAGCCATTCCAGGACGTGGCGCAGCCTCTGCTGAGCGGCGATCCGGTCGGCGTCGGGCGCGGTCGTCTCCTCCAGTGCCTCGTAGAAGGTCTGGATTTGGGCGATGACGGCGTCCTGGGTGAGTTGGGGCAGTGGGCAGGAGGTGATGCCGTCGTGGATGAGCAGCAGCGCGTCGCTGCGATGGGTGCTGATGTTGAACGTCACCACGGGGCCGTGCGCGGCTTCGGCGAGGAGGTCGTCGAGGGTGGGCGGCAGGCCGAAGGTGGCGAACCCCTCGCAGGTCCGGATACGGGCCAGCAGTTCCTCCAGCTCCTGCGCCAAGCGGTGGCGCGCACGGCCCATCCCCCTGGACTCGTCGGAGCTGGTGGCGGTGACCGCGGCTGGGTCCTGGTCCAGCAGCTCACGAAGTTCGGAGTATCGCTCGGCCAGGTCGGGGTGCCGGCTGCGCAGGTCGGTCAGGTCACTTCTGGTCTCCAGCGCCTGGGACAGCAGCACGGCCCGTCCGGCCTCCGCCAGGCTGAGGGCCCGTTGGGCTCGTTGCTGTGCGTTGCGGCTGGTGTCGGCCAGGGCCAGGGCGGCGGCGTCGGCAGCGAGGCCGGCGGTGTTGCTGCTGAGGGCGTGCTGCTGGTCGGCGCGCCGCAATCGGCGTGGCGCCACTTCTGGCAGCATCAGCACCGCTCGCTCCAGGAGTCCGGCCGCCCGGCCGGGGTCTGAGGAAGCGGCCAAGCGTGCTGCCGCGTTTGCCGCGCGGATACGCGTCCACGGCGGAGCTGTCTCCACCTCGGCCGCCTGCTCCCACAGGGTGAGCGCCTCGTCCAGATCCTTCGCTGCCCCGGTACGTTCGGACCGGTCTTCAAGGGCGATGGCGACGTTGGTCAGGTACCTGGCCTGGTCGGGGTGGTTGTCAGGGGCGGTTCGAACGGCGGATCGGCCCACTGCGACGGCCTCGTCCAGGACCGCCGTCTCCCGGGTGTGCTTGAACCGCTCCTTCAGGACGATGCCGAGGTTGGACAGGAGGCCGGCGTGGTCCGGGTGGCCGGCCGAGGTGGCTCGAACGGCGGCCCGGCCCGCCTCCACCGCCTCCTCCAGATCCGCCGCCTTACCGGTCCGCCTGTACCGCGCCCGCAGGACGTTGCTGAGGTTGGACAGACGGCCTGCCCGCTCGGCGTGGCCGGCCGGGGTGGCTCGAACGGCAGCCCGGCCCGCCTCCACCGCCTCCTCCAGATCCGCCGCCTTACCGGTCCGCTTGAACCGCTCATAGAGGGCGAGGCCGACGTTGGACAGACGGCCCGCATGGTCCGGGTCCGTGTCGGGGGTGGCCCGCATGGCCGCCCGGCCGGCTTCGACGGCCTCGTCCACATCGGATAACTCCCCGGCCCGCTGGAACCGCTCCTGCAAGGCGATGGCGAGGTTGGCCAAGTACGCGGCCTGGCCGGGGTGGTCGTCGGGGACGGTTCGGACGGCGGCCCGGCCGGCCTCCACGGCCTCGTCCAGCTCCGTCAGGTGTCCGGTCTGCCCGTACCGCCCGCGCAGGACCTTGGAGAGGGTGGTCAGGAACGTGGCCTGGTCGGGGTGGCCTGCGGGGGCGGCGCGCACGGCCGCGCGGCTCGCCTCCACCGCCTCCTCCAGGTCCCTCAGTCCCCCGGTCCGTTTGAACCGCTCATGCAGGGCGGTGCCGAGGTTGCACAGGCTGCCCGCGTAGCCGGGGTGGTTGTCACGTGCGGCTCGCACGGCGGCCCGGGCGACTTCGACGGCCTCCTCCAGGTCCGCCGTCTCCCCGGCCCGGCTGAACCGCGTCTGCAGGGCGAAGCCGAGGTTGGCCAAGTACCTGACCTGGTCCGGATGGGTCTCGGGGGCAGCTCGCACGGCGGCCCGGCCCACTTCGACGGCCTCGTCCAGATCCGCCGGATCCCCCATCCGCCTGTACCGCGACTGCAGGGCGAAGCCGAGGCTGGACAGGTACATGGCCCGGTGGGGGTGGTGGTCGCCGATGCGAAGTGCGATGCGTCTCCACAAGGTCACGGTGACCGTGAGAACTCTCGGATCCATGGTGGTGGGTAATGCGCGCCCCAGCAGGTCCATCGCCACAGGGCCCGCCCGCTCGGCGACGGGGGCGAGCAGTGACTGCGGCAGGTCGTCCACTCCCGCGATGAAGCACCCCGCGAAGAAGCCGACCGCGGTCTCCTTCTCCCGTTCGGCCTGTGCAGGGGGGAGAGCCTGGGCACGGCAGTAGTGCAGCCAGCCCAGGGCATACGCGGCTTCCAGACCAAACGGGTCGCCGTCAACGCACGCCGCCAGAGCGTGCGCCTCGCCGAGTACGGCCGGCTCCAGCACCGCAGCCCACTCTCCCGTGGCAGCCACCTGGTCCACCCGGTCCCTCACCGAGGCCAGCAGCTTCTCACGCGTCCCCATGAGCCCTCCCCTGTGGGCGCCGAGTCGTCATCTATGAAAGATAAACCGCTAGTTGCCGTGCTTGGGGCACTTCGGACACTATGGCCGCGCCGGGGTGCCTCGGCAGCGAACGGGGGGTATGGGGTGACCGACCAGCACGACGTCAACGGCGCGGGACCGCGCGAGGACGTGGCCTACGTATGCGAACAACTGGAGCACATCCGCACGCTCCTTCAAACGCACAGCCCCGCGGGCACAGCGCCGCTGGAGCGCCTGGTCGCGACTCTGCAGGCCGGGGAGGATCCCGCCATGCCGCTGGACGCGGTCCACGAGGCCCTGCTGGCGGCAGGCGACGCGGTCGGCATCCATGGCCGGGTACGGGGCCTGAACCCGATCGGAGCCGACCCCGCCACGCCCAGGGAATGGGTGCTGCTGTGCCCGACCGGCCAGTGCTCGCGCTACAGCTGGCCCGACGGCCCCCAAGCGCCCTCGTGCCCCGTCAGCGGCCAGTCCCTCCGCACAGAGCCGCTGTAGCGGTGGACGGATTCCTCAGCGCTCTCGGACAGAAACTCGCCGAGCGCTGGCTGACGCAGCTCGTCCTGCCCGGGGCACTCTTCCTGGCCACCGCCACCGCCGCCCACACCCTCGGGCAGACCCAAGCCCTGGACTACCACCGCCTCGCCGACCGCATCACGCACTGGGCCCAGACGCCCGCCGCCCCCACTCACGGCGGCCAAGCCGTCCTGCTCGGCGCGATCCTCGCCATCGCAGCCGCAGCCGTCCTGGCCGCCCAGGGCCTGGGGGCATTGGTCCAGCACGCCACCCTGGCCGCCGACTGGCGCACCTGGCCACGCCTGCTACGGCAGTGGGCCCACACGCGCGTCATCCGCCGCCACACCCGTTGGAGGGCCGCCGCACACCGCTACCAGCGACAACTAGACGCCGACGCTCGCAGCCTGGCCCTCCACCGGCGTCGAGCTGACCCCACCCCACGCCGCGCAGCACACCACGCCATGCTGCGCATCGCCACCGAGGCCCCGGACCGGCCCACCTGGAGCGGCGACCGCATCCACGCCACCGCCATCCGACTGGAACGCGACCACCACCTGGACCTGCCCGTCCTGTGGCCGCACCTGTGGCTCACCCTGCCCGAGACCACCCGCACCGAGATCACCGGCACCGAACAAGCCCTCACCCGCGCCACCACCCTGGCCGGGTGGGCCCTGCTCTACGCCCCGCTGACCATCTGGTGGTGGCCCGCCGCCCTTCTGTCCGCCGCCATCGCCCTGACCGCCAGATACCGCATCCGCACCACCACCGACACCTACGCCCAACTCCTGGAAGCAGCCGCCCGCCTCCACGCCACCGACCTCGCCGCTCAACTCGGCATCGCCCATACGGGCCCGGCGGACCCCACCCTCGGCGACGCCCTCACCCATCAGCTCCGCACCCGCACACCCCCGCCCACCTCCGAAGGCAACCCACCCCACTGACGGTCCCGGCTTCCTCACATCTGCGGCGTGCTATGGGGTCGTGGGGCGCGAGCGCGTCGTGGTCGGCGAAGGGCTGCCGGTCGTCGGCTCTGGAGGGGATTCGCCCACGGCAGACGGAAGAGTCCCGAAGGACGCTGCAACGCCTTGAAGGACGGCCTGTCTCCCGACCACACGACCAGCTCGCCATCGAGGACCAGGACGCCTGGCAGCGAAGCGGCGGTGACGAGGTCGGGGAGCGCTGGATCAGGGATCCGCGCCGCGACTGCAGCAGCGTGGGACCCTCCGGGCCGGGCTGCGAGGCTATGGGACGCATGGCCGTTCTGACGGCCGGGGGTGGTCCGGGACGGCGAAGCAGCGGCCGTGGCGGCAGCAGGCCATGAGTTCCGCCGTACGCCGCACAGCGCCTCAGATCGGGGTGTCGTCCCACTGGTCGAGGAGGCCGTCGCCTTCGTGGTCGTGCGGGTGGGGCGCCGGGGTGGTCAGGGGCTGTTCGGCCCAGATGATTTTGCCGTTGGGCGTGTAGCGGGTGCCCCAGCGCTGGGCGAACTGGGCGACCAGGAAGAGACCTCGGCCGCCCTCGTCGGTGGTGGCGGCGCGGCGCAGATGGGGGGAGGTGCTGCTGCTGTCCGAGACCTCGCAGATCAGGCTGCGGTCGCGCAGCAGGCGGACGCGGATGGGGTCGGATCCGTAGCGGATGGCATTGGTGATCAACTCGCTGAGGATCAGCTCGGTGCTGAAGGCGACTTCTTCCAGCCCCCACGCGGCAAGCCGCTCGGCGGCCTCGGTACGGATGCGGGCAACGGCAGCGGGATCGGAGGGCATGTCCCACTCGGCCACCGCATCCGGGGCGAAAAGGCGGGTGCGGGCGACCAGGAGAGCGATGTCATCGCTCGGGTGCGGGGAGGCCATCGCCTCGAAGACGGCGCGGCACGTCTCCTCCGGGCCGTGGTCGGGGTGGCCGGCCAGGACCGTGCGCAGAAGGCCGAGTCCGGTGTCGAAGTCCCGGCCCCGGTCCTCGACCAGTCCGTCGGTGTAAAGGGCCAGCCGGCTGCCCTCGGGCAGGTCCAGTTCGGCGGTCTCGATGGGCTCGCCGCCCAGGCCCAGCGGCGGGGCGAGGGGGACATCGGGGAAGGTGACCGTGGCGTCCGGGTGGACCAGTGCCGGGCCCGGGTGGCCCGCCCGGGCCAGGGTGCAGCGGCCGGAGACGGGGTCGTAGACCGCGTACAAACAGGTGGCGCCCGTGATCCCGGGGGCGTCGGTCTCCGCGGCGGCCTGGTCCTGGTCGAACCGGGTGACCAGCTCGTCGAGGTGGCTGAGAAGTTCATCGGGTGGCAGGTCGAGCGCGGAGAAGTTGTGCACGGCGGTCCGCAGCCGACCCATGGTCGCGGCGGCGTGCAGACCGTGGCCGACGACGTCGCCGACGACCAGGGCCACCCGGGCACCGGGCAGCGCGATGACGTCGAACCAGTCGCCGCCGACACCGGCCTGGGCGGGCAGATAGCGGTGCGCCACGTCCAGGGCGTCCTGCTCTGGCAGGCCCTGCGGGAGCAGGCTGCGCTGGAGGGTGACCGCCATGGCGTGCTCGCGGGTGTAGCGGCGGGCGTTGTCGATGGCCACCGCGGCCCGCGCGACCAGCTCCTCGATGAGGGCCATGTCCTCCTCGTCGAACGGCTCGGGTTTCTCCGAACGCCAGAAGGTGGCGATGCCCAGCGTGACATCCCGTGCCCGGAGCGGGACCGTGATCATCGAGTGGATGCCGTACTTGACGACCCTCGAAGCCTGGGCGGGATCCTGCTCCTGCCACCCCGCGAAGGCCCGCAGATCCGCCTCCAGCACCGGACGGCCGGCGCCGAAGACGAACGACTGGGGCGCCGCGCCCACGTAAGTGATCAGCTTGCCCATGCGCCACAAGGGGTGGTCGGCCCGGATGCCGCTGGCGGCGGTGCGGCGCATGGCGCTGCCCGCCGGGTCGTCGCCGCGCAGGACCGGATCCACGAGGTCGACGGTGGCGAAGTCGGCGAACCACGGGACAGCGAACCGGGTCAGCTCCTCGGCGGTCCCGACGATGTCGAGGGACGTGCCGATCTTCGCGCCCGAGTCGTAGAGCAGCCTCAGACGCTTCTCCGCCACCTCCGCCTTGCCCGACAGCGCACGCAGCTCGGTGGTGTCGCGCAGGGTCGCCACACTGCCGGGCAGCCCGCCGCCCCAGTCGGTGGGACGCTGGTTGACGGCCAGTAGCCGGTCCCCGGCCAGATGCACCTCATCGGTGGCCACACGGCCCGAGGCCAGCAGCTCGGCGGTGCGCGGGTCCAGGCCCAGCTCGGTGACATGACGGCCCTCCGCGTCGGGGGGCAGGTCGAGCAGCCGGCCGGCCTCGTCGTTGACCAGGACGAGACGGCCCTGGCCGTCGACGATGAGCACACCTTCGCGGACGGAGTGCAGAACCGCGTCGTGGTGCTCGTACATGCGGGTCATCTGGGCGGGGCCGAGCCCCCGGGTCTGGCGCTGCAGCCGCCTGCCGACCAGCGCCGTCCCGCCCGTGGCGAGGGCGAGCGCCCCGACCGCGGTGCCGAACACGAGCGGCAGTTGCTGGGTGACCAGACCGCTCACATCCTGGGCGGTCATCCCCGCGCAGACCACGCCGACGACCTTTCCGCTGGAGGTGATGACCGGCACGGTGGCCTGCACCTCACGGCCGAGGGGTCCTTCGACGGTCTCCGTGACGACCTTGCCCCTCAGCGCGGGCCGGAAGTCGGCGATGAGCTCCTTGCCGATGAAGCGCGGCAGGGGGTGGGTGTAGCGGACGCCCTTGGTGTTCGCGACGACGACGAAGTCGAGGTGCGCCCGCTTACGGGCCTGCTCCGTCCGCGGCTGGAGTACGGCGGTGGGGTCGTGCGCGCCCATGGCGGCCGCGGTCCCCGGGGCGGTGGCGAAGGTCTGGGCGACGGCGGTCGACCGATTGATGGCCTCTTGGTGGCTGTCGTTGCGGGCCTGAAGCACGAGCACCGTTGTCGCCGCGGCGATGAGCAGGGCGACGAGCACCGCCTGAACGGCGAAAACCTGCCCGGCGATGCTGCGCGCGCCCAACAGCGAGCGCAGGCGCCACCGGGAGGGGACGTGCGGGGAAAGCCTCGATCGACCGAAAAATCCGATCACCCCCTATTCCTAACACTTCCCGCCATAGGAGAAGTAGGCGGCCCCGGGGTCGGCTCATGAGGTCCAGGGTCCGATACAAACCCTCAACGGAGGGTCGTGGACGGCGTGCCCTCGGTGTGGAGAGGGTGGCATGGAGCGTGGTGAGACCTCGCCCTGCGGCACCTCGGGGCAGCGGCTGCCGTGTCGGCTGCCGGGTCTGAGGAAGCTTACGTTCTGGGCGAGGGCGAGGTGGTGGGAGTAGTTGATGGTGTTGGTGGCCGAGCGCACAGAGGCGCGCCAGGCGTCGGAGCCGGATTCGCGGCCGCCGCCGGTTTCCTTTTCGCCGCCGAAGGCGCCGCCGATTGCGGCGCCGGAGGTGCCGATGTTGACGTTGGCTATGCCGCAGTCGGAGCCCTCGGCGGGGAGGAAGTGTTCCGCAGCATCCCGCCGGTCGCGGGTGAAGATGCTGGACGACGGGCGCTGGGGCACGTCGTTGTGGAGGACAATCGCCTCGTCCAGGGTGTCACGGTGCTGTACGTCAGAACGTAGTGGATGGGCGCGAAGGTC
The DNA here is from genome assembly GCF_040606675.1 of Streptomyces sp. NPDC005393. Taxonomy (NCBI): domain Bacteria; kingdom Bacillati; phylum Actinomycetota; class Actinomycetes; order Kitasatosporales; family Streptomycetaceae; genus Streptomyces; species Streptomyces sp. NPDC005393. The sequence goes on along the minus strand of NZ_JBEXFG010000003.1, from coordinate 304,087 downwards.
TCCTGGCAGACGGTGTCGGTCTGGGCGCCGACGCGGACGATGGCCGGTTCGGCGTAGCCAGCGGGGGGGGCGGCGTCGGCGGCGTTGGTGCCGCCGAGCTCGAGCGGGGTGCGGGCGAAGCGGGCGGCGGTTCGCGGAGCTCGGTGCCGGTGTGGTGCTGTCCCGGGGCCTGCACCGGTCCCCCGCCGCTCCCCTCGGCTGATCGGCGCCGCCCGCCACCGATCGGGGGTGATGCGGCGTGTGGGCGGCGCCGGCGCCGCGCGGCCGGGTATGGCGGTACAGGGGCGGGAGAGCCCCTCTCTACCGCCGCACGCCGGACATGGGAGCGGGAGGCGCGGATGGCACACGGGTCGAGGGCCAGGGGCCGACGCGCCCGTGCGCGTGGGGGCGCGGTCGGCGAGGCGGTGGACGGTCTGCATGGCGGCCGGGTCGGGCTGCTCGCCACGGTCCCGGGCCTGCTGCTGATCTGCGGTGTGCTGGCGGATGTCCTGGGGCCGGTGCCGTACAGCGGGTTGCCGCTGCTGGCCGCCGCACCGCTCGTGGCGTGCATGGTGCTTCCGTTCCGGGGCGCGGCGATCACCGCGGTGTGCGCGTGTGTGGGGTCGGTGTGCGTGGACGTGCTGGTGGACCGCCCGGTGATCGCGCTGCTGGTGGACCTTCTGGATGTGGCGCTCATCAGCGGGATCGCGCTGTGGCTGAAGTGGGTGGTCCGTCGTCAGGGGCGGCGCTTCGCGGCGGTACAGGCTGTCGCCGAGGTGGCGCAGCGGGCCGTCCTTCCGCCGCCGCCCGCGCGGGTGGGGGCGTTGTCGGTCGCCACCCGCTATGAGTGCGCGTACGCGGAGGCGCTGGTCGGCGGGGACTTCTACGGGGTGCAGAGCTCGCCGTTCGGGGTGCGGGCGCTGATCGGGGACGTACGGGGCAAGGGGCTGCCCGCGGTGTCGACCATGGCCGTCGTGACCAGTGCCTTCCGTGAGGCGGCGGGGCAGGTGGCGACGCTGCGGGAGCTCGGGGAACACCTGGACCGGGCCCTGTCCCGGTTCGCGGCGGAGGCCGGAGACCAGCCGGACGCCCTCGAGCGGTTCGCCACCGCCGTACTGGTCGAGATCCGCGCGGAGGAGGGGAGTGTGCGGTTGCACCATCGGGGCCATCCGCCTCCGTATCTGATCAGCGGCGGCCGGGTGAGGTCCCTGGAGCCGACGGCGCCGGGTCTGCCGCTGGGGCTGGCCCTGTCCGAGGGCGGTGCCGCGCCGGGCTGCGACACCTTCCCCTTTCACGATGGCGACTATCTGCTGCTGGTGACCGACGGTGTCACCGAGGCCCGGGACCGGGACGGCGTCTACTACGAGCCCCGTACGGGTCTGGCCGGTCGCGGTTTTCGCGGGGCATCGGAGGTGGCGGACGCGCTCGTCGCGGATGTCACCGGCTGGATTGGGGGTCAGCGGCAGGACGATATGGCGATCCTGGTGCTCACCCCGCTCCCCGCCCGGCCGCCGTCGTGACCCGGGCTGCGGCGCACCGGCCGCATCACACGTCGAGGCGGTGTGCCACCTCGCGCATCTTTCCCCGGGCGGCGTCCAAGTCCACGCGCTACGCGGTCGGCCACCAGGTAGAGGAACACGCCCTGGCGGTGCGCCGGCTGAGCGGGCGGATCACGTGGTACTCGCTGTCCAGCGTGACCACGATGTCCTCCAGGCACTCGGGGCTGTAGCCGAGAAGTTCCAGGGTGGAGAGCTTGGCCCGCATGACATCGGTGTCGCCGTCGGTCACCTTCTCCAAGTCCGGCCCCGGCGCGGTCCGCACGGCCCCGCGCAGGCGCGGGCGCCCGGGAGGGCGTTCGGTGTCATGTCCGCTTTGCGCCGGGCGCCGCGGTGAGGGCCACCGCGGCTTCGCTCGTGTACATCAGAAAGGTCAGCGTCTCCTGGAAGTAGAGGCGGATGCGTGTGTCGTCGTGGGCCAGATAGCCGATGGACACGTCCTGGCCGATGTGGAGTTCGAAGTCGCCGCCCCGGGTGGAGAGCAGGAAGGCGCCGTCGATGGCGGGCGCCCAGATGATCTCGCCGTCCAGGACGCGGTCGATGTGTTTGTGGATCGGATAGCCGTGGTCGGAGGTCTCGTTCACGGCGGTGTACGCCTCGGCGCTGAGGGCGAGGGTGTACGCGCCGCCGACGCCCGCCAGCCGCAGGGTGGTCACGGCCTGGCTGATGGCGTCCGGGTAGTCGCGCACCTCGGCGGGCAGGGCCAGCTCCGGGTTGGAGGTGCTCCGGCGGATGCCCGCGATGCCGGCCGCGGGGTAGCCCTCGAACACCGCGCGGTCCTCGGCGAACGCGATTTTGCGGGCGGCGTCCTTCACCGGCTGCCAGTCCGCGTCCTTGGCGCCCCGCTCGACGGAGTCGACCTGGCGGCGGTCGACCGTGAAGGGCACCCGCAGCTCGACGACCGGCTCCGACCGGCGGGTGTGGGCGACGACGCCCTTGCCCGGAGGGTCGATGGCCGTCTGATGGCCGGTGCCGACGGCCGCCAGCTCGACACCGCCCGGCTCGGGCAGATCGACGATCCTGCGGCCGGCCACATGGCGTTTGAACGTGCGCCGCGCCTCCTCCTCCAGATCGGCCCATGCCGCGTCCGAGATGGGGGCCAGTTCACGGTGCAGGTTCTTCATCGGGGGCGCTCCTGTTCAGGTTGCCGATCCCGAGCGAGCCGTCGGCCGCGGGGGCGGAGTCCACGGGGGTGGTGGCCGCCGGTGTGTTGCCCATCGCGGTGTCCGCCATGGCTTCGGTGGCCGCCCCGGGCGGATCGGGCGGGTTCTCGAGGAAGTCGAGGCTGGGCACGAAGAACAGCGTGCCGGTCACGGCCGTGGAGAAGTCCAGGATCCGGTCGTGCGTGGCCGGCGGGCTGCCGAGGAACATGTTCTCCAGCATCCGCTCGGTGACGGAGGGGGTACGGGCGTAGCCGATGAAGTAGGTGCCGAACTCGCCGTGTCCGGCACTGCCGAAGGGCATGTTGTCCCGCAGGATCTGCCGCTCGGTGCCGTCGGGGTCGGTGATGGTGGTCAGCGCGACATGCGAATCGTCGGGCTTGACGGCGTCGTCGAGCTCGATGTCGGACAGTTTGGTCCGGCCGATGACCTTCTCCTGGGCCTCGACCGGCAGCGCGTTCCACGCCCGCAGGTCGTGCAGATACTTCTGCACGATCACATAGCTTCCGCACGTGAACTCGGCGTCCTCGTCGCCGATCAGGACCGCCGCGCTCGCCGCCGGCCCCTCCGGGTTCTCGGTGCCGTCCACGAAGCCGAGCAGGTCCCGTACGTCGAAGTACTTGAAGCCGTGCACCTCGTCGCGGACGGTGACGGCGCCACGCAGCCGGTCCATGATTTCGGTGGCCAGCCCGAAGCACAGGTCCAGCCGGGTGGCCCGGACATGGAAGAGGAGATCACCGGGGGTGGACACCGCGCGGTGGCGGGCGCCGGCCAGTTCGCGCAGCGGGTGCAGTTCGGCCGGGCGCGGCCCGGCGAAGAGGCGGTCCCAGACGTGGGAGCCGATGCCCACGACACAGCTCAGCCTTCCGTTCGGGGCGCGGAAGCCGACGGCGCGCTGCAGCGCGGGCACGTCGGGGAGCAGGCCGCGCGCGACGGGCTCACCGCCCGGGTCGACCGTCACCACCAGGAAGATGGCCGCGCTGGTCAGCGAGGAGAGTACCGGCTGCGGGATCGCCTCCGGCGGGGCGGGAGAGATCATCGACATCCACCTCCTGCCCATCCGGTGCGCCGGTCCTCATCGATTGTCCTGCGCGCCCGCACGCCCCGCATCCGAGGGGCCGGAACACCCATGGTGGTGAGCCGTCGATCGTCCTATCCTGCGCACGCGCTGACCGGCCTCGGATTGAATCGTTTCTTCCTGGTCAGCGGGGAGCCGGCGGCCACGGCGGATGTCGTGCCGGTGCAGCCGGGGTGTCCGTGAACTCGGCTCGTTCCGCCCCCGGTTGAGGCAGGATGAGCCGTATGGACACGAGACCGGCCAGAACACCCCGGGTGCCCCTTTTCCCGTCGGCCGCGCGGCGGAGCCGGGTGGCGGCGCTGGGCTCGCTCGCGGCAGTCGGTCTTCTCACCGCGTGCGGTACCGCGACGCCGTCGGGCGTCGCCGCCGTACCCGACGCACCCAGCGCCGCCACGTCCACTCCCGCCGGCCTCTCGCCCAGCGCCCCCACCCCTCCCCCCGTCTGCCCGGCCTCGGGGATGCTGCTCCAGGCGGGGGAGGCCGATGCCGCGATGGGGTTGCGGGTGCAGGAGGTCGCGCTGGTGAACTGCGGCAAGCTCGCCCGTACGGTGCAGGGCCATCCGGCCGTCCAGGTGCTCGACGAGGACCTGGAGCCGGTGGAGGTCGAGGTCAGCCACGGGGCGTCGGCCATCGCCACCATCGAGGGTTTCGACACCGCCACCGGGCCGGTGCGGCTGAAGCCCGGCGAGCGGGCGGTGATGCGGTTGGTGTGGCGGAACCTGGTCACGGACTCGACGAGGTCCGCCGTCACCGGGCGCTATCTGCGGATCGCCCCCGACGGCGGTGGGGCCAGGGCTCTGACGGTCCGCGACGACATCGACCTCGGCACCACCGGCAAGCTGGGCGTGAGCGCCTGGGACCGTCCCACCGCGACCGGCGGTCAGCCCGGGGCGCCGAGCCGGGTCCCCTGATGGGCACTCAGATCGAGGTTCACGCCCATGTGCTGGGCGAGGCCGACGGCGAGGGCCGCCACGGTCGGGTGCTGCCATACGAAGTTGCCCGCGAGCTTGATGTTCAGGCCCGCTTCGAGGCGTACCCGCAGCTCCATGGCGAGCAGGGAGTCGAAGCCCAGGGATTTGAGGGGGGTCTGCGGATCGAGGGTGGTGCTGCTGAGCCGCAGGACGGCGCGGATGTGGTCGGACAGATAGGTCTCCAGCGCGGCGCGGCGGGCGAGACCTGTGGGGAGGGCGGACAGTTGGGCGCGGATGTCGTCGGTGCCCTCCCGGGTGGCCGCCGTGGTGTCCTCGTCGCCGGGGGTGAGCTGGCCGAACAGGGACGAGTGGCGGCCGGTGGCGGGGATCCAGGTGTCCGGCTCGCCGGGGATGACACCGGTGTGGACCCGGCGGTGTGCCAGGAGGGTGCTCAATGCCCGTAGCCCCTGGTCGGTGGGGATGGTCCGATAGCCGCGGTCGGCGAAGCCGGTGGCGACGCCGGTCTCGCCCCACGGGCCCCAGTTGACGGCGAGCGTGGGCGCTCCGCGGGCGGAGCGCCAGGCGGCGAAGCCGTCCAGCCAGGCGTTGGCGGCGGCGTAGGCGCCCTGGCCGGGGTTGCCGAGCAGCGAGGCCATGGAGGAGAACACCGCGAACCAGTCGAGTGGGTGTCCTTCGGTGGCCTGGTGCAGCCGCCAGGCTCCGGTGGCCTTTGGGGTCCACACCCGGCGCAGCTGGTCCTCGCGGATGTTGGCGACCGCCGCGTCGTCGAGGACCATGGCGCAGTGGACGACGCCGCGCAGTGGCGCGCGGTCGTCGGCGGTGGCGGCGGCCACGAGGCGGTCGGCCGTGCCCAGCCGGCCGATGTCGCCGAGGACGACGGTGACCCGGGTGCCGGCGGCGGACAGTTCGCCGAGGGTCTGCGCGGCGGCGGTGGAGGGGGCGGTGCGGCCGTTCAGCACGAGGTGGCCCGCGCCCTGCCCGGCCAGCCAGCGGGCGGTGGCGAGGCCGAGGCCGCTCAGGCCGCCGGTGACGATGTAGGTGCCGCCGTCCCGTACGGTCAGCGGTCCGTCGGGCAGTACGGCGCTGGTCTCGCCCTCCTGGGGGATGGTGAGCACGACTTTGCCGATGTGGCGGGCGCCTGCCATCTGCCGGAACGCGTCGGTGACGTCCGCCAGCGGGAACGTGGTGCAGCGCAGTGGCTTGAGGCGGCCGGCGGCGAATGCGGCGAGCACCTCGCGCAGCATGGTGGTGAACACCTGGGGGCGGGTGTTCTGCACCTCCATGAGGTCCACGGTGGAGAAGGTGATGTTGTGCCGCAGCGGCAGGAGTCCGAGCGGGGCGTCGGAGAGGATGTCGCGGACGCCCAGTTCGAGGAAGCGGCCGAAGGGGCGCAGGGATTCCAGTCCGGCCCGGATGGCGGCGCCGGCGAGCGAGTTGAGGACGACGTCGACCCCTTCGCCCCCGGTGGCCTCCTTGACCTGGTCGCGGAAGTCGAGCGACCGGGAGTCCATCACCTGGGTGATGCCCATGCCGCGCAGATAGCGTCGTTTGTCCTCGCTGCCCGCGGTGGCCAGCACCTCGGCGCCGAGCAGCCGGGCGACCGCGATGGCGGCGAGGCCGGTGCCGCCGGTGGCCGAGTGGATCAGCACCCGCTCCCCCGGGCCGACCTTGGCGAGGTGGCGCAGCGCGTACCAGGCGGTGAGGAACGCGACCGGCAGTCCGGCGGCGGTGGCGGGGTCGAGGCCCTCGGGGATCGGTCCGGTGCAGTCGGCGGGTACGACGGCGAAGGAGCCGAAGGCGCCGCCGCGCACATCGGCGGCCACCACGCGGTCGCCGGGGCGGAGGTGTTCGACGCCCGGCCCGAGGGCGGTCACTTCGCCGGCGCATTCGAAGCCGAGCCGGTAGCGGATGTCCTGATCGCCGGGGAGCAGGCCCATGGCGGTGAGGACGTCGCGGAAGTTCAGGCCCGCGGCCAGTACCCGCAGTTGCACCTCGCCGGGCCCGGGGGCGGGCCGCCGGGTGGCGGCGAGCTCCAGGCTGCCGAGGTCGCCGAGGCGGCCCGCGCGCAGCCGGAAGCCGTCGGTGCCGCAGCGCACGGTGCGCGCGGCGGCGGTGGTGCGTTCGGCGTCGGAGAGCGGTGCGTACGTCAGCTGGGCGGCGTAGCGCGCTCCGTCGCGCAGGGCGATCTCGTCCTCGGGGCAGTCGGCGAGGAGTTCGGCGGCGAGGGTTCGCGCGCGGTGTGCCTCGGTGTCGCCGGTGGCGCCGGTGGGGTCCTGCGGTGCGGCCGGGTCGGTGTCCACCAGGGTCGTGCGCAGGTCGGGGTGTTCCAAGGCGAGGACGCGGACGAGCCCGCGCACCGCGCTCTGTCCGGGGTCCGCCAGGTCTCCGGGGGTGATGGCCCGGGCGCCTCGGGTGACCGCGTACAGGCGTGGCGGGTCGGGGTAGCGGGCGGTGAGCGCCTGGGCGGCGGCGAGGAGCCGCCGGGTGCGGCGCAGGCCGTCCTCGCCGCTGTGCTCGGCGGGGCGCGGGCCGCACAGGAGCACCACGGCCCGCGGCCGGGCGCCGGGGCGTGCCAGGCGGTCGGCGAGGGCGTCGCGGAACGCGTCGAGCCCCTCGTCGGCCGGGGCCGCGTCCCAGACGCGGGCCGTGGCCCCGGCCGTGCGCAGGGCGTCGGCCAGGGGGCGGGCGGTGCCGTCGGCCTCGCCGACGATCAGCCACCGGCCGGGCCGGCGGGCGGCGGGCGGCGGTGTCCGGGTGGCGCGCTGCCAGCCGAGTTCGAGGAACCACTGGTCGACCTCGGTGGCCTCGGGCGCGGTCCGGTGGGCGATCCGCAGGCCGTCGATGGCCAGGACGGGGCGGCCGGCCGCGTCGAGCAGCCGGATGTGTCCGACGAGGGCCCCGGCGGTGGCCTCGGCGAGCCGGGCGTGGCAGTACACGGCGGTCTCTGGGTCACCGAGGACGCGTACGCTCTGCATCCGTACGGGCAGGACGAGCCCCTGGTCGGGCTCCTGGAGCAGCCCGGCGATGAGGAGTTGGGCGCACAGGTCGACGAGCACGGGGTGGATGCGCAGGCCGTGTCCGGGTGTGCGGGCCGCTTCGGGGATCCGTACCCGGGCCCAGAAGCTGTTGCCGTAGCGGGAGGCGTGGACGTCGGTGATGCCCTGGAACGCGTCGCCGTGTTCCACGCCCCGGGCCCTCAGGTTCGCGTACAGGGCGTCGGGCTCCACGGGGAGCGGGTGGCGCAGGGACAGGGTCTGGACGGAGGCGGCGCGGGAGCGCGGTGGTACGGCGAGCCGGCGCAGGACGGCGGTGGCCTGGCGTACCCAGCTGCCGTCGTCGCCGCGGCCGAAGATCTCGCAGGTGGCGCGGTCGGTGGCGGCGAGGGTGACCGTCGTGGCGACGTCGGTGTGGTCGGCGATCCGCAGCAGTTCGCGGAAGTGCAGATCGGTGACCTCGACCTCGGCGGGTGCGGCGTCGAAGACCTCGCAGGCGGCGGTGAGGGCGAGGGCGTAGGAGGCGGCGCCGGGGAGGACCGGTGTGCCGTGCACCCGGTGGTGGTCCAGCCAGGGCAGCGCGGCGCTGCCGGTGCGGGCGTGCCAGGAGTGGCGGAGTGGTTCGCCGGGCACTTCGGTGTGCGCGCCGGGCAGTTGGCCGGCCGTCCGGCCGTCGGCCGGCTGGTCACCGGTGGCGGGGAGGGTGGTGTCGGCCCAGTGGCGGGTGCGGTCGAAGGTGATGGCGGGTACGTCGGCGAGGGCGGCGTCCGCGTACAGCCGCGACCAGTCGACGGGGACGCCCGCGCAGTGCAGCGCGGCCAGTTGGGTGCGGAAGGTGGCCGTTTCGTCCTCGCCGCGGCGCAGGGTGGGCAGGACGACGGGGTCCTCGACGAGCCCGGCCAGGCTGCGGATGACGGGGTGGGTGACCACGGGGTGCGGGGAGATCTCGGTGTACACCAGGTGGCGGTCGGCCGCGGCGGCGGCGACGGCGGCGGAGAACCGGACCGGGTGGCGGAGGTTGGCGCACCAGTAGTCGGCGTCGAAGGCGGGGAGGCGGCGCGGGTCGTCCAGGACGGTGGTGTAGAAGGACACCTCGGGCCGCCGGGGCGTCAGATCAGCGAGGACCTCGCGTAGTTCGGACAGCAGGGGGTCCACCTGCGGGGAGTGCGAGGCGACGTCCACGGCGACGAGGGCGGCGGGGATGCCACGGGTCTCCCAGTCGGCGACGAGCCGCTGGATGTGCGCGGTGTCCCCGGCCACGACGGAGGAGCCGGGTGCGGCCATGACCGCGACGGTGACCGCTCCGGCGGCCCCGGCGGCCTCGAGGTCGGCCTGTACCTCGTCGGCGCCGAGTCCCACGGTGGCCATGGCGCCATGGCCGGCGATCCGGGTGAGGAGCGCGGAGCGGCGGCAGATGACCTTGGCGCCGTCGGCCGGGGTGAGCGCCCCGGCCACCACGGCGGCGGCGATCTCGCCCATGGAGTGGCCGATGACACCGGCCGGTTCGACGCCGTGGGCACGCCAGGCGGCGGCCAGCGCGGTCTGCAGGGCGAACAGCACCGGCTGCACCCGTGCGCAGCCGGTCACGGGCTCGCCCGTACGGACGATGTCGAGCACCGAGAAACCGGCCTCGGCGGCGATCAGCGCGTCGGCCTCGGCGAGGGCGGCGGCGAAGGCCGGCTCGGTCTCCAGCAGGTCGCGGCCCATGCCGGGCCACTGCGAACCCTGCCCGGAGAACACCCACACCGGCCGCCGGGAGACGGCGGCGCCCACGGTGCCGGTGACCACGCCGGGGTGGGCCCGGCCCGCGGCGAACGCCCTGAGGGCGCGGACGAGTTCGCCGCGCGAGGCGGTGGTGACGCCGAGCCGGCCGCGGCCCGGGGCGCGGCGCAGGGCGAGGGTGTGGGCGATGTCGCGCAGCGGCACGTCGGCGCCGTCGCCCTCCAGCCAGTCGGCCATGCGGCGCGCGGCGCCGGGGAGCGCGGCCGGGGAGCCGGCGGGTACGAGGAAGACCTGCGGGATCGTCCGGGTGGTGAGCGGTGGCCGGGGCTCGGGGCGGCGGGCGGGTGCGGTGGGCGGCTGTTCCAGGAGCACATGGGCGTTGGTGCCGGAGAAGCCGAAGGAGGAGACGGCGGCCAGCCGGGGGCCGGTGCGCACCGGCCAGGGGGTGAGGTCCCGGGGGATGAAGAAGCGGGTGCCCTCGGCGTCGATGGCCGGGTTCCAGCGGGTGAAGTGCAGATTGGGCGGGATGAGCCCGTGGCCCAGGCACAGGACGGCCTTGATCAGGCCGGTGACGCCGGCGGCGGGCTCCAGATGGCCCAGGTTGGTCTTGACCGAGGCGAGGGCGCAGCGGTCGCGGCCGGTGCCGTAGACCTCGGCGAGGCTGGAGAACTCGACCGGGTCGCCGACCGGGGTGCCGGTGCCGTGGGCCTCGACCATTCCGACGTCGGCGGCGTCGACTCCGGCGCGGGTGAGCGCCTCTTCGTACAGGGCGCGCTGGGCGGTGGCCGAGGGCGCGGCGAGCCCGTCGGAGCGGCCGTCCTGGTTGACGGCCGAGCCGCGCAGCACGGCCAGGATCCGGTCCTGGTTCCGTAGGGCGTCGGTGAGGCGTTTGAGGACGACGATGCCGCAGCCCTCGCCGCGTACGAAGCCGTCGGCGGCGGCGTCGAAGGCATGGCAGTGGCCGGTGTGCGAGAGCATGCCCATCCGGTCGAACGAGCGCGTGATCCTGGGTTCGAACATCAGGGTGACGCCGCCGGCGAGGGCCAGATCGCATTCGCCCGCGCGCAGCGCCTGGGCGGCCAGATGGACGGCGACCAGGGAGGACGAGCAGGCGGTGTCCAGGGCGACGCAGGGGCCGTGGAGGCCGAGGAGGTAGGAGATCCGGCCGGCGGCGACGCAGTGCGCGTTGGACAGGGCGGAGCCCTCGAGTTCCCGGGGGTGCCGGTCGAGGCGGTCCATGTAGTCGTTGTAGCTGAGCCCGGTGAAGACGCCGGTGGAGGTGCCGGTGAGCCGGTCGGGCGGCATTCCGGCGTGTTCCAGGGCCTCCCAGGCCACTTCGAGGAGCAGCCGGTGCTGGGGGTCGAGGACGTCGGCCTCGCGGCCGGAGACGCCGAAGAAGTCGGCGTCGAAGCCGGATACGTCGCGCAGGTATCCGCCGTGGGCGGGCACGCCGGTGCCGGACCGGGTGGTGCCGGACCGGGTGGTGTCCGTGGGGCGGTCCGCCGGCCAGAGTTCGGCCCGTTCGGCGGGGAGTTCGGTGACCGCGTCGCGGCCTTCGGTCAGCAGATGCCACAGGGCGGCGGGCGAGTCGATGTCACCGGGAAGCCGGCAGCCCATGCCGACCACCGCTATGCGGCCGGGGGGTCGGCGGGATGCGGGTGTGTCCTGACTCATCGGGGTCTCCGTAGGTCGTGCTCGGCCGGGGGTGGGGCCGTGTGGGCCGGGGGATCGCGGCCGGGTGCCGGACTCAGGTGGCGTCCGGGCTGCCCAGCAGCATCGCGTGCTTCACGCCACCGATCTGGTAGTTGAAGCTCAGCGCGTAGTCGAAGTCGAGGGGGCGGGTGCGGGTGCCGGGGACGGGGTCGAAGGGGAGTCCGTCCGCGGGCTGTTCGCAGTTGGCGGTGGGGCACACCTGGCCGAGCTCCATCATCATCAGGGTCAGGGCGAGGCCGAGGCAGCCGGCGGGTGATCCGTGGTGGCCGAAGCAGGCTTCCTGGGAGGTCATCAGGACGGTGCCGTCGGGCCCGTAGAGTTCTCTGATCGTGTTGGCCTCCATGGCGGTGACGGCCGCGCCGCCGTCGCTGGCGCCGTTGACATACGGCACCTGGTCGATCCGCCACCGGTCCCCCAGGCATTTGCGTACGGCGCTGACCAGCTGGGAGCCGGTGTTGTCGGAGGCCAGGGGGTTGGCGAGGCCGTCGCGGGTCATGGCGGTGGCGAGCACCTGGCCGTAGAGGTGGGCGCCGCGGCGGCGGGCGTGCTCGCGGCTCTCCAGGATCACGGTGGCGGATCCCTCGCCGTGGTTGATGCAGTCGGCGCGCCGGTCGTAGGGGCGCATCAGCGAGTCGAAGGAGGGAAGGAGGTCGGGCATGCCGGCGGCGTCCATCGCGTCATAGGCGTGCTGTGCGCCGCGCAGCAGCCGCCGGCCCTTCTGGATGAGGCCGACGTTGAAGACGTCGACGCCGGTGACGACGGCGATGTCGACCTCGCCGGTCGCGATCAGACGGCGGGCGTTGCCGATCTGTACGGCGGCGGAGGAGCAGCCGCAGGACACGGTGAAGCAGGGGCCGACGGTGCGGGTCAGCGCGCCCTGGACGACGACGACATCGGACGGGGAGACGGCCTGTTCGGCGGCGACGAACATTTCGAGCGCGTCGAGGGTGGCGGTGGACTCGGGATCGATGCCGAGCAGGGTCAGATAGCTGTCCACGTTGGCGTCCACGCTGCCGCGGCCGACGAGGATCGCCGCTTCGCGCAGGTCACCGGCGCGGAAGTCCAGTTCGGCGTCGGTGCACGCCTCCACCAGGGAGACCAGGCCGAACCGGTGGGCGTCGGTGTAGTGGCGGGAGAAGAACTCCGGGATGTCGGGCAGGCGCTCCTCGAACAGCTCGGGGGTGAGATTGACCGAGCCGTAGTAGACGTCGTGTTGGACGAGGGCGGAGCGGCCCTGGGATGAGATGTCCCATACCTGGCCGGCGGTGAAGACGGGTCGGGCGCCGCCGGGGAGACAGAAACCGAGGCCGGTGACCACGGCGTCCCGGGTGTTTCTGCCGCCTTTCATCATGGTGTCCCCTCTCCATTTCGCAGGTTCCGCGCAGACACCGATGCGTGGGCCGGCCTACTCTGCTATGAATGTGCGGTAGCACCATCGGTAGACAGGGATCAGCTCACCATCGAATTCGGCGCACTCGCCCGTGGATTCGAAATGCTCGTAACCGTTGCCCCGCTGGATCTTGACCCGTTCCCGGTCTCCAACGGGGGGTGCGGCCCATATCTGGGGGGTTCTGGGCGGTCCACCGACGAGGATGACAAATGCCGGTTGAGACATGACTGGCCTCTCGGCAGTTCAGGAGCCGATCATCGCTCGGAAATGATGTGTGGAATAGACGACGCTACGCCGTCATGGGGGCTATCGGTAGGTGGTGCCGCATCACCGAGGCGGATTCGATACGGCGGCGCCCCTGTTGCGTACCCCCGGCGCCCACGATGCACCACCGTGCGACTGAAGGGGCTCGCGCCCCTCTTCACGCCCCCTCTTTGCGTAATTTTCTGAAAACAGAACGAAAATGAGCAGGAAAGGGTTCCCTTTTTGAACTTCCGCCGATGAGTGACGCTTATCGCCGGGCTTCTCATCAGAAAGTCCTCTGGGCTGCTCATCACGTGTTGCCCGGCCGCCCGCCGACCGGCTGAGGTTTCCGCCCACCGCCACGGGCATCCCGCGCCCGGGTACGCCGGGGCGTCCCGCATTCCCGGCGCAGGCCACGTTCGCGCACACTCAACACGTGGCAGGGCCAACGCCCTGAGACATCAGCACCGGCCGCAAAGGGACCCAACCATGACAAACCAGTCCGCACCGTTCGATGATCTGGACCGCAAGATCGTTGCGGCGCTGGTGGCGAACGCCAGGACGAGCTTCACGGAGATAGGCGCGGCGATCGGGCTGTCGGCCTCGGCGGTCAAGCGGCGGGTCGACCGGATGCGGGAGACCGATGTGATCACCGGCTTCACCACCACCGTGCGGCCGGCCGCCCTGGGCTGGCGGACGGAGGCGTATGTGGAGGTGTACTGCGACAGCGCCGCACCGCCCCGGCGCCTGGCGGAGGTCGTACGCAACTATCCGGAGATCACCGCGGCCATGACCGTGACCGGTGGCGCCGATGCCCTGCTGCATGTCATGGCCACCGATGTGGAGCACTTCGAGGAGGTGCTGGAGCGCATCCGGGCCGAGCCCTTCATCCGCAAGACGATCAGCTACATGGTGCTGTCGCACCTGCTCACGGGCAGCCCCGAGGCGGGTGCGACCCCGGCCGCGACCCCCGCCGCACCCCCGACGCAATGAACCGGCGCCACCCCGGCCCATCACGCAGCATCGATGCGCCAACACGCAGTTTTCCTTTCTTGTGCCGCCTCTCCTCCGCTTTCTACCTTTGAATCACCCCCGGACGCCCGCGGAAGCGAGAGGAATCCTCCGTGCCCCCTACGCGTGTGCCGCGCCCCCGGCGCTATCTGACCTGTGCCCCCAGATACTTCGATGTGCGGTACGCCATCAATCCCTGGATGCGCGAGGACGCCGAGGTCGACACCGACCTCGCCCGGACGCAGTGGGAGACGCTGATCCGCACCTACCGCGACCATGGCCATCAGGTGGAGTCCATCGAGCCGGTGGCGGGTCTGCCCGACATGGTGTTCGCGGCGAACTCGGCCCTCGTCCTTCAGGGCCGGGTCTTCGGCTCGCGGTTCCACGCGCCCCAGCGCCGGCCGGAGCAACTCGCGTACGAGACCTGGTTCAAGGCGGCCGGATTCGATGTCCACCCACCGGAGTCGGTGTGCGAGGGCGAGGGCGACCTCGTGCCCGCGGGCCCCTTCGTCCTGGCGGGCACCGGCTTCCGTACGACGCGGGCGGCCCATCAGGAGGTGCAGGAGTTCTTCGGGGTGCCGACGATCAGCCTGCTGCTGGTGGATCCGTACTTCTACCATCTGGACACCGCGCTGTTCGTCCTCGACGACGAGAACATCGCCTACTACCCGGAGGCGTTCTCCCCCGGGAGCCGTGAAGTGCTGGGGCGCCTCTTCCCGGACGCGCTGATCGCCACCCGGGACGACGCCATGGCCTTCGGGCTCAACTCCGTATCCGACGGCCGCCATGTCTTCGTCGCCCCGCAGGCGACCGGCCTCATCGACCAGCTCACCGACCGCGGTTACGTCCCCGTCCCCGTCGACCTGTCGGAACTGCACAAGGCCGGCGGGGGCATCAAGTGCTGCACACAGGAGATCCGCTGATGACCGCCCCCACCTCTACCGCTACCGCCCCGGCAGGCGCCGCCCGCCCCGTGCGCTCGTCGCGGGAGCTGATCCGCGCCGAGGAGACCTCGCTCGCGCACAACTACCATCCGCTGCCCGTGGTCGTCGCCCGCGCCGAGGGCGTCTGGGTGGAGGACGTCGAGGGGCGGCGCTATCTCGACATGCTGGCCGGCTACTCGGCCCTCAACTTCGGCCACCGCCACCCGGCCCTCATCGAGGCGGCCCACCGCCAGCTCGATGAACTCACCCTGACCTCCAGGGCCTTCCACAACGACCGGCTCGCCGGATTCGCCGAGGGCGTGGCGGAGCTGACCGGGCTCGGCATGGTGCTGCCGATGAACACCGGTGCGGAGGCGGTCGAGAGCGCGATCAAGGTCGCCCGCAAGTGGGCGTACGAGGTGAAGGGCGTCGCCCCGGACCAGGCGACGATCGTGGTGGCGGCCGAGAACTTCCACGGCCGTACGACGACGATCGTCGGCTTCTCCAGCGACCCGACCGCCCGCGACAGCTTCGGCCCGTTCGCCCCGGGCTTCCGCGTCGTCCCGTACAACGACCTCGCCGCGCTTGAGGCGGCGATCGACGAGACCACGGCGGCGGTCCTGATCGAGCCCATCCAGGGCGAGGCGGGCGTCGTCATCCCCGACGACGGCTATCTGCGCGGGGTGCGCGAGGTGACCCGGCGGGCCGGGGTGCTGTTCATCGCCGACGAGATCCAGTCCGGGCTCGGCCGCACCGGCACCACCCTGGCCGTCGAGCACGAGTCGGTGATGCCGGATGTGCTGCTGCTCGGCAAGGCCCTGGGCGGCGGCATCGTCCCGGTCTCGGCGGTCGTCGCCGACCGGGAGGTTCTCGGGGTGCTGCGCCCCGGCGAGCACGGCTCCACCTTCGGCGGCAACCCGCTGGCTGCGGCGGTCGGCTCGGCCGTCGTCGAGTTGCTGCGCACCGGTGAGTTCCAGCGCCGCGCGGCCGAGCTGGGCGAGGTGCTGCGGGACGGTCTGGCCGCGCTGACCGGCAAGGGGGTCGTGGGCTACCGCTGCCGGGGACTGTGGGCGGGTGTCGATGTGGACCCCGCTCTCGGTACGGGCCGTGAAGTGAGCGAGCGGCTGATGGGCGAGGGGATCCTCGTCAAGGACACCCATGGCTCGACCATCCGCCTCGCGCCGCCGCTGACCATCACCCGCGAGGAGCTGGAGTCGTCGCTCACCGCACTGGGGAAGATCCTCGGCTGACCGATAGCGACATTGCATGAGCGCCGGGCCGCATTACGCTATATACGGCCCGGCGCTTCTTCATGTTCAACGCCCTCCGAAGTTTTTCATGAGCCCTGCTCAGGGGCCGGAACCTAAGGTAACGCCCAGGTCACGGCCGCCTTTCTGAGAATTTATGTACGTTGTTGAGCATTCCATCCTTGGCGACCGCGCCGTGTGGAACACTTCCTGTCACCTCGCCGGAAGGACCTGACGGGGAGCCTCGAAGTGCATGGTGCGGGAAGGAGTTGCGGCTGGAGTGGACAGTGAGCCGGTCACAGTGACTGCCGCATACCGGGTGGACCCCGGCCGCGAAAGCGATTTCTCCACCTGGGCGATGGTTATGCTCCATGCAACCGCCGGCCTTCCGGGATATCTCGGAGGCGGTGTCCTGGGCTCTGGCCGGGTTTCTTCGGGGCCCGGTGCCGCCATTGCCGCCATCGCCCAAGTGGAAACTCTGGCCGGTGAATCCGAGTGCGGTGTTCCCTCCAGTCCTCATCGTCGACCTGCTGGTGATCCCGTTCCTCAGGGACACCGATTTCCCGCACCGGACCTGGCTCCGTGTCCTGGCGTGACCTCGATGGTGCCCTGGCTTGTCATGCCACGCCTGCAGCGGCTCCCGAAGAAGTGGCTCCACCCGGCCGCTTCAGTCGATACGAGGACGTCACAAGCGGGTGGCGGTGGACGGTCCGCGCGTGCGCCGGCAGGCGGGCGGGCGCGGGACCCTGACCCGGCGGTTGACGCCCGGTCAGTTCGGAAAGCAAGGAGACAAATCCGGATGGAATCGCTGAGGACACTCCTCGTCGATAATTACGACTCGTACACGTATAACCTCTTTCATCTGCTCACCGAGGTCAACGGCGAGGAACCGGAGGTGCTTCTCAATGACGCACCGGGATGCGCGGACATCGATCTTTCGGAGTTCGACAACATCGTGGTGTCCCCCGGCCCCGGCCATCCGGCGGACTTCCGGGACTTCGGTGCCACCGCCAAGCTGATCGAGCGGTCGCGTATCCCGGTTCTGGGGGTGTGCCTGGGCCATCAGGGCATCGCGATCGGCGCTCAGGCGCGGGTGGTGCCCGCGCCGGAGCCGAAGCACGGGCATCTCTCCCGGATCAAACACGGCGGGCGGGGATTGTTCCGGGGGCTCCCGCAGGATTTCACGGCCGTCCGCTATCACTCGCTGTGCGTGGCCGAGCCGCTGCCGCTGGGGCTGCAGGGCATCGCCTGGTCCGAGGACGGTGTGCTGATGGGGCTACGGCACCGGGCACGTCCGCTGTGGGGCGTCCAGTTCCATCCGGAGTCCGTACTGACCGGATTCGGACATCAGATGCTGGTCAATTTCCGCGATCTGACCATCGAGCATGCCAACGGCGAGTCCGTGACCTCCGTCGATGAGGCCCGCCGCCCTCGCCCCATGGCCGTCCCCTCCCCCGAACCGGCCCCCGAGCCGGCCCCCGAGCCGGCCCCGAGCGCTCCGGCGGCGAGCGACGCCCTCGCGGCCGACGACGACGCTCCCGCGACCGACGCCCCGGCGCAGGCGGACCCGGATGCCCGCGTCTACCGGCTGCACGCCCGGTGGCTGGCCGACGCCACCGACACCGAGGCTGCGTTCACCCGCCTCTACGCGGACGCGCCGCGTGCGTTCTGGCTCGACAGCTCACGGACGGAGTCCGGCGAGGCGCGCTTCTCCTTCCTCGGCGACGGTACCGGGCCGCTGGCCGAGTTCGTCCGCTACGACACCGACGAGGGCGTCTGCGAGGTCGAGCGGGCGGGGCAGCCCGCCACCCGGGCCGAGGGCAGCGTCTTCGACTACCTCAAACGCGAGCTGGCCCGCCGAGCGGTCCACGCCCCGGACCTGCCCTTCGACTTCACCGGCGGCTATGTGGGCTACTTCGGCTACGAGCTCAAGGCCGACTGCGGCTCCCCCAACCGCCACCGGGCCTCGACCCCGGACGCCTGCTGGCTCTTCGCCGACCGGTTCGTCGCGGTCGACCACCAAGAGGGCGTCACCTATGTCTGCTGCCTGGCCGAGGACACCCCCGACGGCCATCGGGAGGCGAAGGACTGGCTGGATACGACCGTGACCGTGCTCAGCGGGGTGCCGGCGCTCACCGAGCCCACCCCGCAGCCGTCGCCGCTCACCACCACGGCGGCCGTGGAACCCTGGCTGGTCCGGGACCGGGAGCGGTATCTGGCCTCGATCGAGGCGTGTCGGCGCGAGCTGCACACCGGGGTGAGCTACGAGATCTGCCTCACCAACTCCGCCTGGCTGCCGGCCCCGAGCGACTCGTACACCTTCTACCGGGCCCTCCGCCGGTTCAATCCGGCGCCGTACTCCGCCTATCTGCGGTTCGGCGACACGGATGTGGCCTGTTCCTCCCCCGAGCGCTTTCTGCGGATCACCCCCGATGGAATCGCCGAGGCCAAGCCGGTCAAGGGCACCGCCCCGCGCGGCCGGGACCCCGAACGGGACGCGCGGGCGCTCGCCGCCCTCGCCACCAGCCCCAAGCCGCGCGCCGAGAACCTGATGATCGTGGACCTGCTCCGCAACGATCTGGGGCGCGTGTGCAAACCGGGGAGCGTGTACGTCCCCCGGCTGATGCACACCGAGACATACGCCACCGTCCATCAGTTGGTCTCCACCGTGCGCGGGCGGCTGCGCCGGGACACGGCCACCGTCGACTGTGTACGGGCGTGTTTCCCGGGCGGCTCGATGACCGGAGCCCCCAAGCTGCGCACGCTGGAGATCATCGACACGCTGGAGACCGAGGCCCGCGGGGTGTATTCCGGGGCCCTCGGCTTCCTGAGCTGCAACGGCGCGGCGGACCTGAACATCGTCATCCGCACGGCCGTGTTCACCGGCGGCCGGATGCACATCGGCGCGGGCGGCGCCATCGTTCTCGATTCCGATCCGGCCGAGGAGTACGAGGAAATGCTGCTCAAGACCGCCGCAACGATGCGTGCCTACGACGCCGTGGAGTCCGGGCCCGCCGCGGAGCTGGACGAACTGCTGGTGTCCGCGGCGGCGTCGGCCGCGGTGGCCTCGGCACCGCCCGCGGTCTCCGCGGCCCGAGGGGCCTCGGCGGCCCCGGCGAAGGAGCCCGGCCGGTGACCGCCGTCTCGGTGTCCGTGGCGGCCGGACGGTCGGCGAGGGGAGGCTCACGGCCGATCTGATCACGCCGGCCCGGCAGCGGCTCGCCGCGCTTGCAAGGCGCCGCGGACGGTGCCTCTGGTGGCCTCGCTGCCGCGGGCGCGGACGGGGAAGCCGCGGCGCCATGTCGTCCGTATGGCGTGCCTGGTGACGGGCCGTCGGCCTGGCCGTACCCCCCTGACCGATTCGAACGATGAGGACCTCGATATGTTGCAGCGGCTTCTTCCCGAGCACGGGTTCTACCTCGGGCTGATGTTCCAGGAGGCTGCGGCCCGTCACGGCAGGGTCAGGGTGACCCTGGACCGGCCCTTGGACGTCGCACCCGACGCCGGTACCGACCTCGGCTACACCGAACTGGCCGATATGGTCGACGACCTGGCCGCCCGGCTGTGGTCGGCGGGGGTCCGGCCGAGCGAGCATGTGGCGATCCACAAGCGCGACAACGTCGACATCGTGCTGCTGGCGTGTGCCGTCTCCCGGATCGGCGCGGTCCCGGCGCTGCTGTCGTCCTCGCTGGACGGGGGCGTGGTCGCGGTGCTGCTGGACCGGCTGCACGCGCCCTGGCTGATCACCGATCGCGCGGGGCTGGAGTCCACGCTGAGCGGGCTGGACATCAGCCTGGCCCGGGGTGTGCTGACGGTGGACGAGGCGCCTGGGCACACCCTCTCGCTCGCCACGTGCGCCGAGGTGCCCCGCCGTCCGGCCATCCGGCTCCACCCCCGTGAACCCTCGCTGATCACCCATGGCTCGGGGACCACCGGCATCCCGAGGCTCGCGGTGCACTGCCCGTACACCATGTGGAACCGGCTGGTGCCGCAGCAGGCGCTGGGCCGGGCGACCCGTGGCGAGCCGGCCGCGCTGCACCTGTCGTTCGTCCACTCCCGCTTCTACCATCTGCTGGGCGTGCTGCTGCACTTCGGCAGCCCGCTGCTGCTGCTCGTCGACCCGGACCCGGCGCACGCGGGCCCGCTGCTGGCGGCGCACCGCCCCGGCATCGTCGAGACGCATTCCCACACCTATGCGCTGTGGGAGGACCTGGCGGACGCGCCCGGCGGGCCGCTGTCCAACGTCCGGGCGTACGGCTCCACGTTCGACGCCGTCCACCCCCGCACCGTGCGGCGGCTGCTCGGCGCCTCCCGCCGCCGCGACCCCCGGCTGGTGCAGCTGTACGGGCAGAGCGAGACGGGGCCCATCGCCTTCGGCTGGTGCACCCGGCGGGGCGCGGGCCGGGTGCGGGGGCGGCGGGTGGGCACCGGCATCCCCGGGTTCACCCGGGTCCGGGTGGTCGACGAGCGGGGCCGCACCTGCCCGCCCGGCGCCACGGGGGCCATCGAGGCCCGCACCCGCGGCCGTATCCTCACCTATCTCGGCGCCCCCGAGCAGTACGCCCGGCAGGTGGACCGCGGCTGGTGGCGGATGGGCGACATGGGCTACCGCGACCGGTGGGGCGCGCTCCATCTGCTGGACCGCGAGGCCGACCGGATCTCCACGCTCGACAGCGATCTGGAGGCCGAGGACGAGCTGCTGTCCCGGATGTCCGAGCTCCGCGAGGTGATCATCGTCCACGGTCCGCGGCGGGAGCCCGTACCGGTGGTGTGCACCCGGGGTGACCGGCCGCTGGACGCCGACCGCTGGCGCCGGGCCACCGGGGATCTGCCGGCCCTGTCGGAGCCCGTGCAGTGCCGCTTCGAGGATCTGCCGCCCACCGGTACCTGGAAGGTCAAGCGGCTGGAGATCGCCCGGCTGCTGGCCGCGGGCGAGCTGCCCACCCTGTCGACCGCACCGGTCCGTGGCTGACGCCGCCGGGGCGGCCCGGCGGCCGATGCGGCGCGGACGTACTGAACGCGGACGTACTGACCACGGTTGGGGACGCAGAAGTGGAAACGGACATGGTCGCTGTGCAGAACTTCGGTCACGCCGATCCGGCGGACCAGAGGCAATGGACGTTGATGTGGCGGGAGGACGGCGGGCTGATGCCCTCCCGCGCGGTGCCCGACAGCGCGCTGCTGGCCGCCGACTCCTGGCTGGTGGACGACGGCCGGGTGCGGGCGCTGGACCGCCACCGGCGCCGGTTCACCGCCGCGTGCGCCGAGGCGACGGGCGACTCCCCCGCGCGGATCGAGAGCTTCTGGCGCGACGCGACAGCGGCCCTGCCCCGTATGGGCCGCTGGTTTCCGCGGGTCGAGCTGGCGGGGCCGGAGCCGGCCCGGCTGTTTCTGCGGATCCGGCCGGTGCCGCCCCGGACGGTCAATGTGACCGTATGCCTGAGCGAGGAGTTCGATCCGCGGTCGTATCCGCGCCGCAAGGGGCCGGATCTGTCCCTGCTGGCGCGTCTGCGCGAGCGGGCCGCGGCGCGCGGCGCGCAGGAGCTGATGCTCACGACGCCGTCGGGGCTGGTGCTGGAGGGCACGACGGCGAACGTCCTGTGGTGGGAGGACGACGTCCTGTGTCTGCCGCCCCCGGAGCTGCCGCTGCTGGCGGGGGTGACCTCGGCCCTGATCCAGGACCGGGCGGCGGAGCTGGGCGTACGGATGGAGCACCGCCGATGCACCGTGCAGGGGCTGGACGGCCGTGAGGTGTGGCTGGTCAACGCCCTGCACGGGATCCGTCCCGTGACCGCGTGGCTGGGCCGCCCGCTGCGCGCGGGCCCGGCGCTGCGCGCCGCCTCCTGGCAGACCTGGCTCGACAGCAGTTCCGACCCGATCATGCCGACGAACGGAGTGCACCGATGACGACGACCGCGCGGGCCCCCGCCCGGCCCGCCCCGCGCACCTGACCCCCGACGCGCGGCGCGGGATCGCGCCGGTGTCAGCACCTGCTGGAGGCCAGACATGAACACCCACGGACCGCGACGCGCTCCCGGGCTCCATCCGCCCCGGCTCTTGGGGCCGGCCAGGGGACCCAACCCGCTGCGCCGCCCGTCGGACCGGGCCCAGTCCTGGTTCACCACCCTGTTCGTGCTGCTGCTCGTGTTCGGCCTGCCGGCCGCCTCGGTCAGCGCCGGGTACGCGGCGTATGCGGCGGAGCTGCGCGTCGTGCACGCCGAGTCCGCGGAGCGCCACCAGATCACCGCGCGGCTGGCCGAGGACGCCCCGGGCGGGCCGCACCGCGCCGACGCCCAGGAGCCGCGGCACGCGCGGGTCCACTGGACCGGCGAGGAGGATACGCGCCACACGGGCACCGCCATGGTGTCGGGCGGCACCCGGGCGGGGGATCCGGTACGGGTCTGGGTGGACCGTGAGGGGGCCCTGGCGCCCGCGCCGACGCCCGTGTCGACCGCGCGGACGATGGGCTGGTTCACCGGATGCATGACCGCGGGGGCCATGGCCACGCTGCTGATCGCGGCGCGGGCGCGGGTCCGGCAGGTGCTGGACCGTCGGCGGTTCGCGCAATGGGAGGCAGAGTGGAAGGTGGTGGAACCCGCGTGGTCCGGCAGGAACCGTCGCTGAGCCGCAGGAACCGTCGCAGAGCCGGAGCCCGTCCGGCGCCCGCGGGTCGGGAGCAGGAGAGGAGCAGACGATGTCGCACACAGTGGAGTGGACGGTCCATCTCTATCTCTTCGAGGACGAGGGGAAGACCAAGGCGCGCGTGGAGCTGGACACCGGGCCCACGGCGCTGACCGGCCGAGGGGCCGCACGATGCAACCCCGAGGACGAGGACGTACCGGTGATCGGGGACGAGCTCGCGGCCGGCCGGGCGCTGAACGACCTGGGACAGCAGCTGCTGCGCGCCGCCGAGCAGGACATCGAGAGCGTGGGCGCGCCACCGGCCTCGCCGCGGCCGCGGCCCGGCTACGGATGGATCGCCTGACCGTTCTGTGAGTACCGGCGCCGGTGGATCAGCGCCGGGCCGGGCAGGCCGACGCCTGATCGAGGTCCTCGGCCGCCTTGGCGAGCAGATCGAGCATCGCGAGCTCCGCGCGGGCCGGGTCCTGGTCCCGTACGGCGTCCAGGACCCGGCGGTGGCTGGGCACGGGGTCGTCCGCGGCGCCGTGGGTGTGCACCAGGCGGTCGCGTTCGCGCAGCCCGGGCTCCAGGATCAGGTCGAGGCGGGCGAGGAGTTCGTTGCCGGTGGCGGCGAGCAGTGCGCGGTGGAAGGAGGCGTCCGCCTCGGCCTCGGCGGCGAGGTCGCCGCGGGCGCCGTGCATGGCGGCGAGCGCCGCGTCCAGCGCGGCGAGGTCGGCGTCGGTGCGGCGCAGCGCGGCGCGGTGGGCGGCGGCGGGCTCGACGACGGAGCGGATGTCGGTGAGGTCGCGCATCAGCCGCCGGCCGTCTTCGCCGTCCATGCGCCAGCGGATGACGTCGGCGTCCAGGAGGTTCCAGGCGGAGCGGGGGCGGATGAAGGTGCCGCGCTTCTGCCGGGCGTCGATGAGGCCCTTTCCGGCGAGGACCTTCAGGGATTCGCGCATCACGGTGAGGCTGACGTCCAGCTCCTCGCCGAGGGCGCGGACGTCCAGGGTGTCGCTCTCGGCGAAGTCTCCGCCGACGATGCGGGCGCCCAGTTCCTGGACCACCTGGCCGTGGACGCCTCGGCCGGCATAGGGCGCCATGGGGTTCTCCTCGGGGGCGGATGCGGTGGGTTCGCGGGGGACGCGCTCGCCGACCCCTGCTCATTATTTATGATTACATCTTGACAGTGCTGTGGCGCGCCCCGAACGATGAACCGACTCATCGCCGAGCCGCCGACCGCGGGGAGCCCCCTGTGACGCTGTCGCCGCATCTGCCGGGCACACTGACCATCTCGCTGTGGGACTTCAGCTGGTACACGCGCACCGGGCCGGGCGAGCCCTTCGCCGATCTCGACCGCGCCTTCGAGGATGCCGTGGCGCGCGGCTACAACACGGTGCGTATCTGCGCCATGCCGTTTCTGCTCTTCGGCTCCCGGCTCGACACGACCAGGCTGCGGCTGTGTCCGCTGGGCGGCGCGTACGGGCAGCGGATGCGCTGGTACGACGTGGGCGGCGGGGCCGGGATCGACGGGCGGGCGCGGCTGCGGGCGCTGTTCGAGGCGGCCCGCCGCCATGACTGCTTCGTCATCCTCTCCAGCTGGGAGTACCAGCAGAGCCCGTCGTTCGCCGAGGACCGCTCCTGGTTCGACGCCCTGATGGCCGTCGCCCCCGAGCGTCGTGCCGAGGTCCTCGCGGACGCGCTGGCCGATCTGATCGACTTCCTGGTGGTCCACGGTCTCGACGACCGGATCGCCTTCACCGAGCTGCACAACGAGGTCCAGGGCAGCCGGCTCACCGACCGGCTGAAGGGTGAGGACACGATCGTCGCCCTGCGGCCGCGGCTGGAGCGCGGTCTGGCCCGCTTCAAGGAGCGCCACCCGCACCGGCCCGTCACCGTCAACTACGCCAAGGTGCCGGTGGGTTCGCTGCGCGGCGTCCCCCGCGAGGTCGATGTCGCGGTCTTCCACCCCTATGTCTACGGGGTGCTCGACGAACTCCTCACCACCTTCGCCGTCCGCGACCGGTCCCGCCCCTTCCCCCAGGACCTGGCCCGCCGGGAGCTGCTGCGCCCCGGCGCCCCCGACCTGGCCGGCTGGGCTCCCCCGGCCGGCGATCTGTGGCGGCTGGACGCCACCACGGTCGGCGCCCGCGAGATCTACGTCCACGACTGGTGCGACCCGGCCCGGTGGGACGCCTGGCTGTACGACCGCTACGCCACCCACCGGCTCGCGATGGAGCAGCGGCTGGTCACCTGGATCGGGGCCGCCGCCGACTGGGCGGCGGAGACCGGGGTCCCCCTGGTCTTCGGCGAGGGCTGGATCGGCTACACCCCGCTGCACGGCACCTTCGAGGAGGGCCCGGTCGGAGCCGCCTTCTGCCGTCGCGCCTGCGCCGAATCCGCCCGTGTCGGCGCCTGGGGCGCGGTGGTGTGCTCCAACGCCGCGCCCCAGCACCCGATGTGGCAGGACATCGCGCTCCAGCGGGAGTGCAACGCCATTCTGCGCGGCTGACCCCCATGGACGTGACCGGGCCCGTCTGGGGGCGGCCTGGTCACGCTTGAAGCCCTGTCCGGGCGCTCCGGGCCCCGAGCGGCGCGGCGGGATATGGCACGCCACTCCACAACTCGGCCCGGCCGAGTGTCCGCGGCCTCCATCGACCTTCCACCGTGGCGCGGCGACCATGTTCTCGCTCATCGCCTCATGTGTCCTCGCGCCCGCCCGGAGGTTTGCGTTGCGTCTGCTCACAGGTCTGATGGTGTTGGTGACCGTCGTCTGGACGGGCCCCGGCACCACGGTCACCGCGGCGTCCGCCGCCGACAGCACCACTGGCCACTGCGCCCGGGAGCACCGCGTCGCCACGCCCGGCGCGGAGCACCAGAGCACGGCCTGCCTGCCGGATCTGACGAGTGGCGCGCTCACCGGCACCGCGTACACCGACGCCGCTGACTGGTCGTCACTGATCGCGCGGGGAACGGAGAACCCCTCCGGGGTGCCCGGCGTCCAGGTCGACGGCTACTTCCCGGACACCTCCCACTTCAACACCACCCACGGCTGGAACCATGACGCCCAGTTCGTGATCCGGCTGCCCGACCACTGGAACGGCGGACTCGTCGTCACCGGTGCGCCCGGCGTCCGCAAGCAGTACTCCCTGGACCCCGTGATCTCGGACTGGGCGCTGGCGCGCGGCTTCGCCTACGCGGCGACCGACAAGGGCAACAGCGGGGCCGATTTCTTCACCGACGGCACGCTGCCCGGCGACGCCATCGCCGAGTGGAACCGGCGCACCACCCAGCTCACCGTGGCCGCCAAGGCGGTGGTGGCCCAGCACTACGGCCGGGCCCCGCACCGCACCTACATGACTGGCATGTCCAACGGCGGCTATCTCACCCGCTGGCAGCTGGAGAACCGTCCCGGGCTCTACGACGGCGGCGTCGACTGGGAGGGCACTCTGTGGCGTGCCGACGGCCCAAACCTGTTCTCCTATCTGCCGACCGCGGTGGCCCGCCAGCTGGGCCGGGCCGGAGACGACGACATGTTCGCCGCGGGGTTCGCCCCCGGCACGGAGTTCCTGTGGCCGTACCACCAGGACGCCTACTGGGGCTTCACCCAGAAGACGTACCGGGCGGAGTTCGACCCGGGCTACGACCCCGCCTGCCCCGGTGCGAGCGCGGGCGGCAGCGGTGCGCGGATCCTCGCCCCGTGCGCCTCCGACGCCGACTACGACTACGCCGGCCGCCCGGCGGCGGTTCACCGGGCGGTGGCACGGATCTCGCTCACCGGGAACATCCGTAAACCGCTGATCACCCTGCACGGCACCCTGGACGCGCTGCTGCCGATCGGCACCGACTCCGATGTGTATGCCCGCATGATCACGCGAGAGCACCGCGGTCGGCTGCACCGCTACTACACCGTTGAGGACGGCACCCACATCGACGGTCTCCAGGACCGCTACCCTCAGCGGCTACGGCCGATCCTGCCCTGCTACCGCGCCGCGTTCGACGCCTTGACCGCGTGGGTCGAGACCGGGACCGCCCCCGCCCCCAGCCACCTCGTCCGCAGGCCCGCCACCGGTGATGTGGTCAATACCTGCTCGCTGCGTTGAGGCGGTCGGCGGCCGCCCGCGATGGTGCGGCTGCGCTGGGCCTCGCCCGGGGCGCCGTACGGACAGTCCGCCGCGCCCGGGTCGCTGACCTTGTCCAGCCGCGCCAACTCCTCCCCGGACAGGCGCGGTTCGGCCGCGGCAAGGTTGTCCTCGAGCTGCTCGAGGGTGCGCGCGCCGAGGATCACCGAGGTCACGGCCGGACGGTCGAGAAGCCAGGCCAGGGCGACCTGGGCCATCGAGACGTGGCGCTCCTCGGCCACCGCGCGCACCTCGGCCACGATGAGCGCTTCAAGGCGGCCATGGAGACGATGGCCGACGCGGTCGCCGCAACCCCGCAGATCGTCAACGCGGAGGTGCCGGGACAGGGATGGAACGCCATGGCCGAGTTGTCTCCCCGTCACCCGTCGTCGGACTAGGAGCCGGTCTTCAGCACGCTCCAGCCGCCGTCGACGACGAGGGAGGCGCCGGTGATGAACGAGGCGTCGTCGCCGAGGAGGAAGGCGATGGCCCCGGCCACCTCCTCCGGGCGTCCGAGGCGGCGGGCGGCGGTCTGTTCGGCGCTGGCGCGGCGGTCTCGCTCGCTGATGCCGTCCCACGCACGGGTGAGCACGGGGCCGGGCAGTACGGCGTTGACCCGTACCTCGGGGCCGTACTCCACCGCGAGCTGCCGGGTCAGTCCGGTCAGCCCCGCCTTGCTCGCCGCGTAGGCGGGGCGGCCGGGGAGGCCGATGAGCGCGTGCACGGAGGAGACCAGGACGGCGCTGCCCCCGGTCCGCCGAAGGCCCGGGAGGCAGACGCGGAAGCCGAGGAAGGCGGCGGTGAGCCCGACGGTCAGCTGACGGTTCCACTCGGGGAGGCCGATCTCGTCGGCGGGCGCGACCCGCGCCACGGCGGCGTTGCTGACCAGGCCGCTCACCGGGCCGTGGGCGTCGGTGGCGGTACGGACCGCCGCTTCCCACTCGCCCTCGTCGGCCACATCGCAGTACTGGAAGACGGCGGCGCCGCCCGCCGCGCGGATCTCCTGGGCGACCCCTTCCCCCGCCTCGGGCCGCACATCGGCGATCAGCACCCCGGCGCCGTCGGCGGCCAGACGCCGGGCGGTGGCCGCGCCGATGCCGCCGGAGGCTCCGGTGACGATGACGGAAGAAGACCTCAACCTCACGGAGCGCATTACATATGAATTAATAGGTGCTGCCAAGGGCCCGGTCCGAGAGCTCTTCGCCGACACATAGATATCCCGCTATATCGACTTTGCATGCATATGCGGGGGTAAAATTGCGCTTCACATGCTGCAGGCGAAGCGAAAGCGGATGTCATGGGCGACGGCACCTTCCGCGGGTGGCCCCACCACCTTCCCGACCTGGTCTCCGAGGCGGTCGCCGTGGCCGACGAGCGGGGCGTCCTGACCGGGTGGAGCCAGGGGGCGCACCAGTTGCTCGGCCTCCCCGCGGAAGAGGCCGTGGGACGGCCCGCGGCCGAGCTGCTCGCGGAAGGCGCCCGGCAGCGGCACGGCATCGCCGCGTACACGGCGGCCGGAGGCGGACCGGCGGTGCTGCGCCCTGAACGACGGCTGCGACGCGCTCTCGCTCGACGCGGTCTGCGACACCGTCGTGACGAAGCTGATCCCCGGGCATCCGACCGACGATGTGGCGCTGCCGGTGGCCCGTACCCGGGCGCTGGGCGAGGACCGGTGGGCCGACTGGGAGCTGCCCGCCGAGCCCTCGGCCGTCCCCCGGGCCCGCGCCGCGGTGACGCGCCGGCTCGCCGGGTGGAGGCTGGACCCATCTGATCGCCACCACCCAGCAGGTGGTCAGCGAGCTGCTGGCCAACGCGATTCTGCACGCCCGCGGCCCGATCCGGCTGCGGCTGGTCAGAAACCAGTCGCTGATCTGCGAGGTCTCGGACAGCAGCGTGGCCGCCCCGCATCTGCGCCATGCCGGGCCGCTGGACGAGGGCGGGCGCGGCCTGTTTCTGGTCGCCCAGCTCAGCCGGCGCTGGGGCACCCGGTATGCCGGGGACCGCAAAACCGTCTGGGCCGAGCAGCCGCTCAAGGGCCCGACCGGTAACCGCCCGCGATGAGGGGTACGGACACCACGTTCCCCCCTGGGGCGGTGCCGACTGAAAGGGCCAGATGTGACCATTTCCCCACCGGATCCGGCCGGACGGTCCGGACAGACGGCCGAGCGGGCTCCGCGCCGCGCGCTGGTGGCCGGCTCGGTCGGCAACTTCATCGAGTGGTACGAGTTCGGCGTCTACGGTTTCTTCGCGACGATCATCGCCGCGAACTTCTTCACCCCCGAGGGCGGCAGCGAGATCGAGGGCCTGGTCAAGACCTACGCCTCGTTCGGGCTCGCCTTCTTCTTCCGCCCCATCGGCGCCGCCGTCTTCGGCCGGGTCGGCGACCGGATCGGCCGCCGCCCCACGCTGATCCTGGTGCTGCTGCTGATGACCGGGGCCACGACGCTGATCGGTGTGCTGCCCACCTACGCCACGCTGGGTGCGGCCGCCCCGTGGCTGCTCACCCTCGTGCGGATCCTGCAAGGGCTCTCCGCGGGCGGGGAGTTCGGCGGCGCGGTGTCGATCATGACGGAGTTCGCTCCCCCGGGCCGGCGCGGGCTGTACGGGGCGTGGCAGTCGTTCACCGTGGCGCTGGGGCTGCTGGCCGGGGCCGGGATGGCGGCGGTGCTGGCCACGGTGATGAGCGAGGACGCCCTGAGCGACTGGGGATGGCGGATACCGTTCCTGCTGACGCTGCCGATCGGGCTGGTCGCCCTGTGGCTGCGGCTGAGGCTGGAGGAGACCCCGTCCTTCCGCGCGGCGGCACGCGGGAGCACGGCGCACGCGACCACCGGGCACCCGGCCACAGGCGGCGCGAACACGGCCTACGAGAACAGCGCCCCGGCGCGTGAGGTGGCCCGCGCGATCGTCCTGGGGGCCGCGCGCATCATGGGCTGGGCCGCGGCCGGTTACACCTTCCTGGTGGTCATGCCGTCGTATCTGCAGGCCACTGTGAACGCCACCTTCCAGCAGGCGCTGATCGCCACCGTGGTCGCCAATCTGGGCTTCGCGCTCTCGATCCTCCCGGCGGGGCTGCTCAGCGACCGGATCGGGCGGCGCCCGGTGATGCTGACTGGCGCGGCGCTGGTGGCCGTGCTCGCCTTCCCGCTGCTCAATGTGGTCCAGGATCCGGACAGTTCGGCGCTGGTCCAGGGGGTGGCGGTGTTCCTCGCGGGCGCGGTCGTGGGGCTGATGGCCGGGCCCGGCCCGGCGATGCTCGCGGAGATGTTCCCGACCCGGGTGCGCTACACGGGACTCGGCCTCGCGTACGCGCTGTCGAACACCGTGTTCTCGGGGTGCGCCGGGCTCATCATCACCGAAGTCATCAAGCGCACCGGCGATGTCGACGCCCCCGCGTACTACGTGACGGTGACCTGCGCCGTCAGTCTGCTCGCGCTGCTGACCCTGCGCGGCGGCGAGCACCGCGGCGCGCTGCGCGAGGACACCCGGACGCCGGAGGAGAACGAGAAGGAGGGACTCCATGCGGGTGATCGGGCTGATGTCGGGCACGTCCCATGACGCCGTGGACGCCGCGGCGGCCGATCTGGTCCTCGACGGGGACACCCTGGTCCTGGCCCCCCTGGGGCTGGTCAGCGAGGCGTATCCGGACGATCTGCGGGCGGCGCTCGGCGCCGCGCTGCCGCCGTCGGCGACCACCATGAAGGACGTCTGCGCGCTCGACACCCGGATCGGCCGGGCGTTCGCGTCGCTCGCCGTACGGGCCGGCCGGGAACTGTGCGACGACCGTGCCGACCTCGTCGTCTCGCACGGCCAGACCGTGTACCACTGGGCCGAGGACGGGCAGGTGCACGGGACGCTGCAGCTCGGGCAGCCCGCCTGGATCGCCGAGGCCACCGGCCGGCCGGTCGTCTCCGACCTGCGCACCCGGGACGTCGCGGCGGGCGGCCAGGGCGCTCCCCTGGTCAGCCTGGTCGACACCCTGTGGCTGCGCGGCCGGCCGGGGGTCTGTGCCGCCCTGAACCTCGGTGGCATCGCCAACCTCACGGTGGTGTCCGGGACCGGTGATCCGCTGGCCTTCGACACCGGCCCGGCGAACGCCCTCATCGACGCGGCGGTACGGGATCTGACGGGGGGCCGGCTGGACCATGACGTGGACGGCGCCCTGGCCGCCCGCGGCACCGTCCACCACGCCCTGCTGGAACGGCTCCTGGCCGAGCCGTACTACGGGCTGCCCGCGCCCAAGACGACGGGCAAGGAGCTGTTCCATCCGCCCTATCTGCGGGCGGCCCTGGCGGCGGCGGGTCCGGTGCCGGACGACGATGTCATCGCCACCGTCACCGAGCTGACGGCCCGCACCGTCGCGGACGCGGTGCGGTCGGTTCATGCCACGGAGGTGATCGCGTCGGGCGGCGGCACCCGCAACCCCACCCTGATGGCCGCGCTCCGCCGGGCGCTCGGCGCCGTCGTGCCGCGGACCTCCGATGAACTCGGCCTTCCGGCGGCGGCGAAGGAGGCCTACGCCTTCGCCGTCCTCGGCTTTCTGACCGTCCACGGGCTGGCCGGTACGGCTCCGTCCTGCACCGGCGCCCGTCACCCCAGCGTCCTGGGGTCGATCACCCCGGGGCGGGGCGGACTCGCGCTGCCCGCACCGGGGCAGCCGGCGCCCACCCGGCTGGAGATCTTCCGGCGCTGATCCGACCACCAGGTCACAGGCGTCACCCGGGAGGCGCGGAACTGGCTGCGGCGGCTGCGTCCGCCACGGCCCTGCGGCGATCCGGACCACCTGGCCGCCGCGCTCTCCTTCCAGGTCTCCCTCGCTGCCCGGCAGCAGCCGGGCACCCGCTGCGGGGCCGGCGCCACGCTGGTCGGCGTGCCGTCGTCGTACATCGGCCAGTGGCTGTCGTGAACGCCCGGCCGGTGCCGGGCTGCGACGATGTGGCCCGTGATCGTCCAGGCCGCGCGCGGCGACCAGCCGCTGTCCGTGCTCGCGCCGTGGTACGGGCTGACCCTCGCTCTTCCGGAAGACCTCCACACCATGGACGGGAGGAATTCATCGCGGTCGTCAGCGCCTGAGGGACGGATCAAAGGCAGTGAACGCGGGTAAACTCACCGTAGTTGCCGACGGGGGGACGGGGACGCGTGGCGGAATCCGGAATGGGTGTCGGCCTGAGAGGCCGCAGCGGAATCATCAGTCTGGTCGACGAGTGCCTGAGGCTGCCCCCTGCCGCGGAGCGGCCCGTGATCACGCTGCTCGGGCCGCGCGGCAGCGGCGCCAGCGAGGCGCACAGCGCGCTGATGGAGCAGTTCGGCCCCGAGACACCGTTCGCCTATGTCAATCTCGGCGGTGAGCAGTCGCTGCTGCCGCGTTACGCGCTGGCGCTGCTCGCCCGCCAGCTCGAGCGCAAGCTGCCGCGCTACCGCCGCTCCTACTTCCCCCGGCTCACCCTTGGGCTGCTCGCCTCCGACCATCAGTTGCGGATGACCAGCCTGGCGGAGGGGCGGCGCAATATCCGGCGGGAGCTGGACGCGTTCCAGGAGCGGACCGAGGCGCGCTACGGCGACTATCTGGCCGCGTTCTTCGAAGTGGCCGGGGGCGCGGTGGGCGCGCCCGACGGCGCCTCCACCGCGGCGCTCGCGCTGCTGCGGGACGCCCTGCGGCGCGGGCGAAGACGGTTGCCGGGGCGCAAGTTCACCGGCAGCGCCACCTGGTACGGCGGCCATCCCCTCTTGCACAGCCGGGATCCGTGGGAAGCGCTGGTGGAGCTCAACCTCTGGCGCCACGAAGGCGACGAGGACGACCAGGAGCGGCTGGACCGGGTGTTGTTCTCGGCCTTCCTGGAGGACGTGCGCAGCAATGTGGACCGCTCGTTCATGCCGCGCTCCTATCTTCTGCTGCTCGACAACTCCCATACGGAGTACGGGCGTCGCTTTCTCGATCTGCTGATCCGCGCGCGCCACGACGACACCGTGGTGGCGAGCACCGTCTGCGATCCGCTCACCGTCGTCGCGAGCTCCAACCGGTGGCTGCCGCGCTGGGGCCCGGCGACCGGTGACCAGTGGCCGTGGCGGCTGCGCGGTCCGGACCGGGCGTCACTGGCCGACTGGAACGAGCACCGGCCGGGCCGGGACAGCGATGACACCTGGTGGTATCCGCTGCGGCTGCGGGACCTCAATCTGGACGAGGTGCGCATCCGGATCGAGCTGGAGCTGCGCCACCACCCCGACCTCGCGCCGTTCACCCGGCTCGCGCCCTTCATCCACCGGCTGACCTCGGGTCTGCCCCGGGCGGTCCATCAGGTGCTGGAGCTGGTCCGGCACTCGGCCGTGCCCGCCGAGGACGGCGCGGAGCAGGACCGGTGGCTGCGGACGCTCCCCGACCGTACGCCGCGGGACGGCGAGGACACCCGGTCGCTCGCGGACGCGGCCCTCGACCATCTGCTGCGCGGCTTCGACGAGGCGCAGCGGGCCACGCTCGCGGAGTGCGCCGCGGCGCGCGATCTGGCCGTCGGCACCCGGCTGCTGAGCTCCGG
The DNA here is from genome assembly GCF_040606675.1 of Streptomyces sp. NPDC005393. NCBI lineage: Bacteria > Bacillati > Actinomycetota > Actinomycetes > Kitasatosporales > Streptomycetaceae > Streptomyces > Streptomyces sp. NPDC005393. Next base: position 270,868 of record NZ_JBEXFG010000003.1, on the reverse strand, counting down.
CGACTCGCTGTTCGGCGAGATCCGCAGCCGCTGGCTGCTGCTCAGCCCGGGGGCCGTGACCCCGGCGCTCCACCCGTGGCTGCGGCGGCTGTTGCTGTGGCGGCTCGCCGCGCGCCCGGGCGACTGGGACACGGTGCACGAGCTGCTGGCCGAGCACTTCCGGGCCGAGGGCCGCACGGTTCAGGAGATGTACCACCGGCTGGCGTCGGAGCGGATCGACGTGGTGACCGGGTATCTGGTGGCGCGGTTCCCGGCGGTGCCCGCGGCGCAGTGGATCAGCGAGTTCAACCTGATCACGGCGGCGCCCAACCGGCTGGGGCCGGTGGGCGGCCCGCTCGAACTGCTCGCGGGGCTCGCGCCGGACGAGCCTCAGGAGGCCGTCACCACCGCCTCGGTGATCCGGGAGCTGATCACCGCGCGCTGGGTGTGGAGCGATCCGCTGGCCGACCCCGGGATGCGGTTGAACGACATGATCGCCGACGGGTTCAACCAGCTGTCACGACTGCGGAGGAACGACATCGTGGCGCTGTTCAACGAGGCGGAGCGGTACCGCCACTGGCGCCATCCGCTGACGTTCACAAGCGAGGGGTGAGCCGGGTGCCGAGACTCGAATGGCCGCTGCACATCGTGCGCCGTGTGGCGATCGGGGTGGTCCTCGTCGCCGTGCTGGCGGTGGCGATCCCCCTCACCGTGCACTGGATCGGCGAGATGCGGGCGCGCTGCGGCGACGGGGTCGTGAAGTCGGGCGGCGACGACGAGTGCGTGGGCGTCACCGACGGCTCGTACCCGTTCGCGGGGCATCTGGAGGCCGTGGAGAAGAAGATCAAAGCGGAGAACGACCGGGTCGTGGGAAACGCGGACAAGGAGCCGTACGTCAGCGTCGCCTATATGACGTCCTTCACGCTGACCGACGACGACAGCAACTCCGAGGAGTCCGTCCGCCATGAGCTGGAGGGCGCGTATCTCGCGCAGTACCGGCACAACCGCGGCGACCTCTCCTCCTCCCCCAAGATCAAGCTGCTGATCGCCAATGTGGGGAGCAACGCGGCGCACTGGCAGCACACCGTCGATGAGCTGATCGACGTCAAGGACTCGGACGACAAGCTGGTCGCGGTCGCCGGGCTCGGCCCGAGCACCGAGCGCACCCTGGCCGCGCTGAACCGGCTCTCCGACCATGGCCTCGCCCTGGTCTCCAGCACCATGACGGCCACCAACATCAAGGGCATCAAGGGGTTTGTGCGGGTGTCCCCGACCAATGTGAACGAGGCGTACGCGGCCTCCAATTACCTCAAGAGGCACAAGGTCCGTACGGCCGTCGTGGTCCAGGACGACGCGAAGAGCAACTACTACGCCAAGACACTGGGTGACGCCTTCACCGAGGTCTTCCAGGACAGCAAGGGCCACCGGCTGGTGGCGGACCGGATGACCTATGACTCCTCGGTGCGCAGCGCCTGGGAGAACGAGCTGCGCTATATGCCCGGCCAGCTGTGCGACCAGAAGCCGCAGGTCGTGTATTTCGCGGGGCGCGGCAAGCATCTCACCCGGTTTCTGGACTCGATCGCCAACCGCCCCTGCCAGGAGCGGAAGTTCACCGTCATGACCGGTGACGACACCTCGAACCTGACCGCGAAGCAGCTCGCGCACGCCGCCGACAGCGGGGTGCGGGTGCTCTATACGGGGCTCGCGCACCCCGATATGTGGCAGAAGGATCCGCTCCATGTCGCCGGCCCCTCCGCCCGCCACTTCCAGCCGGGCGGCTCCCTGGACAAGTGGTTTCCCAACGACCCGCGCTATGACGGCCAGGCCATCATGGCCCATGACGCGGTGCTCACCGCCGCCCATGGCATTCAGATGGCGGCGGGCTGGCAGGGCGAGGTGACCGGGGACGCGGTGGGGCGCATGTTCCATCAGATGGACGGCCATCAGCAGGTGGCGGGGGCGAGCGGGTTCATCGCGTTCGAGAGCGAAGGCAACCCACGCAACAAGGCGGTCCCGATCCTGCATCTCAACTCCGAGGGGCGGTCGGAGCTGGTGGAGGTGTCGGCGCCGCGCGGCGAGCCGCCCAGGAAGCAGTGAGGCTCCCGGGGCGGGCTCAGTCGTCCGGCGCCTCCATCCGGCGGCCCTTGGGCAGCTGCTGTTCGAACCAGACGACCTTGCCCGTGCTCAGCCGGGTCGCGCCCCAGCGCGCGGCGAGCTGGTTGACCAGGAACAGCCCCCGGCCGCCTTCGTCCCCGGGCCGGGCGTGCAGCATCCGGGGCACGAGCGGCGAGTCGTCGCCCACCTCGCAGCGCAGCACATCCGTGTGCAGCAGCCGCAGCGACAGCGGGCGGGTGGCGTAGCGCACGGCGTTGGTCACCACCTCGCTGACCATCAGCTCGGTCGTCTCCAGCAGGGACTCGAGCCGCCAGCGGTGGAGCGTTCTACGGGCCAGCCGGCGGGCCCGGCCCGGGGTCTGCGGATGCGGGTCCAGGAACCAGTAGGCCACGTTGTACGACGGGATGCCGTGGAAGCGGGCGGCGAGCAGCGCGATGTCGTCGTCCCGGTCGCTCGGGCCGAGGCCGCCCACCACCGCGTCGCACAGCAGCTCCAGGGGCGGTGGGGTGAGCACATGGGCGGTGGCGTGCAGCCGGTCGCGCAGCAGCTCCACCCCGGTCCACACATCCGTCTCCCGCGACTCGACGAGGCCGTCGGTGTACAGCAGCAGCGTCGCTCCGGTGGGGGCGTACATCTCGACGGTCTCGAAGTCGACGCCGCCGACGCCGATCGGCGCGCCGGGCGGGACCCTCAGCACCTCGTCATGGCCCTCGGGGTGCAGCAGCACCGGGGGCGGATGGCCGGCGTTGGCCACCTGGAGCCGCTGCGCGATGGGGTCGTAGATCGCGTAGAGACAGGTGGCCATGTGCTGGCTGCCGAGGCGCTGGGCCTGTTCGTCGAGGTGGTGCAGGACCTCGTCCGGGGAGAGATCGAGTCCGGCGAGGGTCTGCACGGTGGTGCGCAGCTGGCCCATGATCGCGGCGGAGGTGATGGAGTGGCCCATGACATCGCCGATGACGAGTGCGACGCGGTTGCCGGGCAGCGGGATCGCGTCGTACCAGTCGCCGCCGATCCGGGCGGTCTTCGAGGAGGGCAGATACCGGCTGGCCAGCCGGATACCCATGGGCTCGGGCAGCGATGAGGGGAGCATGGTGCGCTGCAGCGCGTCGGCGACGTCCGCCTCGCGTCCGTAGAGCACCGCCTTGTTCATGCCGAGGGCGGTGTGGGTGGCGAGCTGGGAGGCGACGAGCAGATCGTCGCCGGTGAAGGCGGGCCGGTCGGGGTGGCGCACCAGGACGGCGGCGCCCATGACATGGCGGCGGCCGCGCAGCGGGGCGATGATCAGTCGTCGGCCCGGGGGTACGGGGCCGGGGCCGCCGGCCGTCGGGCTCAGCAGGTCGGCCACGGCCGCGGCGATCCCGGGGGTGTCCCCGAAGGCGGGCCGTCCCGCGCTCAGCAGAGCGGCGAGGTCGCCGGTGATCGTCAGCGGGGCCGGGTCGGCGGGGGGCGGGCGGAGGGGAGGCACGGCGGTACGGGGCCCATCGCCCGGGTCGTCCGGGTCATCCGGGTCGTCCGGGTCGTCCGGGTCGTTCGGGGTGCCCGGGTCGTCCGGGGTGCCCGGGTCGTCCAGGGTGCCCGGGTCGTCCAGGGTGCCCGAGGTGCCCGGGTCGTCCGGGGCGTCCGGGGCGGGCTCGCCGGTCCCCGGGCCGGTGCTGTGCGGCCGTAGCACCAGCGGGCCGGGCGACTCCTCGTCCCCGGCGGGCAGCGGATCGCGCAGATGGACGACGACGGCGTCGGCGAAGGCGGGGACGGCCGCGCGGCACAGCTCCCGCAGCGTCTCGTCGAGGTCCATGCCGCGGGCGATCTGCCGGGTCGCGGTGTCGAGATAGCGCAGCCGGTCGGTCTGCGGCCCCGGTCCGTACGCCGGCTCGTCCCGGATCTGGTCCAGGGCGTCCTCGGCATACCCGCCGGGGCAGAAGTCGCCGGTACGCCCGTGCAGGGGCGGCGGCTGGAGGGTGTGCGGGTCGCCCCGGTCCCCCGGATCCCGCCTGACCGGTGGCGCGGCCTCCTCCGCGGGGCCGCGGAGCGCGGCGTGCCGCCGGGCCCGGGCGGTGGGCCGGTCCGGGCCTTCGGGGGGAGGGGGCTGCGCCATCACACGTGTCGTTCCATCCGGTGGATACCACGTCCGCGGCGGGCGGCCGGTGGCTCCTCAGTCGCCGCGTCTGCAGTGGAGGAAGATCTGCTCCTCGGGCGGCACATCCGACGTCGCCGGTGCGTAGGTGTACGAGGACTCCCCGATGATCTCGAAGCCGGCCGCCTCGACGACCTGGTGCAGTTCGTCCCGCAGATAGCCGGAGACCCGGATGGTGCTGTGGAGGAAGGGGATCGCGAAGTCGTCCACGTCGGCCTCCACCATCGACAGGGCAAACAGACCGCCGGGGACCAGCAGGTGGCAAATGGTCCCGAGGGCGAGCGGGATCTCGGCCCGTCCCAGCATCAGCAGGGAGAAGAAGGCGGTGACCGCGTCGAACCGGCCCAGGTCCTGGGGGCCGCCGAGACGCAGATCGGCGATGTCCAGCTGGCGGAAGGCGGCGCCGGGGACGTACTGTCCGGCGAGCCGCACCATGCCGGCGGACAGATCGACGCCGACGACCCGCATCCCGGCCTCGGTCAGCTGGCGTGCGGTCGGCAGCCCGGTGCCACAGCCCAGATCCAGCACCCGGGATCCGGGCGGGAGCGCGCCGGTCAGCCACTCGCCGGCGGCGAGCTGCCCGTCCTTGTGCGGGAATGCCTCGTCGTAGCGGTCGCCTATGGCATCGAATGCCTCGGCCTGACCCGTGCGGTCGCGCCGCACGTTCTCGTAGCCGGTCACACTGGTCCCGTTGCTCACGCATACATCCTTGGGTTACTCGATACCCAATATTTCATCCCGTTCCCGGTTTGCGCTATAACCGGACCGCCCCGTTCCACGGGGCCCGCGCGGTCAGGCGCCGTCTCCCTTCGGCTTGTCCTCGTCGACGATCTCCGCGTCCACCACGTCCTCCTCGCCCCCGCGGGCCTGGTCCCCGCCGTCGCCGGAGGCACCGGCTCCGGGGTTCGGCCCGGCGCCGTCGCCCTGGGGCCGGGCCTGGGCGTAGAGGGCCGTGCCGATCTTCTGCCCGGCGGCCACGGTCCTCTCCGTGGCCTCGCGGATCGCGGTGGTGTCCTCGCCCCCCAGCCGCTCCTTCAGATCCGCGACCGCCGACTCGGCCTCCTGCCGGACGTCCTGCGGCACCTTGTCGGCCTGGTCGCGCAGCAGCTTCTCGGTCTGGTAGACGAGCTGCTCGGCCTGGTTGCGGGTCTCGGCGGCCTCACGGCGCTTGTGGTCCTCCTCCGCGTACTGCTCGGCCTCGCGCATCATGCGGTCGATGTCGTCCTTCGGCAGCGCGGAGCCACCGGTGACGGTCATCCGCTGTTCCTTGCCGGTGCCCAGGTCCTTGGCCGAGACGTGCATGATGCCGTTGGCGTCGATGTCGAAGGCGACCTCGATCTGCGGCACCCCCCGCGGAGCCGGCGGGAGCCCCGTCAGCTCGAACATCCCGAGCTTCTTGTTGTACGCGGCGATCTCGCGCTCGCCCTGGAAGACCTGGATCTGCACGGACGGCTGGTTGTCCTCGGCCGTGGTGAAGACCTCCGAGCGCTTGGTCGGAATGGTCGTGTTGCGCTCGATCAGCTTGGTCATGATGCCGCCCTTGGTCTCGATACCGAGGGACAGCGGGGTGACGTCCAGCAGCAGGACGTCCTTGACCTCACCCTTGAGGACACCGGCCTGGAGCGACGCGCCGATGGCGACGACCTCGTCCGGGTTGACGCCCTTGTGCGGCTCCTTGCCGGTCAGCTCCTTGACCAGGCCGGTCACGGCGGGCATCCGGGTGGAGCCGCCGACCAGGATCACATGGTCGATATCGGAGGTCTTGACCCCGACGTCCTTGACCGCCTGATGGAAGGGGGCCTTGCAGCGCTCCAGCAGATCCTCCGTGAGCTGCTGGAACTGGGCGCGGGTGAGCTTCTCGTCCAAGTGCAGCGGGCCCTCGGACGACGCGGTGATGTACGGCAGATTGATCGCGGTCTCACTCGCCGCGGACAGCTCGATCTTGGCCTTCTCGGCGGCCTCGCGCAGCCGCTGAACGGCCATCTTGTCCTTGGCGAGGTCCACGCCGTAGCCGTTCTTGAACGTCGTGACCAGATGGTCCACGATCCGCTGGTCCCAGTCGTCGCCGCCGAGGTGGGTGTCGCCGTTGGTGGCCTTGACCTCGACGACCCCCTCGCCGATCTCCAGCAGCGAGACGTCGAAGGTGCCGCCGCCGAGGTCGAAGACCAGGATGGTCTGGTCGTTCTCCTTGTCCAGCCCGTAGGCCAGGGCGGCGGCCGTCGGCTCGTTGATGATCCGCAGCACCTTCAGCCCGGCGATCTCGCCCGCCTCCTTGGTGGCGGTGCGCTGGGTGTCGTTGAAGTACGCCGGGACGGTGACCACGGCGTCCGTGACGTCCTCGCCGAGATACGTCTCGGCGTCGCGCTTGAGCTTCTGCAGCACCCGCGCGGAGATCTCCTGGGCGGTGTAGCGCCTGCCGTCCACCTCGCCAGTGGCCGGGAACCGCCACCCCTCGTCCTCCATGTGGCGCTTGACCGACCGCGCGGTGCGCTCCACATTGGTCACGGCCTGGCGCTTGGCGACCTCGCCCACCAGCACCTCGCCGTTCTTGGCGAAGGCCACCACCGAGGGGGTGGTCCGGGCGCCCTCGGCGTTGGTGATGACGGTCGGCTCACCACCCTCCAGAACGGAGACGACCGAGTTCGTCGTTCCCAGGTCAATACCGACTGCGCGCGTCATCTCAGCACTCCTCCCGGTCTGTCTCCAAGTATCCCAAAAGGCATTTTTTTGGGAGGGAGTGCCGGGAGACAGTGCCGGGAGACGATGGCGAGAGAGGGAGTGCCGAGCCGCGGAGGGGAGGCGGGCGCGGTCAGTCCCCCAGGTGGTCGATCTCGCGCATCCTGTTCGTCGCATCGAGGGCGGCGACCTTGTAGGACTCGGCGAAGGTCGGATAGTTGAACACCGCGTCCACCAGATAGTCGACGGTCCCGCCGCACCCCATCACGGCCTGGCCGATATGGATCAGCTCGGTCGCGCTGGTGCCGAAGCAGTGCACCCCGAGCAGCCGCCGGCTCTCCGGGGAGACCAGCAGCTTCAGCATGCCGTGCGAGTCACCGACGATCTGGCCGCGGGCCAGCTCGCGATAGCGCGCCACCCCGGCCTCGAACGGCACCCGCTCCTCCGTCAGCTGGTCCTCGGTCCGGCCGATGAAGCTGATCTCCGGGATGGAGTAGATCCCGATCGGCTGCAGATCGTGAATCGGGTTCACCGGCTCGTCGCAGGCGTGGTACGCCGCGTTCCGCCCCTGCTCCATGGAGGTCGCGGCGAGCGCGGGGAAGCCGATGACATCGCCGACCGCGTAGATATGCGGAACGGAGGTGCGGTAGTGCTCGTCGACCGTGATCCGGCCCCGCCGGTCGGCCGTCAGACCGGCCTTGCCGAGGTCGAGCTCATCGGTGAGCCCCTGCCGTCCCGCGGAGTACATCACCGCGTCGGCGGGGATCTTCTTCCCGCTCTCCAGCACGGTCAGGGCGCCCCGCGGATGCCGCTCGACCGCCGCGACCGTCTCCCCGAAGCGGAAGGTGACGGCCAGATCCCTCAGCCGGTACTTCAGCGCTTCGACGATCTCGACATCGCAGAAGTCCAGCATCCCCTCGCGCTGCTCGACCACGGTGACCTTGCTGCCCAGGGCGGCGAACATCGAGGCGTACTCGATGCCGATCACCCCGGCGCCCACGATGACCATGGAGCGCGGCACCCGCTCCATATTGAGGACCGAGTCGGAGTCCATGATCGTCCGCTCGTCGAACTCCACGCTCGCCGGGCGGGCCGGGCGGGTTCCGGTGGCGATCACGATATGCCGCGCGGTCAGCAGCTGTTCCTGGCCCGTCGCGTCCGTCACGGCCACGGTGTGATCGTCCATGAACCGTCCGGTCCCCGCAAACAGCGTGACCCGGTTGCGGGAGAGCTGACTGCGGACGACATCCACCTCGCGGCCCACCACATGCCGGGTGCGGGACGTCAGATCCGCGACGGTGATCTCCTCCTTGAGCCGGTAGCTCTGGCCGTACAGATCCCGCTGGGTCAGTCCGGTGAGATAGAGCACCGCCTCGCGCAGGGTCTTCGACGGCACGGTCCCGGTGTGGAGCGAGACCCCGCCCACCCTGTCCCGCCGGTCGACGACGGCCACCTGGCGACCGAGCTTCGCTGCGGCGATGGCCGCTTTCTGGCCACCCGGGCCGGATCCGATCACAAGCATGTCAAAGTCGGTCACGGGATGAGTCTGTCACCCGATGCCACCGCCCCGGAAGAGCAAGCCGCCGGTCAACCCTCTCCTGTCCAGCGGGACTTGACGGAGGACGCGGCGCACGGCGACTGCGGCGGCGCCGCGGCGAGTGAGCCGAAGGGGCGCGCAGCTGTCGAAAGGGAGCGCGCGGAGACCCCACCTCGGCTTCGCCCTGCTGCTCCGCGCCCCGAAATCATCGCCAACGCGCGGAACCGTGTGGTCTTACGTCCCAGCACCGAGGACGCATCCGGCTTGGCGACCGTCCTCGGCGGCGGCCTGGTGGCGAATGACCTCGCACTCCTCGGAGCCCACGAGGCGTACGCCGAAGTCCTGGTGAACCGGCAGCCAAGCGAACCGTTCCTTATCCGTACGCGTCAGCCGGACGACCAGGCGCTCAGTGAGCCCACCGACCTACGACGCCAAAGCGCACCGACGCGGCCGAAGTCCTCAAGCGCCACAAAGGCCAAGGAGTGGTCGAGCGCCGCTACAGCGACTTCAAGGGCCCCCTGGCCGTCGCACCGATCTTCCTCGAACACAACCGGCGCATCACGGCGCTGATCACCGTGATCTGCCTGGCCCTGCTGGTGTTCTGCCTGATCGAACGCCAAGTCCGCCAGGCCCTGGGCCCCGAGCAGACCATGAGCGGCCTCTACCCCGACAACCGCAAGGTCCGCCCCACCGGCCGCATGATCCTCTACCACCTCGACAGCCTCACGCTCCGCCCCGGCACCGCCACCAACCCACCCGCCATCCTTGTCAGCCGAGGAGTCCAAGCACACCTGCTCGAACTCCTCGGCATCGACGAAACCAGACCCCGCTGGCTGGAGACCTAAACCCCCAAGTGCGAAGTCACCGGCTAGGAGTGCTTGTCGCCCTCGACGTTGGCGATCATCCTGCGTAGCAGCTTGAGCGCTGCTACGTAATCCTCGTCACTTATGCCCATGTGGACCACGGTGCGCAGCTCGGTCACCAGCTCGCGCAGCCTCACCCTGGCAGCCTCCCCGGTGTCAGTGAGGTGCAGGCGCTGCCGGGCGTCGATTTGGAGCCAGCCACGGTGGAGTAACTGGTCAACGACCCGGGTGATCTCGTTCTGCCCGTCCGCAAGTGGCGACAACTGGGCGACCACCTCCTCACGGCTCGGCGCCGCGGGCCCACCGTTCACGCGGTTGAGCACCCAATACTGCGGCTGCGTGACGTCGACCTTAGCCATAGCGTCGCGCAGATGCCGGGTCACGGCCGCATGAGCCAGACCGCTCCAGTAACCGACGGGTTGAGTGGCCAGCATGTCGTCGGTGACGGCCGGATCGGCCGGCGCCTGGTCAGTGGGGGTTCCAGTCAGCTCTTCCATGATCGCGACGCTACATGCCCCGTGCGGATGCGAACATGTCGAATCTCGCGAACGTCAACAGGGCCGGGCAATGCCCAGGGGATACGTAGCCATGTTGTTGACGAGTCGAAGGAGTTCGCCGGCGACACGGCCAGCGTGTCCCGGCTGCTGCTGGTCAAGCGCTACGCCCGGACCGGGCGCACCGGGCCCGCGCGGGAGCAGCTTCGGCAGATGGAGAGCGAGTTCTCGGTCGGCACCCCCGCGCTGTTCACCGGCATGGTGGCGGGGCTGTACGGCCGGCTGGACTGTCTCGACGGGGAGTTCGAGCGAGCACAGACGCGGATCCGGGAGGCCGTGCGGCGGCTGGACAGCCTGGCGCATCTGGTGGCGCCGCAGCTGATCGTCACCCAGTTCCTCAGCGCCGCCTGGGCCAAGGCGCATCTGGACGCGGCGGAGGACCGGGGCCCGGCTGCTGGGCGCGTACGACAGCAATGAGCTGAACCCGGAGGGCTTCGGCTTCCATCCGTATCCGTCGGAGGCCGAGGTCCGGCAGCGGGTCGAGGCCCGGCTGCGGGCGGTGCTGGATGCCGAGACGTTCGAGCGGGCCTACGCCGAGGGCGGCGGCCTCCCGGTGAAGGAGGCCGCCGCCGTGGTGTGACGCTGCGAGGCCCGGCCGGCGTACCGGTCGTGACGTCGCTCCCCGCCACGGCGGGCTCACCGCCTGGGACGAGGGCGGATACGCCCGCGCCCCGAGGTCTTCGCGCCCTGGCCGCCGACGGACTCAACCGGCAGGCGCGGGAACCGGTTTCGGGGCCGGTTTCGGGGCCGGTTTCGGGGCCGGTTTCGGGGCCGGTTTCGGGGCCGGTTTCGGGGCCGGTTTCGGGACGAAGACGTACGCCAGTGCGACGCCCACGGCTCCGGCCACCGCCGCCGCGATCAGCACCCGGTTGAGTCCCTGCGCCGGGGGTGGTGTCCTGGCGGAACAGGACCCCGAACACCGCGACCCCGAGCGTCTTCACACGGCGAAGGCGGCCGTGCCGGGCAGATCGAGACGGGACCGCTCCGGCCGGCCGGCCGGGGCCGGGATCGCCCGCGTCAGCGCGAGTGTGATCAGGACCAGCGGAATGTTGGCGAAGAACGCCGCACGCCAGCTGAGGTACTGGGTCAGCACACCGCCGGCCATCGGCCCGGCCGCCGCGCCGAGCCCCGTCACCGCGCCGAAGACGCCCATCGCCTTGCCCAGGTCCGGACCCCGGTAGACGGAGCCGATGAGGGCGAAGGCGGTCACCGACATCGCCGCGCCCCCGACGCCCTGCGCCCCGCGCGCCACGATCAGCGCACCGGTGGCGGGCGCCAGACCGCAGCCGAGCGAGGCGAGGCCGAAGACGGCGAGGCCGGCGCATCGCTTTCGTCGCTGCTCCGGGTCTGGGCGGAGCACGAGATCTCGGTGCTGGCGTCCGCGATGGCCGAACACCCGGAGGTGTCCCTGGTCGCGGTGACCACCGGCCCGACCAATCTGCTGGCGGCCGTCAACTGCCGTGACGCACACCATCTTTCGCGCTCTCTCACGGAGCGGATCGCCTCACTCGACGCGATCCGCACGATGGAGACGGCTCCGGTCATCCGTACGGTCAAACGGGCCGGGGCACCGCTCCCTCTCTAGGCATGTCCTACGGCGTGTCCGACGCCGTATGCGGCCAGAGGCGGCCGTGGTCGTCCCTGGCCAGGGAGGTCAGGGAGGCCAGCAGGACGAGGGCGACCAGCCCGGTCGGCAGGGCGGGCGCGGCCCGCGCGGCGTGGGCGATGAGGAGCCCGCCGCCCGCCGCGCCCGCGACGAGGGCCGCCAGCAGCGCCGCGTTGATCCAACGGACCCTGCCGGTGAGGGCCAGGTCGACCAGCAGACCGGTCAGGATGCCGGTGAGGTAGGTGGTGGACATCCCGGGCGGACCGATGGCGCGCACCAGGCCGCTCTGGCCGCCCATGGCGAGCGCGGCCACCGCGAGCAACCCCAGCTGACGGCCCCCGGTGGGATGGCCTCCGGCGGTCGTCCATACCGCCCACAGTCCGCCCAGCGCGAGCAGTTCCACGCCGAGCGCGCAGCGGGCCCGCCATGCCGGCCGGTTTCCCCGGACGATCCGGCCGCTCACCAGCGCGCCCGCGGTGTAGCCCGCTATGGCCACGGCGGCGTCGCGGGCCAGATCCGGGTCATGGGCCCCGGTGGACAGGCCGAGCAGCGAGAGGTTCGCGGTCATGACGCTGGTGAAGACGCCGCCCAGCGCGAGAAAGCTGATCGCGTCCATCGCACCGGTCGCCACGGTCAGCGCGATGCCGGCCACCAGTGCGCCGGGGCCACGGGCCCGGCCGTGGCGCCGTCCGCCCGACGCGGGCGCGGTATCGGTCTCTTCGGCCATCGGCACCCCTCCGGTCGGCCCGGGTGCCCTCGCCGCGGGTCAGGGAAACAGCGGGGGCGACGCCCATACGGGAGCTTTTCTGGCCCTCCTCGGAAGTGGTTTCGACCCCTTGACGGCCGTGCGGGGTGCCAACGCGGCGGCCACCTTCGCCGTCACCCGGCAGGGCCCGCCACCACACCCCCGGGCCAGAACATTCCTGTCCTCTGGGTTCATATCCCCACTGTGCCGTGAGCAGTGGCCGCAGGGGTGGAGGCAACAAGCGCGTGCCACGCCACGAGCACGCGCAGTCGCGCTGTATCGACCCCGCCCCCGCCGAGCGCCCCGCGCCGTCCCGGCGTAAGCGGTAGGGGTGTGACCGAGATACGCGCCAAAGGGGCAACGGGATGATCTTGAAGCACTGAGCATCCGTCGGCCGTCACCCATTCGGCTCAGTGTCGTTGGTGGTGATGTTGAGCGTCGTCTGGGGCCTGGGGTGGGTTGTGACATCGATTGAGCGGACCGCGTATCCGCGGTTCAAGCGGCTGATCACCGCGCATGAGCTGCATCTGTTCTTCTCCCCGAGCCGCGATGAGCTGGAGTGGGCGGCCGATGCCACGGACTGTGATGAGCATCTGCTGGCGCTGCTGCTGATGCTGAAGTCGTACCGGCGTATGGGGTGCTTCCCGGCGCTGGAGGACGTCCCGGAGATGGTGGTGGACTTCGTCCGGCGCGCGGTGGAGCTACCGGAGGGCACGCTGCCGGTGTACCGGGCGGAGCGGACCGCCAAGCACCACCGGGGCCTGGTCCGCAAGCAGGCCGGTGTGACGTACGACCAGGCCAAGGCCCGCGGGATCGTCGAGCAGTCGATCCGCAAGGAGGCCGCAGCGAAGAACCGCCCGGCGGACCTCATTAACATCGCGCTGGAGAAGGTGGTGGAGGCCGGGCTGGAGCTACCGGGGTTCTCGACCTTCGACAAGATGGCCTCGAGAATCCGTACCGAGGTGAACGCCTCGATCCGTACGGGCATCCACGACCGCATGAGCGCTGCTCAGCGAGCGGGACTCATGCGGCTGCTGGAGGACCGCGACAGTGACGGGACGACGCTGTTTAACCGGCTGAAGAAGCCCGCCAAGGGCCCGACCTGGTCGCACTTCAAGAACCTGACCAAGCGTCTGGAATGGCTGGACGAGCTTGGCGACACCGACGTGTGGATGGACGGAGTCGCCGCGGGGAAGGTCACCGACTTCGCCGGGGAGGCGGATGCGGCGGACGCCTCGGAGCTGCGGGACTTCGTCCCCGTCAAGCGCATCGCGCTGGTCGCGGCCCTGACGCACAAGGCGCGGATGCGGGTGCGGGACGACCTGGCGACGATGTTCTGCAAGCGTGTGGCGACGAAGATCAAGAAGGCCAAGGCGGAGCTGGAGGAGATCCGGCTCGCCGAGCGGGAGATCGTCGAGGCCCTGATCGGGAACTACCGCACGGTGCTCAAGCACATCGAGAGGGCGGCCCGGCCCAGGAGGCGCTCACGAAGGCCGCGGCCATGACCGCCGAGGTCCGCCAGGCCCTGGATGGTCTGGACGCGGAGGCGTCGGTGGATGAGGTTGCGACGCGGCTGGAGGGCAGGGTCTCCCCGGCGGTCCTCGCCCTGGTGAAGGCCCAGGTGGTGCAGGCCGGCGGGTTCGGCGCGGTCACCCGCGCGGTGGACGGCTTCGGAGGGTTCGCGAAGCAGTACGAGCAGATCGAGAAGGTCTCCGCCCATCACGGCAACTTCTGGGAAGTGCTGCTGTACGGGCAGATCGGCCGGGACCGGGCGGTGATGTTCGACCTGGCCGACAACGACAAGCTGAAGTTCACCGCGACCAGCGAGGACAGCCGGGTGCTGGACGCCCTTGCACACGCCCAGCGGCACCAGGCGGCCCGCGGCGAGTACATCACCGCCTTCAACGAGGAGGGCAAGGAGGTCGACATCTCCTTCGCCACCCAGAACTGGCGCAAGGCGGTGGTCGACAAGACCCGGACCGGGCAGTTCGTCCGCAAGCACTTCGAGGCGATGGTCTTCACCGCGCTCGCCGAGGAACTGCGCACCGGCGACGTCGCGGTGGTCGGCTCGGAGGAGTACGCCGACTGGTCCGAGCAGCTGCTGGACTGGGAGGTCGTCCAGGAGACGCTGGGGTCCTACCTGGTGGAGGTCGGCCTCGCCGAGCAGGGCGAGAGCGCAGAGTTCGACGCGAAGTTCTTCCGCCGGCAGCTGGAGGACAAGCTGCGAAACGCTGCCGCGGCAGCGGATGCTGGGTACCCGGAGAACGACGGCCTGGTCATCGATCCGGAGACGGGCATCCCCTCGCTGAAGGCGTTCCGGGCTGACGGTCAGCGGCCCTCGGCCAAGCGGCTGGAGCAGGAGATCAAGGCGAGGATGCCGGAGCGTTCCCTGATGGGGATCGTGGCCCGGACCGCGTACTGGGTGGAGTGGTGGCGCCGTTTCGGCCCGCCGTCGGGCAACGAGCCCAAGCTCACCGACCCCTTGGGCCGGTACGTGATCGTCACGTTCGTCAAGGGCACCAACATGGGCCCCTACGAGGCCTCCCGGCACATCCCCGGCGTGAGCGGGCACGAGCTGTCGTACGTCGCCAACAAGCACTTCTCGATCGTGCTGCTGAACGAGGCGGTCGCCGACCTGGTGAACGCGCACGCCCGCCTGGACATCTCGCAGGCGTGGGGCGACGGAACCGCGGTGGCGGCGGACGGCACCCACATGGACACGTATCTCGACAACCTGCTCTCCGAGACGAGCGTGCGGTACGGCAAGCCGGGCGGGATCGCCTACCACCACGTCTCGGACACCTACATCGCCCTGTTCACGCACTTCATCCCGTGCGGGGTGTGGGAGGCCGTCTACATCATCGAGGGACTGCTGAAGAACACCTCCGAGATGCAGCCGACCACCGTGCATGCGGATACGCAGGGCCAGAGCTTCCCTGTCTTTGCGCTCGCCCACCTGCTGGGCTTCGACCTGATGCCCAGGATCAGGAACTGGAAGGAACTGACCTTCTACCGACCCTCCAAGCAGACGGAGTACGTGCACATCGACGCTCTGTTCGGGGAGCCGGGCAGGCACGTCATCGACTGGGGCCTGATCGAATCCCAGTTCCGGCACCTGATGCGGGTGGCCGTCTCCGTACGCGAGGGCACCCTCTCCTCCTCCACCCTGCTCAAGCGCCTGCGCTCGGGGTCGAGGAAGAACGCCACCTACGCCGCCTTCCGCGAGGTCGGCCGCGTGATCCGCACCGTCCAGCTCCTGCGCTACCTCTCGGACGCGCCGCTTCGCCGGCGGGTGACCGCGGCGACCAACAAGGTGGAGTCGTTCAACCGGTTCTCCCAGTGGATCGGCTTCGGCAACCGCGGTGTCATCGCCGACAACGACCCCATCGAGCAGGAAAAGGCGATGAAGTTCAACGCCCTGCTCACGAACGCGGTGATCTTCCACAACGCCCTGGACATCGCCGAGATCGTCCGCCAGCTGCTGGAAGAGGGATGGGAGATCGACCCGGAAGACCTGTCGCACATCTCGCCGTACCTGACCGAACACATCAACCGGTTCGGCGAGTACAGCACCCACGAACTCGGCATCCAGCCCGAGGCGTACGACCCGAAACTCGACGTCGACTTCACCCCGCTGCGCGAGCAGGACCTGACCGCCACCGGTCTCGGCCAGGCTGCCTGAGCCGTGAGGAAACTAGCTGGTGACACCCTTCACGGGAGCGGGCCGGTATACCCCCGAATCCTGCCGCTTCAGTGAAGATCCGACTGGACCTCGGTCAGTCGATGCCTTCGACGATGCGGAAGTCGCGCTCGACGCCGTCGGAGAGGGCGACCAGCGCCTCCTGGTAGGCCGGGCTCTCGTACGCCGCGACGGCCTGCTCGAAGCTGTCGAACTCGATCAGGACGGTGCGCTCGGCGATTCCGGCGTCGTGCGCCACGACCCGGCCGCCACGGGCGAAGGTCCGGCCGCCCCCGGCCTTGACGGCCGCAGCGGCCAGTTTGTTGTAGGCAGCCAGCTTCTCGGGGTCGGAAATGGTGCGGTAGGCGCTGACCCAGTAGCCCTTGGGCATGGAACCTCCAGTGTTGGGATGAGTGCATGTGACGTAGATCAGTGTGCGGAGATCGGCTCGGTGCCGGGTTCAAGGGGCAGGCGGAGCGCCCTGACGGCGAACGAGATGGCGTGGTACCAACCGCAGATCAAGGCCAGATCGAGTGCGGCATCTTCATCGGCGACAGCGACCAGGTTCGCCCAGGTGTCGTCGGAGAGGTCAAAGGTCGCATGGAGCTCGTCGACCGCTTCGAGCACGGCACGATCGGTGGTGTGCCAGCAGTCGTCCGTCGGCCTTCCCTTCGCGAGGGACGCGAGCTGCGCCGCGTCGAGTCCCACCTTCTCGGCGAAGCCCGCGACGTGCACAGCCCACTCGTAGTCGGCGCCACACAGCGCGGTGGTCCGGTCGATGGCCAGCTCGCGCTGGCGCAGAGTGAGAGCGGAGCGCCGAGAGAAGTAGTAGCTTCCCCAGCCCGCGATGGAGCGGGCGAGCTCGGGCCGGCGGGCCCACACCCGGAACAGCTGGATGGGGGAATGCCCGAGGAGCTCAAGGGCCTCGCTGGCTCCCTCGCCATAGGGCGGCGAGAGCGGCTCGATGCGAGGCTGCTTCGATTTCAGAGGCATAGCGGGACGTTAACATTGACGCTTTGGAAAGGGAAGCAGATGGCACGACCAACACCACTCCCAGGCCGCCGGGTCCGCGGCTCGCACACGGGGCGCCCGATCATGGCGCTCCTGGACCTCTTGGGCCGACGCTGGGCGCTGCGAGTCCTGTGGGAGCTACGGGACGGCTCATCTCCGACCTTCCGCCAGCTCCAGCAACGATGTGGCGGCGTCTCATCAAGCGTCCTGGCAGACAGGCTTCGCGAGCTCGGACAGGCCGACCTCGTCGAGCACGCCGGCGAGGGGTACCTGCTCACTGAACAGGGCAGGACCCTTCAAGAATCTCTCGCCCCGCTCGATGCTTGGGCCTCCGGTTGGCGGCCCAAGGCGGCGGACTGACGGCCGTGACGGCAGGACGGGCTCAGTCTCTCCAGTGGTCACAGAGTGTCGCGACTCCATGTTCATCGGGACCGGTGCCCGCCTTGCTGCCGAGGCTCCCCACACCGCCTATGTGCGCGAGCTCTTACGGGGTGGTCTCGGACGAGCGTCGGCGGGCGAGAGCGAGGCTTGTCAGCGTCGTGATCGCCATGGCGCCGATGCCGACCAGCGCCGCGGTGGTGTAGGCGCTGTCGTCGGGGAAGAGGTGGCCGGGGCCGGTGCCCGCGGCGAGGATCAGGCCGCCGATGGCGCTGCCCAGGGAGTACCCGACGCTGCGGACGACGTAGTTGAAGCTCATGGCGCTCGACGTCTCGCTCTTGGGGGTGACGGCCAGGATGACGCCGGGCATCGCGGCCGAGAAGCCGCCGACGCCGAAGCCGAGCACGCCCATCGCCGCGAACAGTTCGGCCAGGTCCCACCGGGCCGCCGCGAACAGGGCGAACCCGCCGCCGACCACGACGGCGCTGCCGGCCAGGAGCAGGGGGTCGGCGATCCGCGTCCGGACCCGCGGCGTGAGCTTGCCGGCGACGAACCCCAGCACCGAGAACGGGATGAGGACCAGCCCGGCGACGAAGGTCGTCAGCCCGAAGCCGTAGCCGGCGCCGTGCGGCGTCTGCGCGTACCGGGTGATGAGCGTGAGCAGGAGGTACATGCCGATCCCGCCGACGAACATGGCGAGGTTCGCCCCGGCGACCGCCGGGTGCCGCACCGCCCGCACATCGACCAGGGGCGTCGTGCTGCGCAGCTCGATGACGGCCCAGACGCAGAGCAGCACCACCGCGACGACGGCGAGGCCCGCCGCCACGGCGAGGTGCCGGCTCCACAGATTCCGTTCGCCGGCGAGGAACAGCACCAGGAGCAGCGCGGCGGCCAGGACGACCGCGCCTGCCACGTCCACGTGGGCGGAGCGGCCTTCGGGGGCTTCGGGAATGGAGCGCCACGCGGTCAGGAGGGCGGCGGCGGTGACGACCAGGCCGAGGCCGTAGGCGGCCCGCACCCCGCCGAACTCGGCGAGCAGTGCGGCCAGCGGGTAGCCGACGCCGGCCCCGATGATCGAGACCACCGAGATCAGGGCAATCACGGCCGCGCTGCGCTCCTCGGGGAGGTGGTCCCGGGCCACGCCCATCATCAGCGCCGTCAGCCCGAGCCCGACGCCCTGGGCCGCCCTGCCGGCCAGCAGCCACGCGAACGGCAGCGGCAGCACGGTGAGCGCGCTGCCGGCGACGACGACCGCCAGCGTGGCGAGGATCGTGGCCCGCCGGTGCGGGCCGGCTCCGAGCCGGCCCAGGACCGGCGTGGCGACGGCGCCGCTGAGCAGCGCGACGGTCAGCGTCCACTGCGCGCTGCCGAGCGAGACGTGGAACGAGGTCGCCACGCTGGTGATGAGCGGCGTCCCGAGGCTGGCGACCGCCGCCACGACCAGAGCGATGTACATCAGGGCGGGGACCAGCAGCCGCGCCTCGGAACGCGCCACCGGGAACGCCTTAACCGCGCCCCCGCCGACCGGCCGGCCGGTCACTGCTTCGGCCCTTCGCGGTCCTGGCTTTCGAGCTCTGCCAGATGCTTCAGCGCCGGAAGGGCCGCCACCAGCGCCTCGGCCTCGTCGCCGGTGAGCTCGCCGATCAACCGCTCGAACGCGTGGACGCCCGCCTGGCGCCGCGTCCGGACATAGGAGGCGCCGGCCTCGGTCAGGCACACCAGCGTGACCCGCTTGTCGGACGCGTCGCCCTGCCGCTCGACCAGGCCGGACTCCTCCATCACCCGGACCAGGGTGGTCATCGCGGGCTGGGTGACGCCCTCGACCGCGGCCAGATCGGTGATGCGCCGCGGGCCGGTCCGGTCCAGGGTGGCCAGGGTGGCGGCGGACGTCAGGCTCATGTCCCGGGGCAGGCGTCTCGCGGCCCTGGTGGCCAGGCCGTAGAGGGCTGCCCCGATGGCGGCGGACGCGCCAGGAGCGGTGTCTTGACGACTCATGCTCGAAGCATAGCATCTTTATATTCATAGTTTATGGAAATGGTGACTGGCGCGGGCGGCGCGCCCCTTGGGCAGGCCGGCCCGCCGGGTCCGGGTCAGTGCCAGGCCCAGCAGCCGGTCGGCGCGGTCGCCCTCGGCGAGCCGGTCGCGGAAGTCGGACAGCACGCTGTGGTGGAAGCCGGGATCTTCCAGCTCCAGGGCAGAAACGCATTCGGGCGGTTACTCGATCGCGGAGACGTATTCACAACTACCGCAGTAAATACCGGATTTACTGCGGCAGAGCCCCTACCGTGATCACCGCGACCTGCGGCGGACCAATCCAGCCGCCGGGGCGAGGTGTACGCATTTACTGCGGCAGTACCGGAAGGGTGGGACGGCGTGACGATCGAACCGGTGACCGAACTCGGGAGCGGGGGCGCACTTCGGTTGCCGCGCGCTCGGGTCGTACCTCTATCCGCCCCGCCGTCGTCGTACACCAAGGCGGTTGAGCGGTACCTCACCGGCGCGGGCATCGCGAAGTCCTCCGCGCGGATCTACCGGATCTCCCTCACGACGTGGGGATGGATGCTCGCCGGCGAACCGCCGCCGACCGGACCCGCCCGCCGAGGCGCGAAACCGCCCGTCTTCCCCGTCGCCGCGATCGACGACCCGGCGCTGCCGGAGGTCTTGGCCGAGCTGGCGGCGGCGCGGGCGGACGAGATGGACGCCGACACCGTCAACCGGGAGCTGTCCGTCGCGCGCAAGGCGATCGGCTGGTGGCAGCGCCAAGGCTGGATCGAGTGCGATCCGACGATCGGCATCGAGCGGCGGCCGGCGCCGCCGGACCGCACCAAGGCTCTCGCGGAGAACCAGATCGCCGCCCTGTGGCGCCTCGACGTCGCGCTGCGGGAGAAGACGCAGTGGAAGATGCTCTACGAGTCCGCCGCACGGGCCGACGAGGTGCTGTGCCTCAACGTGGAAGACCTCTACCCGCAGGACAAGCGCGGCAGGATCACCGCCAAGGGCGGGGCGACCGAGTGGATCCACTGGCAGTCCGGCACCGCCCAGCTCCTGCCCCGCCTCATCGCCCGCCGTACCCGCGGCCCGCTGTTCCTCACCGACCGCAAGGCCCCGGCCGGAACACCCACGCTCGACGTGTGCCTGGAGACCGGCCGGGCCCGGCTCTCCTACCGCCGCGCTGAGGAGATCTTCGAGGAGAACACCCGGCTGCTGGCAAACCCCCTCGCCTCGCCCGACGACATCGAGGACCTGGACGGCTGGACGCTTCACCGGCTACGTCACAGTGCCCTGACGCACGACGCGGAGGACGGCACCTCCACCCCGATGCTGCTGGCCCGCTCCCGCCACGCCTCCGTCCGCTCCCTGGAGCGCTACGCCCGCCCCGGCGTCGACTCGGTCGCCCGGCACGTCGCCGAACGCGACCCCGCTGCACGTCGCCGCAGGTAAATCCGAGCGGATCAGTGCTTCAAGATCATCTCGTTGCCCCTTTGGCGCGTATCTCGGTCACACCCCCGGTAAGCGGTGGCCGGCGGGCGACGAGGAGCGCGGGGACCCGGATGCCGTTGTGTCGTACGTTGGCAGAAGACCCACGGCGAAGGTGGCGAACGAGGCCAGGGCGCCCGCCATAGAGCGGAAAGTCATGAATGGCTTCGTCACTTCGGTTTCAACTTTTGAAAG
This sequence comes from Streptomyces sp. NPDC005393, assembly GCF_040606675.1. NCBI lineage: Bacteria > Bacillati > Actinomycetota > Actinomycetes > Kitasatosporales > Streptomycetaceae > Streptomyces > Streptomyces sp. NPDC005393. The sequence goes on along the minus strand of NZ_JBEXFG010000003.1, from coordinate 249,922 downwards.
ATCCAGCGTCGACCCCACTCAACGCTCGTCGAGGGACGAAGATCATGACTGATGTGCGCAGACGTACGGTGCTCGCCGCGGCCGGTGGCACGGCCATCGCGGGCAAGGCCGCGACCATCGCCCGCGCCCAGGGCCCGCCCGGCCCCGCGGACGGCACGGGGAAGCCACCGCCACCGCCACCCCCCGGCCCGCACGAGGCCAGGGTCCAGGCGCTGCTGGGACGGATGACGGTCGAGGAGAAGCTGGGCCAGCTGCAGCAGCTGGCCTGGACCGGCGACACCGGGCCCGGCGGCGGGCAGACCGCCCAGGCGGAGAAGGCGGCCCGCGCCGGCAGACTCGGCTCCGTCCTCAACATCTACGGGGCCAAGACCACCAACACGCTGCAGCGGATGGCCGTCGAGAAGTCCCGTCTGGGCATCCCGCTGATCTTCGGGCTCGATGTCATCCATGGTCTGTGGACCACCTTCCCGATCCCGCTGGCCCAGGCGGCCTCCTTCGACCCTGCCGTGGCCGAGCGGGATGCCGAGGTCTCGGCCAAGGAGGCGCGCTCCAACGGGGTGCACTGGGCCTTCTCCCCGATGATGGACGTCACCCATGAGCCGCGCTGGGGGCGGATCGCCGAGGGCAACGGCGAGGACCCGTATCTGACGGCGGTGTTCGCGGCGGCCAAGACCCGCGGCTACCAGGGCGACGACCTCCGGGCGAAGGACCGGGTCGCGGCGTGCGCCAAGCATCTCGTCGCGTACGGCGGCGCAGAGGGCGGTCGCGACTACAACACGGTGGACGTCTCCGAGGCCCGGCTGCGCAATCTCTACCTCGGGCCGTTCAGGGCGGCCGTGGACGCCGGGGTGGCCACCGTCATGGCGAGCTTCAACACCGTCAGCGGGGTCCCCGCCCACGGCAACCGGCATGTGCTGACCTCCATCCTCAAGGAGGAGTGGTCCTACGACGGCTTCGTCGTCAGCGACTACAACGGCGTTCAGGAGATGACGGTCCACGGCTACGCCGCCGACCGCGCCGACGCGGGCCGGCTGGCGCTCAACGCCGGGGTCGACATGGAGATGGCCAGCACCACCATCGCCGAGTACGGCAAGCGGCTGCTGCGCAACGGACAGATCACCACCGCCCGGCTGGACGACGCGGTGGCCCGCATCCTGCGGCTGAAGTTCCGGCTCGGGCTCTTCGCACACCCCTATGCGGACGAGGATGCGGCGGTCACCGGGCCCACGAAGGCGACGCGGGCCACGGCGCGCGAGGCAGCCGCGCGGACGATGGTGCTGCTCACGAACGAGAAGTCGACGCTCCCCCTCGACACCTCGACCGGCGCCATCGCCGTCGTCGGCCCCTTCGGTGACTCCACCGACCTCCGCGGCTCCTGGGCCGGCCCCTGGGTGAAGGCGTTCCGCCCGGTCACGGTCCTCGACGGGGTCAAGCACGCGGCGCCGAGGGCACATGTCACCCATGCCAAGGGCGTGGACGCCGCCGGCAAGGACACCGGCGGCATCAGGAAGGCGGTCGCGGTGGCCAGGGCGGCCGATGTGGCGATCGTCGTGGTCGGCGAGGGGTCCACGCTCAGCGGGGAGGCGTCCGTGCGCAGCGACATCAGCCTGCCCGGACAGCAGGAGAAGCTGATCGCCGCGATCGCGGACAGCGGTACGCCCTTCGTCGTCGTCCTGCTCAGCGGACGCCCGTTGACGATGGGCGGCTGGCTGCACTCGGCAGCCGCCGTTCTGGAGGCGTGGCATCCGGGCATCGAGGGCGGCAATGCCATCGCGGATGTGCTCTTCGGCACCGTGAACCCCGGTGGCAAGCTCCCCGTGACCTTCCCGCGCGCGGTCGGGCAGATCCCCATCTACTACAACCACGAGAACACCGGGCGCCCTTACGACCCGGCCAACCACTACACCTCAAAATATCTCGACCTCGCCAACGGCCCGCAGTTCCCCTTCGGCCACGGACTCAGTTACACCACCTTCGACATCGGCGCACCGAGGCTGAGCGTCAGCCGGATACGGGCCGAGGCGCTGCGCAAGGGCGACACCATCGAGGTGGCGGTCTCGGTGCGCAACACGGGCAGACGCGCGGGCGATGAAGTGGTCCAGCTGTATCTGCGCGATCCGGTGGCGAGCATCGTGCAACCGGTCCGCAGGCTCTGCGGCTTCCGCCGGGTCGGCCTCGGCACCGGGAAGAGCACCACCGTCCGCTTCCGGCTGGGCGCCGAGGACCTGGGCTTTTGGACCCATGACCCGGACGGTGAACTCCTCGTCCAGAAGGGCGAGATCCAGTTCTACGCGGGGAACAGCTCCCTGGCGAAGGCCGAGCGCACCCTGACCATCACCTAGACCGCGGTGGGCAGCTGGGCGGACGTCCGGCCGTGGGCGCGGCGCACCGGCCATGTGCTCGGGCGCCGGGGTTCCCTGGGCTGCCATCCGCTCCTCCCAGCCCTTGGTGACGCCGCCTTCCGCGCCGCCGTTGGTGTCGGGGTGCCGGGCCGTCATGGCCTTGGGTCCTCTCGATCGGTCGCGGGTGGCGCGGACCGCCGTCCGGCCGGGCGCGGAACACCGGGCGATCATGGCAGCGAGGGGGCGGTGGGGCCAGTGTTCTTCCCCGCCGAGGCCCGGTGCCCGGCAGAACGTGGGTTTACCCCTGGAGGCCCAGGGCAGGCGGTATTTCGTGCTTCGGACCAGAGGCACGCACCGCGGGAGCAGTCTGACTGTTCCCAGGGCGGCGCGGCCCCGGGTCCGGTCTGCTCACGCTCCCGCGATGCGACTCCACGGTCCCAGGCGACCCCGTCAACCCATCGCAGGAGGTGGTTTCCGTGACGACCGCGGCGCAGGAGATGGCACGGCCCCAGACCAGCACCACGAAGCATCCGCATGACGACGCACCGGACACCGGCCCTGAGTTCCGGGAGATAGCCCGGCTCCCCGACGGGCCGGAGAAGGACGCGCTGCGGCAACGGGTCGTGGAGGCGTGGATGCCGATGGCCGAGCGGCTGGCCCGTCAGTACCGCAACCGCGGCGAGGCCCTGGAGGACCTGGAACAGGTGGCCGCGCTCGGCCTGGTCAAGGCCGTCAAGCGGTACGACCCGGAGCAGGGCACCGCCTTCGCGGCGTTCGCGGTGCCCACGATCGTCGGTGAGATCAAGCGCCACTTCCGGGACCATCTGTGGGTGCTGCACGTCCCGCGCCGGGTCCAGGACCTGCGCAACCGCGTACGGGCCGCCCACCGCGAGCTGTCCCATTCCCTCGACGACCGCCCGCCCCGCACCGAGGAGATCGCCGAGCGCACCGGCCTCACCGAGAAGGAGGTGCGCACCGGTATGGAGGCCATGGGCAGCTTCACCCCCCTGTCCCTGGACGCCCAGCTGCCCGGCGCGGACGACGGCTACTCGCTGGTGGACACGCTCGGCGGCCAGGAGCCCGCGTACGACCGGGTGGTGGACCGCGAGGCCGTACGGCCCGCGCTCACCCGGCTCGCCGACCGGGAGCGGCAGATCCTCTATATGCGCTTCTTCTGCGATATGACGCAGAGCCGCATCGCCGAGCAGCTGGGCATCTCCCAGATGCATGTCTCCCGTCTCATCAACCGCACCTGCTCGACGCTGCGCGCCCAGGCGATGGCGGAGACCGGCTGAATAACCAGTCGGTGGGCCGGGCGGGTCGGGACCGGTGGCGGTCCTGACCCGCCCCGGTCTTTTTGCGCATCGCGCGTTGCGCCGCTGGAACGATGTGCCTCGCCTTTGTGGGTGATGCGGGCACGGTGGCGGGTGACGATGTCCGCACGGGCTGCGAGGGTCATTGCGCGGGCCTGGATGTCCGAGCGAAGGAGAAACCCAGTGAACACCATTCCCGATCGTCCCCCTCCCGTTTACGCGCCAGAGCTCCTCAAAGGCCAGAAAGCGCTGGTGACCGGGGGCAACTCGGGAATCGGAAAGGCCACGGCGATCGCCCTGGGCCGCTCCGGCGCGGATGTCGTCGTCAACTACCTCTCCGACCGGCCGGCCGCCGAGGCCGTCGTCAAGGAGATCGAGGGCTTCGGCGTACGGACCTACGCCCACCAGGCGGATGTGTCGCAGGAGGAGCAGGTGATCGACATGGTCGCGACCATGATCGACCGGCTCGGCACGATCGACATCATGGTCGCCAACGCGGGTCTGCAGCGCGATGCCCCGACCGTGGACATGTCGCTGAAGGACTGGAACAAGGTCATCGACGTCAATCTCACCGGAGAGTTCCTCTGCGCCAGGGAAGCGGTCAAGGAGTTCCTGCGGCGCGGGGTCGTCCCGGAGGTCTCGCGGGCGGCCGGGAAAATCATCTGCATGAGTTCGGTCCATCAGATGATCCCGTGGGCCGGCCATGTGAATTACGCGGCGTCAAAGGGCGGCGTGGCGATGTTGATGGAGACCCTCGCCCAGGAATTCGCGCCCCGGAGAATCAGGGTGAACGCGATCGCGCCAGGTGCCATCAAGACCCCCATCAACCGCAGCGCGTGGGAAACCCCGGAGGCCCGGGAGAAGCTGCTGGAACTCATCCCCTACGGCCGGATCGGTGACCCGCAGGACATCGCCAATGCCGTGGTCGTCCTGGCGTCCGATCTGTGCGACTACGTCGTGGGCACCACCTTCTATGTGGACGGCGGCATGACGCTCTTTCCCGGTTTCGCTACAGGCGGCTGACGGAGCCGGGGTACGGCCCCGGGCCGGGCGACAGTGGTGGGCATGTCCGACGCCGTCACGATCACGCATCCGGTTCCCTACTACGCACAGTGGGAGTCGCCCGCCCTGGTACCCGACATCATCGCGGGCACGGTGTCCGCGGCCGACGATCCGCTGTGGCAGAAGTCGGGGGCCGCGAGTCCCGCCGAATACGCCTTCTGGTCCTGGCGGCTGTGCGGCATGGCCTGTCTGCGCATGGCGCTGGACCACTGGCGCGGCACGGCGCCGCCCGCGGTGTCGCTCGCCGAGGAGTGTGTCGACGCCGGCGCCTATGTGCGCCATGCGGACCGGGTGGACGGGCTGATCTACGCGCCCTTCGCCGACTACGCGCGGCGGCGCTGGAATCTGTTCGCCGAGTCCCGCCCGACGCTGCCGGCCGAGGAGCTTCCGCGGCAGCTCGCCGCCGACCGGCTGGCGATGCTGTCCGTCCACCCCTCCATCCGCGATCTGGGGCCCCGGCCGCCTCGGCGCGGCGGCCATCTGGTGCTCGCCGTCGGTGCCACGCCCGGCCATCTCATCATCCACAACCCCTCCGGATTTCCGCACCACTCCCAGCGGTTCGCCCGTGTCCCCTGGGCCGAGCTCGACCGCTTCTTCGCGGGGCGCGGTGTCCTTCTCGGGCCGGACGCTCCGTAACCGCGGCGCCTCGCGTACCCGTCAGGAGGCGCGGTAGAGGCCGGTCAGCAGCGCGACGGCGGCGGGGGCGGCCGGATGGGGGTCGTCGCGCCACCAGATGAGCCGGACGGGGATGGGGGCCGCGTCGCGCAGCGGACGGAAGACGATGCCGGCGCGCCGGTACTGGGTGACGGTGCTCTCGGCGGTGATCCCGATGCAGCGGCCCGTCGCGATGACGGAGAGCCAGTCGTCCACGTCCTGGGTGTACTCCATGGCGGGCCGGCTGTCCGGGGGCCAGAGATCGGCGGTGGTGGTGCCGGTGCGCCGGTCGATCACCAGGGTGCGGTCGCCGGTCTCGGCGAGCCGGATGGAGCGGCGCCGGGCCCATGGGTCGTCGGACGCCATGGTGCAGTAGCGCCGTTCGAGCCCGACGACGGCGCTCTCGATGCGCCGGTCCTCGGGCTGGGTGCGGACGACGGCGATGTCGCAGGCGCCCTCGGCAAGTCCTCCGGTCGCGGAGTTGGTGCGGATCAGGTGCAGCTCGACATCCGGGCGCACCTGGGGCCAGCGCCGCTGGAACTCCAGGGTGTGGCGGCCCATGGCCGACCAGGCGTGGCCGATGCGCAGCCGGCTGTGGCCGGTCGCGGCTTCCCGGATCAGATCGTCGGCCTCCGCCAGCACCCGCCGACCGCGCAGGCGCTGCTCTGCGCGGCCGCGGCGGGCATCCTGTCCTCCGCCGTCCCCTTTCTCTCCGACATGCTGGCCCTGCGCCGCGTTCCGGCCCAGTTCTTCGGGATCTTCATGAGCGTCAATCCCGTGCTGGCCGCGGTGGTAGGGCTGGTCGTCCTGGGCGAGTCCCTGAGCTGGAGCGCCTGGGCCGCGATCGTCGCCGTCGTCGGCTGCAACGCCGTCAGCGTCCTGGCGTCGGGCCGCCGCGGCGGCTGACGCGGTGCGCAGGGCTCAGTGGGTCTGCACCCACCAGGTCATCAGGCCGATGGCCGCGGTGCCACTCGCATAGGAGGCGCCGCGCACGAAATTCGCGGCGGCGAGCCGGCCGTATCGGCGCCATCTACTGCTGGAGCGGTTGGGTACTGGTGGGCGAACCTCCATCGTGTGCATAGGGAGCCCCTTTCGTCAGCGTGCGAACAGTGGGTGTTCCACGCGGGGGAACGACGCGCTAACGAAAGGATACAAAAGTGTGAACTTGTGAAATGTGTCGGACTCGCCGGGAATTTCTGATTCCGACGGAATTTCAGTACCGGGCGGTCAGCGGGACATGGCCGCGGCCGGGACGGTCCGGGTGCCGGTGTTCCAGCCCGAGACCCGGACCGAGGGTGCCGAGCCGCCCAGGTCCGCCGCGCGGTAGGTGGCGGTGAGCGTCACCGACTCCCCCGGCCACAGGCTGACCTCGTTGTCCGACCAGCGGACCGGAGTGACGGGCGTGCCCGAGCCGTTCACCAGATGGGCGTCGACGAGCAGCGCCGGGGTCGTGCCGCTGCCGGTGTTGCGCAAGGTGACGGTCGTGGTCGCGGTGCCGTCAGGGCCCGTGGCCGTGGTGGCGGTGGCGGACACGGGCACCCGGGCCATGCCGCTGAGGCCGGTGAGGTCGGCGTAGGACGTGGTCGGGGTGTAGTACCAGTCGGTGTTGTCCCAGTCGAGCACGTCCTTCTTGGTGGACAGCCAGTACACATTGCGGCTGACCTCCCTGCCCGCGCCGTCGGTGAGCTGGAGCTTGGCGAGATACGTGCCGGACAGGCCGCTCACGTCCGCCGGGACGGTCAGCGCGGTGGCCTTGCCGCCGTCGCCCGGTACGTCCCATCCGGTGGCGCTCCGGTCGAACTTCTTCGCACCGTCGGGGGTGTACAGGCTCACCCGGGCGGTGAGTCCGGTGGCGGCGTCGTGGCGGTTGTTGACCACGACCACGGAGCGCGCGTCGTACGAGTACTGGATGTGCAGTGGCTCATTGGCCTTCTTGGCGCCGAAATACGCTCCGCCCTGGTCGAGATAGCGGTCGAAGAGCTGCCAGTGGAGCGAGGTCCAGCCGCTGTTCAGCATCCAGTAGACGACACCGGTGGCCGGCTTGTCGGCATCGGAGAAGTTCCGGCCGTACGCCTCGTACTGGGCGCGCACCGCCTCGTACTGCGCGAGCTGCGCCTTGCGTACGTAGTCGGTCAGCCCGGTCGGCGGTCCGTAGCGGCCGCTGAGCGCGTTGCCGAAGAGCTTCAGATCGCCGAAAGTGGACGACGGGGAGCGGTGGTACTGCCGGGCGGACGGGTCCTTCCACAGCGTGTCCAGCTCACTCGGGGACATCATGCGCCGCAGCGTGTCGAGGGTGGGGACGTCGGGGCCGGCGCTGGTCTCGGAGTTGAAGCCGGTCGCGCCGCCCTCCCGCTTGGCGTACCAGTAGTCCGGCGGCACCCAGTCGTACGGGCCGGACATCTTCATGCCGGACTTTCCGAGCTGCGGGGAGGACTTGCCGGACGCGGCGGGCACCACCGGGTTCGGCCAGTCGGCGGCCTTCAGAGCGTCCAGGTAGGTCTTCTCGATGGTCGCGTCGGGCGCGAAGTCGCTGCCGATGAGGAACGAGACGACGCTGGGGTGGTCGCGCAGCCGCGCGGCCTCGGCGGCCATCGAGTCCTTGGCGACCGGGTAGTCGGCGGGGTTCCAGGTGTCGCCGGTCTCGTCGCCGTTGACCTGGCCCTCCCACTTGTCGCAGCACTCCCAACCGGGGAGGGTCAGAATGCCGTAGCGGTCGGTGAGGTCGAAGAACTCGTCGGGCTCGATATGGCCTTCGAGGCGGATGGTGTTCAGCCCCAGGTCGAGCGCGTACTTCAGCCGGTCCTCGACGGAGCGGGCGTCCCAGCGCAGAAAGACATCGGGGGACCAGCCGCCCGCCTTGATGAGCAGCGGGCGCCCGTTGATGACGTACTGGCGCGCGCCGTCGCGGTTCAGCGGCGCCTTGACGTCGCGGATGCCGAAGCGCTCGTGAGCGGTGTCGGAGACGGTGCCCGAGACGGTGGCGGTGAGGTCGAGGTCGTACAGCGGCCGGCCGCCCATTCCGGCGGGCCACCACACCTTGGGCCGGTCGAGGTGCAGCCGCGGGAAGTCGGCGGGGGTGAAGGTGACGGTCTTGGTCTCGTGCGCGGCCAGCGACACCGTACGGCTCACGGCGGCGGAGCCGACCGTGCCGGAGACGGTGGCGGTCACCGGGGCGGCCGAGTCGTTGCGGGCCTCGGCCTTGACGGTGAGGTCGGCGGAGGCGAGCGACGGCACGGCCAGTCGGGTGGTCACATGCGCGCCGCGCAGCGCGACCGGGCCGCCGCGGCGGATCAGCACATCGCGGACGATCCCCATGTTCTCGTCGGGCGGGGGCTGCAGCCAGTCGATCCAGCCCATGGTGAGGTTCTTGCGCGGGTCGTTGGGCTGGATACGGAAGGCCACCGTGTTGGTGCCCGCCTTGACCAGGTCGGTGATGTCCGGCTCATGGTGGGTGTACGCGCCGGCGATCCGGTCCTTGGTGGCGACCTGGTGGCCGTTGACGTACACATCGGCCGCGGAGACGACGCCGCTGAAGTCCAGGAAAGTGCGCCGGGAGGTGTCCGCCACGGTGAAGTCGCCCCGGTACCACCATGGCACATGGAAGTCGGCCGCCGGGATCTTCTTGAGGTTCGTCGAGTAGAACGGGTCCGGGTAGGTGCCGGCCGCGAGCAGCCCGGCGAGCACCGTCGAGCGGGGGCCCACCGGATGCCAGCCGGTCGCGGGGTAGCCGGGGGTGGAGATGGCCGCGGGGGTGTCGGACACCTTCGCCGAGGACTGGATGGCGAAGCCCGCCAGCGGGACGGAGGTGCCGGGGGCGGCGCCGACCCGGGTCACCGCGGCCGGGTCCGTGGCGCCCGCGGCCCCGGTGTGCGGGGACGCGCCGGCGCCCGTGGTGAGGGAGACGGTGAGAAGCAGGCCGCCGACGGTGAGCGCGGCGGTCAGGGCGCGTCGTACGCGGGCTCGCGCCCGCCGCCGGAGTGGTGCCAGTGGTGCCGGACAGAGGACCACGGATGTCTCCCTGAGGGGCGGGCTGCCCTGGAGGCGGGCCTGCGGATGGGCGCGATCGTTCGTTAAGTACCTTTCCTAACAATCTCTGGACGGTAAAGATGTGATCACGCCATGTCAACCCACCGCGCGGAGACTCCGCCCGTTCAGCCGTACCAGCGCAGCAGCGCGCCCAGCCCCCCGGCCGGGCCCGGAACTCCCTCGGGCACCAGCAGCACCTCGGTGTCGGCCACCGCGGCCGAGCGCATCAGCGCATCGTCCGCGCGGGCCGGTTCGGGCGCGCGCACACCCAGCGCCCGCGCCTGGGCCCGCTGCACGGCCAGCTGGTCGGCGTCGGGGCCGATCCACACCTCATGGCGCATATCGCCCCCCGCCTGCCCCAGCAGCAGCGTGGCCGCCTGATGGCTGCGCATCGCCTCCACGACCGCCGGCACCCCCTCCGCCGTCCCGCTGGGCGAGACGCCCTTGTGCTCTTTCCCGCCCTGCCCGCCGGGGCGGCCGCGCCCGGCACGGAAGGCGTCGAGGACGGACTCCAGATGGGCGCGGACGTGCTCCGCGCAGACGTTATCGATCTCCGCCTCCAACAGCTCCCGCGCGCAGCCGGCGGTCCTGGTGCCGTGCTGCGCCTCCACCGCCCGCGCCCGCAGCGGCTCGGGCAGCCGGTCGAGCACCGCCCGGCGCTCGCGCGGATCGCCGGTCAGGACCAGCAGCTGCGCGTCGCTGTCCGACCACTGCCGTACGAGCTCGTCGGCGACCCGCTCCGCGGTCTGGTCCCAGGCGTTCTCGACCCGGTTGCGGTAGTGCCACTCATGGCGGTCGGCGGGGACGGACCGGTGTCCCCGGCCCCGCCGCGCGCCGCCCGCGGCGCGGCCCGCCAGACGCACACCGCCGGCGTCCCGCAGCTCCAGATCGGCGCCCGCCCGGTCGATGTGGACCAGCAGACACGACGGCCACTCGCCCCGCAGCGAGGCCAGCGGGGCCACCCGGGGCAGTGCCGACCAGGACGTCTCCACATCGCCCGGCGAGACGGCCAGCGGCACATCGAGCACCACCTCTCCGCCCGCCGCGAACAGCGCCCGCCCCGCGGACGGCCGGGCCGCCGGCTCGCCGGCCAGCCTGCCGACCAGGGCGTCGCGGGTGGCGGGGTCGGCGCCCTGGCCGGTCAGCTGGTCGGCCACGAACCGCTCCCGCAATCTGCGCCGCGTGGGCGCGTCCTCCGTCGCCCGCGAGGTGTCGATGTACGCACACGCCCACGGACCGGGCCGGTCGAACAACGGCTTCAGGAATCCAACGTCCATGACCTCCCCCAACCCGGGGAAACACGGCCGGAACCGGTCGACCCGGAACCTTCCGGATCGTTGTCCCGCTCCTCCCCCCAGGATCCCTCCACCGCACCGGGAGCGCCACAGCCGACTAGAATCGCTCCCATGGCTCGCTCCAACGAGGAAGTCGAAGCCCTTCTGCGCGAGTACGCCGATCTCCTCCTGATCACGGGCGGAGACGCGTTCAAGTCGCGTGCCTATGAGAAGGCCGCCCGGGCCATTGGCGGCCACCCCGCCGATATCTCCCAGCTCGACGCGAAGGGGCTGCGGGAGATCCCCAACGTCGGCCGGTCGATCGCCGACAAGGTCGTCGAATTCCTGCGCACCGGGACCATGCCCGCCGTCGAAGAGGCGCGTGCCGCGATCCCGGCGGGGGTGCGGGAGCTGACCGCCATCCCCGCCCTCGGGCCGAAGAAGGCCATGACGCTGTACGAGGAGCTGCACATCGCCTCGATCGACCAGCTGGCCCAGGCGATCGAGGAGCACAAGCTGCGCGATCTCAAGGGCTTCGGTCCGAAGTCCGAGGAGAACATCCTGCACGGCATCGCGCTCATGCGGGCCGTCGGTGACCGGATCCGGCTCGACGAGGCCATGGACGTCGCCGACGACATCGTGTCCGCGCTGTCCCAGGTGCCCGGCTGCGAGCGGTGCGCGTACGCCGGGTCGCTGCGCCGGATGAAGGAGACCGTCGGCGATGTGGACATCCTGGTCGCGGCGGACGAATCCGGCCCGTTCATGGACGCGTTCGTAGGCCTTCCGTACACCGCCGAGGTCATCGCGCACGGCCAGAAGAAGACCTCGATCCGCACGAAGAAGGGGCTCCAGGTGGATCTGCGGGTCCTGCCGCCGGACTCGTGGGGTGCGGGGCTGCTGTACTTCACCGGCTCGAAGGCGCACAACATCCGCGTCCGCGCGATCGCGGTGCGCCATGGCCTCAAGCTCTCCGAGTACGGCCTCTTCGAGACCAAGAGCGGAAAGAAGATCGCCTCGCGGAGCGAGGAGGACGTCTACGCCCGGCTCGGAATGGACTGGATCCCGCCGACACTGCGCGAGGACCGGGGTGAGATCAAGGCCGCCCTCGAGGGCCAACTGCCCCGGCTCATCGAGGAGTCCGACCTCCGCGGCGATCTGCACACGCACACCGATCTGACCGACGGGCTCGAACCGCTGGAGGCCATGATCGCCACAGCGGAGCGGCGCCGGTACGCGTACTACGCCGTCACCGACCATGCGCCGAAGCTGTACATGCAGCAAATGACCGAGGAGAAGATGCTGGCCCAGCGCGAACGGCTGCGCGAGCTCGACCACGGGCGCGGACGCCGGGACACCCGGCTGCTGCACGGTGTGGAGCTGAACATCGACACCGACGGGGAGGTGGACTGGCCGGGCGACTTCCTCGAGGGCTTCGATCTGTGCGTGGCCTCGGTGCACTCGCAGTTCGGCCAGGCCCGGGACGCCATGACCCGGCGGCTCGTACGGGCCTGCGAGAACCCCCATGTGAACATCATCGGCCATCCGACGACCCGGCTCATCGGCAAACGGCCGGGCATCGACGCCGACTTGGACGAGGTATTCGCCGCGTGCGCCCGTACCGGCACCGCCTTGGAGGTCAACGCGCATCCGGAGCGGCTGGATCTGTCGGACGAGAACATCCTGCGGGCGAAGTCGTACGGGGTGGTGTTCGCCCTGAACAGCGATGCGCACTCGACCCGCGATCTGGCCAATATGCGGTACGGGGTGGGCATGGCACAACGGGGCTGGCTCACCACGGACGATGTCATCAACACCTGGCCGCTCACCCGGCTGCGGCGTTTTCTGCGCAAGGACGCGGGGCACTCGCCCTGAATATGACCACGCCCGAACCCGCCCGCCAGGCGCCCGGCGCCCGTACCCTCGCCGAGCTGGACGAGCGGGTGTGCCGCTGCCGCGCCTGTCCACGGCTGGTCCGGTGGCGGGAAGAGGCCGCCCGGACCAAGCGCCGCGCCTACGCCGACTGGGACTACTGGGCGCGTCCGGTGCCGGGGTTCGGGCCGCCCGACGCGCGGCTCGCGATCGTGGGTCTGGCACCGGCCGCCCACGGGGCCAACCGCACGGGCCGGATGTTCACCGGCGACCGGGCCGGCGACTTCCTGTACGCGGCGCTGTACGCCGTCGGGCTGGCCAGCCAGCCCACCTCCACGCACATCGGCGACGGCCTTGAGCTGTACGGGGTCAGGATCACCGCACCGGTGCGCTGCGCCCCGCCCGCCAACCGGCCCACGCCCCGGGAACGGGACACCTGCCGGCCGTGGCTCACCCAGGAACTGCGGCTGCTGCGGCCGACGTTGCGCTCGGTCGTCGTACTCGGCGGATACGGCTGGCAGGCCGTCCTGCCCGCGCTGGCCGATGCCGGATGGACCGTGCCCCGGCCACGGCCCGCCTTCGCGCACGGGGCGCGGACCACGCTGCGGGCGGCCGACGGCGGGGCACCGCTCACGCTCTTCGGCTGCTATCACGTGAGCCAGCAGAACACCTTCACCGGACGGCTCACCCCGGACATGCTGCGGGAGGTGCTCGTCGCGGCGGCGGAGACGGCCGGGCTTCCGGCTTCCGGTCACTCCTGATCGCGGTGGTGTGAGGCCGCGGGGGAGGGAGGCCCCGGGCACTGGGGCAGGAGGGCGCCCGGGGCCTCGTTCAGGGGGTGGGCCGCATCAGTTGAGGCCGGTGCCAGAGCCGGTGCCGGTGCCGGTGTCACCGGCTCCGGCGGCGGCACCGGTGTCACCGGCGCCGACGCTTCCGGCGTCACCCGCACCCGCGTTACCCGCGCCCGCGTTACCGGCGTCACCCGCACCGGCATTACCGGCACCCGCGTCACCCGCGCCCGCGTCACCCGCGCCCGCGTCGCCGGCACCCGCGTTACCGGCGTCACCCGCACCGGCATTACCGGCACCCGCGTCACCGGCGGCACCGGCATCGCCCGCGCCGATGACCGCACCGGTGGCCTCCAGCGCGGCAGTCACCGGCTGGAAGAACGTCTCGCCGCCCTGGGTGCAGTCACCGCTGCCCCCGGACGTCAGCCCGACCGCCGCGTCCTCGGCGAACATCGAACCGCCGCTGTCGCCGGGCTCGGCGCACACATCGGTCTGGATGAGGCCGTTGACGATGTCGCCGTTGCCGTAGTTCACCGTGGCGTTGAGGCCGGTGACCGTTCCGTCGGTGACCCCGGTCGTGGATCCGGAGCGCTGCACCTTCAGGCCCACGCTCGCCTCGACGGCACGGCCGATCGCCTGCGTACTGCCGTCCTGGAGGTCGACCGTGCTGGACGCCTGGGTGGTGGCGTCGTCGTACATGACCAGCGCGAAGTCGTTCTCGGGGAACTTGGAGTCCTGCACGGTGCCCACCTGCTGGGCACCGGCCTCGTCCGCGGTCCAGGTCTGCGACTCGTTGCCACAGTGGCCCGCGGTCAGGAAGCCCGGCGCTCCGTCGACGGTGACGTTGAAGCCGAGGGAGCAACGGGCGCCACCGCCGAAGATGGCATCGCCGCCGTCGAGACCTCCGGCGGCCGCGTCACCGCCTCCGGCGTCACCCGCGCCGCCCGCACCCGCGCCGCCCGCACCCGCGTCACCGGCACCACCGGCACCCGCGTCACCGGCACCCGCGTTTCCAGCACCCGCGTTTCCGGCATCGCCCGCTCCGGCGTCTCCGGCCCCAGCGTCACCGGCACCCGCGTTTCCAGCACCCGCGTCACCGGCACCCGCGTTTCCGGCATCGCCCGCTCCGGCGTCTCCGGCCCCGGCGTCTCCGGCGGCGTTGCCCGCGTCGCCCGCGGCGTCACCGGCGCCCGTACCGCCGTTGTCGCCGGGCTGGGCCGCCTCGCCGCCGTCGAACCTCTTGAACTCACCCTGGGACCGCTTGACGCTGACCAGGCCGCTCATCTGGTCGGTGGCCTTGGTCAGGGTGGCCCACTTGGTGCCGGTCACCGTACGGTCCGCCGTCACCCGGACCTGGTTGGTCACCGGGTCGATCGACCAGGCGGTGCCGGGCACCGAGGCATCGCTGCCCAGAGTCTTGGTGGCGGCCTTCAGATCCGCCATGCTGTTCTTGACGATCTTGGCTACGGCGCCCTTGGCCTCGACGCTCTTCGCCGCGTCCTCGTCCATCACATTCATGACCAACTGGCGCGTGTCGTTCTTGTAGTACCAGCCCGCGCCGTTGTCACCGAGGTCCGCGGCGAGCGACCTCGCGAGCTTCACGGCCGCCGGGGACGAGAAGGTCTTGGAGGCCGACGTCTTGTCCGGGCTCGCATTGGCGTTGGGCAGCAGAACAGCCGCTGCCCCGAGCGCGGCGACGGCAGCTCCGGCGATGGCGAGGGTCCGCTTGTTCACACGTCGGTGGCTCAACTCACTGACCTCCAGTCGGGGATGCGCGGGAAGCGAGTGAGAAGCGCTCGTGCCGTTTCTGTACGCCCCGCGCGGGGCCACCACGTCGTACGGGGGCGCGTTTACTCCGTTCTCACCACCACTCACAGTGTGATGAATGGCTGCGCCGAGGTGATCCGTATGAGTAAGGTGCGCCGGTTCGCCGCCGTGATCGCGTCACCGCTCGTCCCCCGTCTCCCCCGCGGCCTCGGCCTGGGCAAGGCGCTGGATCCCGTCGCGGCGATCTACGATTCCTGAGAGCTGACCGCCCCAGGAAGGACTTTTACGCCATGGCCATCATCCCCGTGCGCGACCGCTCCACGATCATGGTCCTGAATGGACCGAATCTGAACCTCCTCGGCCGCCGTCAGCCCGAGATCTATGGCACCGACACCCTGGCCGACATCGAGAAGCTCGTCGCCGAGACCGCCGCCCCGCACGGGCTGACGACCGACTGCCGGCAGAGCAACCACGAGGGCCAGCTGATCGACTGGATCCACGAGGCCCGCGAGCGGCATGCGGCCGTCATCATCAATCCCGCGGGCTACTCACACACCTCCGTGGCCCTGCGCGACGCCCTGGCGACCTGCGACGGCATGCCGATTCTGGAGGTGCACATCTCCAACATCCACCAGCGGGAGGCGTTCCGGCACCACTCCTATGTCTCCGCGCTCGCCAGCGGTGTGATCGCCGGATGTGGCATTCAGGGGTACGCCTTCGCCGTCGAGCGGGCGGTGGCGCTGCTCGCGGCCGCCAAGGCACAGGACGACGCCACGGCGTAGGCCTCAGGCCCTGATGACGCGGACACCGGCCTCGGTGTACGGGGCGACCAGCTCATCGGCGGCGCCGGTGTCCGTGACCAGTACATCGACCGCGTCGAGCGGGCAGATCCGGGCGAACGCCCGGCGGCCCAGCTTGGAGCTGTCGGCCGCGACCACCACCCGGGCGGCGCGACCGGCCATCAGGTGGTTGATGCTGGCCTCGCCCTCATGGTGGGCGGTGGCGCCCTGGGCGGCGTCCAGCGCGTCCACGCCGAGGATCGCCAGATCCAGGGAGACCTCGGCCAGCACTCCGGTGGCCAGCGGGCCCATCAGCTCGAAGGACTGGGGGCGGGCGACCCCGCCGGTGAGCACGATCTTGACCTGAGGGCGCACGGCCAGCTCATGGGCGATGTTGAGGGCGTTCGTCACGATGGTGACGGCCGGACCGCCGCCGGAGCCGGACAGCTCGGCGCGGGTGGAGATGGCCCGGGCCACCTCGGTCGTGGTGGTCCCGCCGTTGAGGCCGACGATCGCGCCCGGATCGACCATCCGGGCGACGGCGGCGGCGATCCGCTGCTTCTCCGACGCGTGCCGGGCGGTCTTGTAGCGCAGCGGAAGGTCGTACGACAGATTCCGCGCGACCGCGCCGCCCCGGGTGCGGGTGAGCATCTGCTGCTGCTCGAGTTCGTCGAGATCCCGGCGGATCGTCGCGGCGGACACCGCCAGTTCGACGGCCGCCTCTTCGACATCGACCGTGCCGTCCCTGGCCAACAGCTCCAGCAGGGCGTTCCAGCGCTCGGGCCGTTTCACGCCGTCTCCTCAGACCCTGTCATCGCCCGTCGTTCCCGTTTCCACGGTGCCCCGCGCATCTCGCGGCTCACCCTACCCCGCGCGCAGGGACACTGGACTTCTCTGCAAGATCCTGCGCATTATCAAGCTCAAAGATGCAACTCCGCGCACCTTCAGTGTCGCGTTTCCTTGTGACGAGGGGAGTCCCATGAGCTGCACCGAGGACGAGATCGCAAGCCAGCCGGACTGCTGGCGCCGTGCCATCGCCCTGGCCAGGGACCCGGAGGGGCCCGTACGGAAGGCACTGCCCCGGGCCGGTGAGCGGGTCGCCGTCGTCGGATGCGGCACCTCGTGGTTCATCGCCCAGTCCTACGCGGCGCTGCGCGAGGCCGCGGGCCAGGGTGAGACGGACGCGTTCCCGGCGTCCGAGATGCCCTCCGGCCGCCGCTACGACCGGATGCTCGCGCTGTCCCGGTCCGGCACCACGACCGAGGTGCTGGAGCTGCTCGGCGCCGTGCGCGGCCGTATCCCCACCAGCGTCATCACCGCGGTCCCCGACTCCCCCGTCGTCAGCGCCGCGGACGCCGCGGTCGTGCTCGACTTCGCGGACGAGCGGTCGGTGGTGCAGACGCGCTGGGCCACCAGCGAACTCGCCCTGCTCCGCGCCCACGTGGGGGATCCGCTGGACGGTCTCGAAGCGGACGGCAAGGCGGCGCTCGCCGAGCCGCTGCCCGACGGCCTTGTCGGCGCGGGGCAGTTCACCTTCCTGGGGCGCGGCTGGACCTACGGGGTCGCCCAGGAGGCCGCGTTGAAGATGCGGGAGGCCGCGGGGGCGTGGACCGAGGCGTATCCGGTGATGGAGTACCGGCACGGGCCGATCAGCGTCACCGGCCCGCGGAGCGTGGTGTGGTGGCTCGGCGAGGGCGCGTCGGGGCTGGCGGACGAGGAGGTCACCGGGCCCGGCGGCCGGCTCGCCGGATACGGCCGCGATCCGCTGGCCGAGCTGGTGGTGGTGCAGCGGCTCGCGGTCGCCATCGCGGTGGCGCGTGGCCTCGACCCCGACCGTCCCCGCAATCTCACCCGCTCGGTGATCCTCACATGAGCGCCGGATACGCCGGATACCCGGGACGTTCATGGGCGGGCGGACGAAGGGAGCCGGGCCGTGCCGCTGGTGGCCACGGATGAGATCGTCGGACCGGCCGCGCGGGCGGGGCTCGGCGCGGGCGCGTTCAATGTGATCCAGATCGAGCACGCCCAGGCGATCGTGGCCGGGGCACAGACGGCCGACGCGCCGGTGATTTTGCAGCTCAGCGAGAACGCGGTGCGGTATCACGGCGCCCTGGCCGCGATCGGCCGGGCGGTGGTCGAGGTCGCACGCGCGGCGCGGGTGCCGGTCGCCGTGCATCTGGACCACGCGACCGAGCCCGCGCTGGTGCGGGAGGCGGTCGGCCTCGGCTTCGGCTCGGTGATGTTCGACGCCTCGGGGCTGCCGTACGACGGCAATGTGGCGGCGACCGCCGCGGTGGTGGCCGACTGCCATGCCCACGGGGTGTGGGTCGAGGCGGAGTTGGGCGAGGTGGGCGGCAAGGACGGCGTCCACGCGCCCGGCGCCAGAACCGACCCCGCCGAGGCCGCCGCCTATGTGGCGGCCACGGGCGTGGACGCGCTCGCGGTGGCGGTGGGCACCTCGCACGCCATGGTCGTCAAGGAGGCGGTAGTGGATCTGCGGCTGATCGCGGCCCTGCGCGCGGCCGTGCCCGTACCGCTGGTGCTGCACGGCTCCTCCGGGGTGCCCGAGGCGGATCTGACCCGGGTGGTGGAGGCGGGGCTGACGAAGGTGAACATCGCCACCCACCTGAATGTGGCCTACACCCGGGCGATCCGCGACCATCTCGCCAGCCACCCCGAGGTCGTCGACCCGCGTCGCTATGTCGCGGCCGCGCGCGACGCGGTGGCGCGGGAGGTGGCCCGTCTGCTGAAGCTGGTACGGGCCACCGCGTCCTGACATGTTGGCGGAAGCTGTTCGGAACGGGCAGTCTACGTGCACAAATGAACACCAGGTGGCGGGGCGGTGAGACTCATCGCCTCTCCTCCCGGAACCAGACGACGACCATGACGGCGATGACGGCCACGACCGCCGCGATGACCCGGAAGCCCACCGGCATCGCGTCCGTGAAGGCCGTGACGACTCGCGCGTGCTCGGCGGGTCCCAGGCCCCGCGCGGCCGACAGCGCCTCGCCCGCCGAATGGGCCCGCCCGGGCGAGGGCGCGGGCAAGCGGTCGGCGAACCGGCCCGTCAGCACGGTGCCCATGACGGCGACGCCGAGCGCGCTGCCGATCCTCCCGGGCGGCGCTGCCGAGCCCCGAGCCGAGCCCGGCCCGGCTGCGGCTCACCGCCCGGCGGCACGGGCGCGGGATGCGGCTGCGGAACGTGAGCGGCGCGCTGGGGGAGCTCCTCGTCCGGGCCGGGCTCGACGACGCCCTGGCGGCAGACGCCCTGGCGGCACCGGCGGATCCCGCCCGATCAGTGCTCGAGCACGGTGGGAAGGCCGAACAGCGGGAACAGCCGCTCGGTGTCCAGGAAGGAGTTGAGCCCGGTGATCCGGCCCGCTGATGTCTCGATGACCTGGAGTGCCCACGGTTCATGACCGCCGCCGGAGCCGCTCGGCCGGTACTGGCCGAAGGCGGGCATGCCGTTCGCCACGGTCGGGACCAGCCGCGAGCCGCGGCAGCCTATGCCGTGGCCCAGCAGCCACTGGCGGATGTCCTCGTGGCCGCGCAGCCACAGCTCGTACGGCGGCATGGACAGCGTGGCGTCCTCGTGGAGCAGGGCGGTGAGCGAGTCCAGGTCATAGCGCTCGAAGGCATCCACATAGCGGGCCAGCAGCTCGCGCTGCTCCTCGTCCAGCGGCTTGACCGGGTCGGCGTCGCTGACCTCGCTCGCGGCGAGGGTGGCGCGGGCGCGCTGAAGGGCGCTGTTGACCGACGCGACCGTGCTGCCCAGCAGCTCGGCGACCTCACTCGCCTTCCAGCCCAGCACCTCGCGCAGGATCAGCACCGCCCGCTGACGGGGCGCCAGGTGCTGCAGGGCGGCGATGAACGCGAGCCGCACCGAATCCCGCTGGGCGGCCACCTCGGCGGGGTCTCCCCCGTCCGCCAGCACCTGGCCGTCGGGCACCGGTCCGACCCAGGTGGCCTCCGGCTGCGCGGTGAGCGAGGCCGGGAAGGGGGTGGCCGCGGAGGTCAGGTCCATGGGGCGGGCCCGGCGCTTGGTGCCGCTCAGCATGTCCAGACAGACGTTCGTGGCGATGCGGTACAGCCATGACCGCAGCGCCGACCGGCCCTCGAAGCGGTCGAGGCCCCGCCAGGCGCGCACCATCGTCTCCTGGACGGCGTCCTCGGCCTCGAAGGCGGATCCCAGCATCCGATAGCAGTAACCGGTCAGCTGCACCCGGTACGGCTCCAGCTGCAGCTCGACACCGGCCTTGCCGTCCACTGCCGCGACATCACTCATGGAAGGCTCCCTGCCGCGCGGCGACGCACCCGATCGCCACACCTACCATCGTTCTCCGGTTTCCCATGAGGGCAAAGTAGCGGGCGGGTCCGACAATCCGCTCGACGTGCGGAAACGCGCCACATCGCGGGACAGGACGGTGTCCGGGCCCGGCGCCGGGGCCTTCTCAGGCGACCGGGCGGGCGGTGACCGTCGGGGCGTGCTCCTGGTGCCCACCGCTGGCGATCATCCGCACCTCGGCACGGTCGCTGATCTCCGCCCGCACGATGCCGGTGTCATCCGCGTACACAGGGTGCCCGCCCGGACCGCTGCTGTCCGTACGGTGCACCACCACCACGTCCTCGGCTGCCGGGGCCAGGGCACCCTCGTCCACGAAGACCAGCTCATATCTCTCACGCCGCCCCATCACGGCCTCCTCCCGCGCCAACCCACTCCCCATCTTCCCAAACCGGGACATTCAACACTATCGAACGCACCCGGCACCGCAAGGCCTCGGACGGGACCGGGAGCGGGTGTACCCATCGCGATCCGGCCCCCGGCACAGGGGGACGGGCGAGGCAGTACGCAGGGTGGCGTCGTCACCCCATATCCGCTCGATCCGGGATTTTCGGGCCGCCCACCGACCCCATCGAGAGAGACGTCTGCCCCGAAAAGTACAAGAAGGGCACCCTCTTCTTTTCGCCGCACCCGGCGGGATATCCATGAGAAAGCGGCCGGGGAGCCGCCGCACGACGACGGCAGGCGGACCTCACACCATGAGCGACACGGCGGAGAAGGCCGAGGGGCGGGACGGCTGGTTCGTGGACGACCGCTGCACGAACTGCGATGTGGCCCGGCAGCTCGCCCCGGAGCTCATCGGCGAGATCGACGGCCGCTCGCGGATGCTGCGCCAGCCGCGTGACGCGGCGGAGACCGGGCGGCTGCACTCCGCCGCGTTCGCCTGCCCCACCCGGTCGATCCGCCACCCCGGAGGGCGCCTCGACCCCGCCCTTGACCCGTTCCCGCTGGAGCTGGACGACACCGTGCTGCTGTGCGAGTGGCTGCTGCCGGGCCACGGTGACCGACGCCGCCTGGCCGCCGCCGAGATGGCCCACCGCATGAGGGAACTGACCGCGCGTGGCGGAGTTGCGGCCCCGTCCGGTCGACTTCACCGCCGTCCGCTGGTGAACCCGGCGAGGAGCCGTCGAAACGCCACCCCTTGCCTTCCTTCGCGCACCCCGGACCGTACACCGCGGGCTCCGCAGCCCGCGACGCCCGGCCGGTACTCTGGAGACGTCTCCTCCCGTCATCGCGCGATCGCCGCGTACCGGATCTCCAGCGTCATCCCGGGCGGTCGCCACCGCAAACCGGCAGGCAGGGAGGTCATGATGAGCGGACACGCGCAGGCCTCACACATCGAGGGAACGCTCGTCGAGCGGGGCGACGCCGGGTACGAGAGCCTCTGGGCGAGCATGCTGTGGAACGGGCTCAAACCGGCGCGGTTTCCCGATGTGATCGTGCTGGCCGCGTCGGAGCGGGACGTCCCGGAAGCCGTCCGGCTGGCCCGGTCCCGGTCCTTGCGCGTCAGCGTACGGGCGGGCGGGCACAGTTGGTGCGGCTCGCCCCTGCGCGAGGGTGCCATGCTCATCGACCTGTCCCGGCTCCGCGGCCGCACGGTCGATCCGGACGCCCGCACCGCGGAGGTGCAGCCCGGTGTCACGGGGCGTGCACTCGTCTCGGAACTCGCCCGGTACGGCCTCGCCTTTCCCTTGGGGCACTGCCCGTCCGTCGCCCTCGGCGGATATCTGCTCGGCGGCGGTCTGGGCTGGAACCCCCGCGCCCTGGGGCCGGCGTGCGCCGGCGTTCTCGGGATCGAGGCCGTGACCGCGGACGGCGAAGTGGTCAGCTGCGACGCCGAGGAGAACCCGGATCTGTTCTGGGCGGCGCGCGGCGCGGGCCCCGGCTTCTTCGCGGTCGTCACCCGGTTCCGGCTGCGGCTGTACCCGCTTCCGTCGGCGATCACGACGACCGCGTACACCTTTCCCCGGGCGGACGTCGAGCCGGTGGCGCGCTGGATCGCCGATATCGAGGGCGAGTTGCCCGCGAGTGTCGAGCCGGGTCTGACCCTGGCCACCGCCGGTCCGGCCACCTCCACGGCATCGCCGAGGCCCACGGTGGTGTCCGTGACCGCCACCGCCTTCGCTGACTCACGGCAGGAGGCGGTCCGCTCGCTCGCCCCGCTCCGGGCCTGCCCCTTCGCCGAACGCGCCCTGGCCCGGAAGGAGGACGAGCCGACGTCCTTCGAGGCAATGTACGACGCCTCCGACGCGGTATGGCCCGCAGGGCATCGCTATGCGGTGGACACCCTGTGGTCGAACGAGGACCTGGGCACCCTGCTGGCGCTCTGCGGCGACGCGGTGGCCATGGCGCCGTCCGAGAAGTCCCTTGTCCTGGCGCCGCTCGCACCCGCCTCCCGGAATCCGGCGCACGTGCGGAACATGGTGTTCTCGGTACTGGGCGAGAACTACGTGATTCCGTACGCGGTCTGGGACGACCCCGACCAGGACGGGGCCAATCTCCGCTGGCTGCGCCGGACGATGGACACGCTGGAGCCGCTGGGCACGGGGCACTACATCGCCGAGGCCGATCTCACGGCGGGTCTGTCCCGGGCCGAGCGGTCCTTCACACCGGCCGATTGGGAGCGGCTGGAGGCGCTGCGGGCGCGCTATGACCCCGAGGGCGTCTTCCCCTCGTATCTGCCCCGCTGACCCGAGCCGTTGCGCTCCGCGCTCCGCGCTCCGTTCCGCTCAGGATGCCCCGGACCGTGACTCCTCCGGCTCGCGGACCACGCTCGCGGACCAGCGGCGCGAGCACCGGGCCGAACAGCGTGGCCGTGGCGATCGAGCCCAGGGTGATGGCCCAGGCGAGCGGGCCGAGCGGGGTGCAGTCGAAGAACTGGCTGACGCCCGGCGTCTGGATGATGGCGGCGAGGACCGCGGCGGAGCCGAGGCCCGCGATCAGCACATGCCGGTCCAGGCCGCCGGTGGCCAGGGTCTGCGCCAGCTGGGTGCCGACCAGGGCGGCGAGCGCGACCGTACCGGCCCGGCGTCTGGTGCCGGTCAGCCGCGCGCCCGTCCAGGCCAGACCGGCGCCGGCGGCCGTGATGACGCCGCGCAGCAGCATCTCCTTGGTGAGCGCGCGGCCCAGGGAGCGGCTGGGGCCTTCCCGCAACAGCCGTTCGCCGGTGTGCCCGGTGGGTTCGCGCACCGCGATGGCGAGCGCGGGCGCGAGGTCGGTGAGCAGATTGACCAGCATGATCTGCCGGGCGCTCAGCGGTGTACTGCCGGTGAGCGCGGAGGTGAGCACGCTGAAGGTGACCTCGCCGAAGTTGCCGCCGATGAGGATGGCGAGCGCGGCCCTGACCGAGGCCCACATGGCGCGCCCCTCCATCAGGGCCGAGACGATCGTCTCCAGCCGGTCGTCGGTGACGACCAGGTCGGCGGCGGCGGTCGCGGCGGGGGTGCCGCGCCGCCCCAGGGCGATGCCGACGTCCGCGAGCCGGATGGCGGGGGCGTCGTTTGCGCCGTCGCCGGTCATCGCCACGACCCGGCCGAGCCGCTGATACGCCTGGACGATACGGACCTTGTGGTGCGGGCTGCACCGGGCGATGACATCCACCGTCGGCAGCAGCTCGTCGAGCTCCTCGTCGTCCATCTCGTCCAGCTCCGGCCCGGTGCACACCTTCGGCTCGGCGACGTCCATGACGGTGGCCGCGATGGCGTCCGCGGTGGCCGGGTGGTCGCCGGTGAGCATCACGGTGTGCACCCCCGCCTCGCGCAGCCGCGCGGTGGCGGGGGCGGCGCTGGTACGGACGGGGTCGGCGAGGGCGATGAAACCGAGGAAGACCAGGTCCCGTACGGCCTCGTCGGTGAGCTCCTCGTCGTCCCGCATGGGGCGCTCGGCCACCGCCAGGACCCGCCGTCCGGCGCCGGCCAGCTCCTCGGCGGCCTTGGTCAACTCCTTGATCCCGGCGGCGTCCAGGGCGGTGGTGCCGGTCGTGCCCGCTATCCGCCGCCCGGTGCAGCGGCCCAGCACCGCTTCCGGCGCGCCCTTCACACTGAGCAGGGCGCCGTGTGCGGTGCGCCCCCCGGTGGCGTGGTAGGCGCGGGAGGGTTCGAAGGGCAGGGCGTCGGTGCGCCGCCAGCGGGGCGCGCCGCGGCGTGCGGCGACTCCGGCCCGGCGCGCCCCGGCGGTGACCGCTCGGTCGGTCTGGTGCGCCATGGGCTCGGACTGCCGGGCGGGCGGGGTGGCGCGCAGGGCGGCGGCGAGCACCGCCTTGCGGGAGGCGTCGAGCCGGTCGGCGGGCAGCGCGTCCACACCGTGGCTGACCGCCGCGAGCTGGAGATTGCCTTCGGTGAGGGTTCCGGTCTTGTCGAAGCACAGGACGTCGGCGCGGCCGAGCGCCTCGATGGTGCGGGGGTTGCGGACCAGGGCGCTGAGGTCGGCCAGGCGGCGGGCGGCGGCGAGTTGGGCCGCGTTGACGAGGAACGGAAGCCCTTCGGGTACGGAGGCGACGGCGAGGTTGACCGCCGAGGCGAGGTTCTCGGTGAGCGGAAGCCCGTGCAGCAGCCCCGCTCCGGAGACGGCGGCGGCGGATCCGATCGCGATGGGCAGGCTGGCCCGGGTGAGCTTGGTCAGACGGGCCTCGACACCGGTCACAGGGGCGGCCTGGCGGGCGGTGGCCAGGCTCCGGCCGACCTCGGTGGAGGGTCCGGTCGCCACGACGACGGCCAGAGCCCGGCCGGCGGAGACGGTGGTGCCCTCGAAGAGCATCGAGCAACGCTGGGTGATGTGCGCGGCCACGACCGGCGCCGGGTCCTTGCGGACGGGGAGGGATTCGCCGGTCAGCGAGGACTCGTCGACCTCGAGGCCGTCGGCTTCCAGCAGCCGGCAGTCGGCGGGCACCACGTCCTCGGGGCGCAGCACGATGATGTCGCCGGGGACCAGGTCTCCGGCGGTGACCAGGCGTTCCGTACCGCCGCGGCGCACCCGGGCGCCGATCGCGGACCGGGCGAACAGCTCGGACAGGGCCCGTTCGGTCCTGACCCGCTGGAAGCCGCCGACGAGCGCGGAGGTGGCGGTGATGGCGGCCACGAGGGCGGCGTCGGTGCGCGACCCCACGGCGGCGGCCAGGGCGGCCCCGGCGGCGAGGACGGGGGTCAGCGGGTTGGCCAGCTCCTCGATGAACGCCGCGGGCAGGCTGGTGCGGGCCGGCTCGCCTCTGCTCGGCCCCTCCCCGGACCGGGCGGCGGCCTCCTCGGGGGTCAGGCCGTCGGGCCGGGTGCCCAGGCGCTCCAGCACCCGGGGGACGGGCATCAGATGCCAGGGGACGGTGGTCACCGGCGGGTCCATGGGGCGGGCGAGGAGCTGGCGTACGCGCCAGGTGCCGAGGAAGAAGGCCACGGTCCCGGCGGCGTTGCCGGCCCCTGTGCCGCGTGCCGCCGCCTGGTCCGGCGGAGCCTGGAGCGCGGCGACGGCGCCGACGGCGCTGCCGCCCGCCGACAGCAGGGTGCTCTCCCGGTCGACCCGCGCGGCCACGCCCACGGCGTCCACGATGAGCCCGGCCGACTCCAGGTCCGCGCTGACGAGCAGATGGGCGCCCCAGGCCGGGGGCTCGCCCTCGCGGTGCACTCCGACGCCGCAGTCGGCCGCTCCCAGCGCCCGGCGGTTGCCGGAGAGGAGCAGGACGACCGCTCCGTCGGCCTGCAGGCCGCGTACGGTGGCCACCAGCCGGCCTCCGGCGGGCGCCACCGCGTCGGCGAAGGTGACGGCGGGGTCCGGCCGGTCGGTGGCCAGGACGATCCGGGCCCCCGCCCGGCGGGCGGCGGCCGCCACGGCCTCCGCGCCGGGAACGGTCTGCGCGGCCAGCCCCACCACCGCCTGGAGCCGCCGCCCCCGGGCCAGGCCGAGCACCCGCTCGCTGCCCCTCCGGCGGAGCCTCGCCGCGGTGTGCCGGCCCGTGCGGCCCGTGAGGTCGAGCCGGTCCAGCGGGCCGAGCACCCATCCGTTGTCGCGGTGGACCTCCAGGGGCTCGTCGGGGTCGAAGAGGCCGAAGAGCCGCTCGGTGGTCCGCTCGGGGTCCGCGCCGCCGAGGAGTTCCAGGTCGACGGGTTCGTACTGGTCGCTGCGCAGCGCCGCCTCGTCCAGCACCACGGTGTCGACCTGTCCCAGCCGCCGCAGGGCGCTGCGGTCCATGGCCAGTACGCCGCGCAGCGCCAGGAACTGGCCGAGGCTGGTCGCGAACCCCTCCCGCCCGGCCCCGGGGGCCTTCGGCACCGACGAGAACGCCACAGCCAGGCCGCGGCGCGGGCCGGCGAAGGGGACGGCGAGGGCGCCGGCCACCGCCCCGGCAGCCATGGAGCGCTCCGCGAAGCGCTCCACGCGGTCTCTCGGGGGCGGTCCGGGCCGCTCGACGACGATCGGATCGGCCTCCACGTCCTGCGGTCCGTGGACCAGCTGGGGCTCCATCGCCGCCCATGCCTCGCCCTCCGCGCCGGCCTCCCGCCACAGGGCCGTGCGCTGGAAGATGTCCAGCGCGAGGCCCCCGCCCTGGGTGGCCACGCCCTGGGTCAGCGCGCTGAGCACGGGCAGGCCCGCGTCGGTCGCCTCCCCGCCGGTGATGGCGAGGGCCAGCCGCCGCAGTCGCGGGTGGTGCTGGACGACGGACATGCCCGCGGCCACCTCGGTCGGCAGCTTGAGCCACGGGGCCAGCCGCAGGGCGGTGGCGACGCTCAGGCCCACGACGTCGGCGGCCAGCACGGAGAGGGACTGGGCCGTCCTCGGCCCGCCGGAGGGGTGGCGCGGCTCGGGGGACCACTCGTCGAACTCCTCGGCGTGCGCGGCGGCGCCGTGCGCCTCCGCGCGCTCGACCCGGGCGATCAGTTCCGACTCACGCGGGGGCGGGCTCGTCACGGCCACCACGACCCGCTCGGAGGGCGCGTTGACCCGTGCCCACTGCACCCGGGGGTGCTCTTCGAGGGCTTGTTCCACGCGGCGCGCCACCTGCTCGCCGCCGATGCCGTGCACGCCACGGACCTCGATGTAGTAGCGCCCCGGGTAACCCCAGACCCCGCGTCTGTCCGGCCGGATCAGCCGGCCGAAGGCGTCGACCGCGCCGCGTACCCCCTCAGCCAGCCCGCCGGAGAGGGGCCTCACCAGCGAGGGCGTCGGCATACGCAGCACTGACAGCCATGACATCGGCGAGACCTCCGCTCCCCGGGCAGCTTGCCCGGTTCATCCCGATTACCCTGAAAGAGGCAGAAGATTCCGACGCCAAGTACGTGTGGACGTGAGACCAGTGACCACTCCCACCACTTCTCGCAAGCGCGGCTCCTCGGGGACCGCGAAGGCATCGGCGCGCACCGGCGGCAGGACGGCGAAGCCCCAGTCCGCGCAGGCCAAGAAGACCACCACACCAGCGAAGACGGCCAGGAAGACGGCCGGGAAGTCGACTCCGGCGAAGAAGTCGCCACAGGGCAAGAAGTCGCCAGAAGAGGGCAAGAAGTCGCCAGAGGCCAAGAAGCCGACGACGGGCGACAGGGCGACGACGGCCAGGAAGGGGACGACGGCGAAGGCCGCCGCGGCGGTGAAGACCACCCGGAGCGACGGCAAGCGCAGCGTCACCTTCACCGTGCCCACACTGGACACGGTCGGGCACGCCACGAAGGACACCCTCGGCAGCGTCGGGGAGGTCACCAAGGGCACGCTCGGAAACGTCGGCCATGTCACGGGCCGCGCGGCGAGCGGCGCCGTGAACGCGGCGATGGCGCCGATCGCGATGGCCCGCCGGGTGCTGCCCGCCAAGGGCGGACTGCCCCTGTACGTGGGGCTCGGCGCGCTGGGCGCCGCGGAGGTGCTCGAATGGCCGGTGGCCGTGGGGATCGGCGTCGGCTACGCGGTGCTGCGCAAGGGCGGGATCATGGCCCCGCCGTCCGAGACCCGTCAGGCGGCATAGGAGCTGCCGCCGCGAGCGCCGCCGCACCGCCACCCCGGCGGGCGGCAGGCGCACCTCGGCCCTCCGCCACAGGCGCCTTCTCGCACGGCCCGGCCGTCCTGCCCGTTCGGGCAGCAAACGGGCACGACTCTTCTCGATACGGGCAGCGGAAAAGGCCCAGAGTGTTGGTATACACCAAGAAGCGGACTTCACACCCGTGCCATGAACTCCCCCCGGGGACCGTTCCCTTGCCGGTTCCGAGGCGAGCCGGACGGCCGCGACCTGGGGGATTCGCACGATGTTCGCACGATGACGGCGTCCACTTCGTTGGTGAAACGACAGGAAGCGGTGACACCCCTTGGCCCTCCCCCACAGCGCTCAGGCAGCCCCCGGAGCGCCCGGAGCGCCCGGACAAGCGGTGCCGCCCACCGCGCGGCACGCCACTGGAATGGCCACCCTCGCCCCGGATCTCCATGTGCTGGCCGGAGACGACGACTTCTTCCGGCACTTCGGCGGCTCCTCGGCCGATCTGTGCGGTCGCAATCTCTTCGAGTTGCTGCACCCCAGCGCGCCCTCCGTACTACGGGAGCACTTCTCGCGGCTGCACGACGGGCGGCGCACCCGCTTCACCGAGCGCGTCGTCGGATACCGCTCACGGGGCGGGGTGTTCTCGGGCAAGCTGACCGGTACGGCCATCCAGGGCCGGTCCGACCGGCTGTCGGCCATCGTCGTCCTGGTGAAGCCGGATGACGAACGGGCCGATGACGAGCTCACCCCCCATTGCGGGAAGCTGCTGTCGCCGCTGGAGGCCCGGATACTCGAAGGGGTGGCCACGGGCGCCTCGACCGTGCAGATGGCCGCCAAGCTCTATCTCAGCCGGCAGGGCGTCGAGTACCACGTGGGGTCGATGCTGCGGAAGATGAAGGCGCCCAACCGCGCCGCCCTGGTCGCGCGCGCCTACGCGGCGGGCATGCTGACCGTGGGCACCTGGCCGGCCCGGGTGCTCCCGGACTTTGTGAAGTAGCCCCGTTCCACCATCCACGCGACGGCGGTCGCGCCGCGCCGTCCCGCGTCCGGGCGGCCTGAGTTCCGCGGTCATCGCGCCAGGGCGCGTCCGGCGCTCAGTAGGCTGGGACGGCCATGCACTCCTTCCCCTCCGAGCGGCGCCCGCCGCGGCCGCGCCCTGGCCACCGGCTTCCACGCGGCGTTGTCTCCACTCTGCTCGCCGTGAGCGCTGCCGTGGGGGCCGCCGGCTGCGCGCCCCAGGGCGGGGTGCGGGACGACGGCACCGCGCCCACGCTGTCGGCGCCCAGCAGCGCCGTACCGCTGTGGCCCGGCTACACCCCGCCGTTCCTGCCCGCGGCCACCAAGCCGCCCTCCTCCAAGCGCTATCTGCCCGTCAAGAACGTCCAGGTGCCCGCGCGCGGGCTGGCCGCCCTGTCCGCGAAGACGCTGCTGGAGCACGACCCCAATGTGCCGGAGGCCGTGCACAAGGTGGTCTCCACGTGCACGGCCGGCGGCTGCCCGCTGCGCGACGCCGTCCGCCGTGATCTGACCGGCGACGGCCGGGCCGAGATGGTGGTGGCGGTCGATCTGCCGGAGTTCGAGCGGACGCTGCTCCAGGTCTACTCCGCGGCCCCGGGCCGCACGGTCCGCCTGGTGCTGATCTACTGGGGCCCGCTGGGGCTCACGGGCGACACCTTCGGCCGCGATCTGCTCATCACCGCCACCGGCAACGATGGCCGGTTCACCACCCGCTTCCGCTGGAACGGTGATGTCATGGCGGCCGTCACTCCCGAGGGTGCCGCCGATCCCCCGCGGCCCGCGGACGGCGGCATCACACCAGGTACGGGCCCGAGTACGGATACGAGGACGACACCATGACCCCCGCGTTCACCCCGCACGGTCCCGCCCCCGGCTCCGCGACCGAGGCGCGTCTGCTGCTGGTCGAGGACGACGAGGTGATCCGTAACACGGTGCGGATGTCCCTGGAGCGGTACGGCTTCACGGTGTTCACCGCGGGCGACGGGCTCACCGGTCTGGAGGTCTTCCGCGAGGAACAGCCCGATCTGCTGCTTCTGGACATCATGCTGCCGGAGCTGGACGGCATCGGACTGTGCCGCAGGGTCCGGGAGTTCAGCCTGGCGCCGATTCTGATGATGTCCGCGCGCGGCGACGCCCTGGACGTCGTCTCCGGTCTGGAGGCGGGCGCCGACGACTATGTGGTCAAGCCGTGCGAGAGCGCGGTCCTGGTCGCCCGGATCCGCTCGCTGCTGCGCCGGGTCTCCTTCGCCCCCGCCGCCCGCGGCGCGCGCGACGCCGGGGCGGACGGGACGGACCCGGCGGAGGGGACGGACACGCTCGTCTTCGGCGATCTGACCATCGACACCCGCGGTATGGAGGTGTGCCGCGCCGGGCAGCCGCTGGCCCTGACCCCGACCGAGCTGCGGATGCTGCTGGAGTTCGCCGCCTCGCCCGGTGTGGTGCTCGAACGCCGTACGCTGCTGAGCCGGGTCTGGGACCATGCGTGGCAGGGCGACACCCGCGTGGTCGACCTCCATGTGCAGCGGCTGCGGGCGAAGATAGGCGCCGAACGGATCGAGACGGTCCGCGGCTTCGGCTACAAGCTGCGGCGCTGACGATGACGCTCAGATGGCGGATCGTGGCGCTGGTGGCCGCGGCGACCTGCGCCGCCGCGGCGGCGGTCGGGGTTCTGGTGCACAACGCCTCGCGCGAGCGCGAGCTCTCGCGGGCGCGTGACGCCGCTCGCACCACACTCGACCGGGCCGCGCTCACCTATGCCCGCACCGGCGGGGTCCAGGGCTCGGGCGCGGTCCTGGAGGCCCCGGCGCTCCCGGGGGGCCTGCGGCGCCTGGTGGGCAAGGGGCACCAGGGCACCGAGTTTGTCAACGGTCCGGGTGGGCCCGCGATGTGGGCGGCCCGGCCCGCGGGCGGCCAGACCCTCTCCGTACGCATCGATATGAGCACCTCGATGCGGAACATCGGCGCACTCGACACCAACATCATTCTGGCCGGTCTGGTGACCACCACCGTGGTACTGCCGCTGGGCGTGCTGACCGCCGAGCGGATGAGCCGGCGGCTGCGGACCGCGGCCGCCACCGCGCGCCGGATCGCGGCCGGCGATCTGGACGCCCGGATCTCCGCCGCTACGCGCCCGCACGACGAGATCGCCGAGATCTCCGGCGCCGTGGACTCGATGGCCGCCGCGCTGCAGGAGCGGCTGCTGAGCGAGCAGCGGTTCACCGCCGATGTGGCGCATGAGCTGCGCACCCCGCTGATGGGCCTGGTCACCGCCGCCGAGCTGCTCCCACCCGGTGAGGCGGCGGGATACGTGCGCGACCGGGTGCGGGTGCTGAGCACCCTGGTCGAGGATCTGCTGGAGATCTCTCGGCTGGACGCGGGGGCGGAGGAGGCGGATCTGTCCCCCTGCCCGCTCGGGCCCGTCCTCGATGAGGTCATCGCGCGTACAGGGCTCGCCGTACGGCTGCGGACCGGCGAGGAGGAGGGCGTACGGGACGGGGAGGGCCCGAAGGTGTGGACGGACCCCCGCCGCCTGGAGCGCATCGTGGCCAACCTCGTGGCCAACGGCCACCGTCATGGCCGGGAACCGGTCGAGGTGACGGTGGCGGCGGATGGCAGCACGGTGACCGTGCGCGACCACGGCTCCGGCTACCCGGACGATCTGCTGGAGAAGGGCCCGCAGCGGTTCCGTACCGGCGTCCGGGAACGCGGCCGGGGCCATGGCCTCGGGCTGACCATCGCGGCGGGGCAGGCCCAGGTCATCGGCGCCACGCTGGAGTTCGGCAACGCATCCGACGGCGGCGCGATCGCCACGTTGCGCCTTCCCGAGGGCCCGGGGCCCGGGCCGATACACGGCTGATACACAGTTGAGCGGTAGTCGAGGCAGGGTCGAGACCCGCCTTTGCGGTTCCGAAGATATTCACTGCCGAGGATGACGGCGGCCCCTGCGAACCACTCGCGGCAGGGATCGACGGAGGTGCTCCCGGTATGACAAGTCCGCTGACAGCCCTGCGCACCCGGCGTAAGCCGGACCGGGCGGAGACGGCGGAGGACGCCAGGCCCCCGGGCCGGCGTCGGAGGCAGGGGACCAGGGGGAAGAAGCAACGCACGGGCATACGGCGCTTCTTCACCTGGCGCAGGGTGCTGGCGTACATCATCGCCCTGTGCGCCCTGCTGATCGGGGCGTTCACCGTGCTCTACTACTCCATCGACATACCCAAGGCCAACGCCCAGGCGAAGGCGCAGAGCAACGTCTACAAGTACGCCGACGGAACGATCCTCGCCCGCACCGGCGAGATCAACCGTGAGATGGTCCCGATCAGCCGGGTGCCCAAGGTCGTGCAGCGGGCGTTCGTCGCGGCCGAGAACAAGTCCTTCTACCAGGACTCCGGCGTCGACCCGATGGGCGTCCTGCGCGGACTGGTCAACACGGTGGCGGGAAAGGGCGCCCAGGGCGGTTCGACCATCACCCAGCAGTACGTCAAGAACTACTACCTCAGCCAGGAGCAGACGGCCACCCGCAAGATCAAGGAGCTGGTGATCTCGCTCAAGGTCGACCAGCGCAACTCCAAGGACGACATCCTCGCCGGGTATCTGAACACCAGCTACTTCGGGCGGATCGCCTATGGCATCCAGGCCGCGGCCCGTGCGTACTACGACAAGGACGTCGAGGACCTCAGCGTCGAAGAGGGCGCGTATCTGGCGGCGCTGGTGCAGGCCCCCAGCCAGTACGACTGGGCGGTCGCGAGCCCCCAGGGGAAGCGGCTGGTCACCCAGCGCTGGAACTATGTGCTGAACAATATGGTCGACATGCACTGGCTGGACCCGGCCGCGCGGCAGCGGATGCGCTTCCCCGTGCCGATCGCCCCTGACCCCGCCCCCGGTCTCGGCGGCCAGGCCGGGTATCTCGTCGACGCCGCCGGGAACGAGCTCATCGCCGCGGGCGTCAGCGAGCAGGAACTCGCCGCCGGCGGCTGGACCGTCACCCTCAACGTCGACCCGGCCAAGCAGCAGGCACTGGAGGACTCGATGCGCAAGGGGCTCGACGCCTCGGCCACGGGCAAGCAGGCGCGTAAGGACGCCGCCGACACCCAGGGCGGCGCGGTCTCGGTGGACCCGAAGACCGGCCGGGTGCTGGCGCTCTACGGCGGCCGGGACTACACCAAGCACTATCTCTCCAACGCGACCCGCGGCGACTACCAGGTCGGCGCCGTCTTCCAACCGGTCAACAACGCCACGGCGGCAGAGCTCAAACTGCGGAACAGCCAGAGCGGCGACGGAACGGCGGAGGTGAAACGGACCGCCGTGGCCCTGGGCATGGACCCGGACGGCGGCGGCTTCGACACCCAGCAGTCGGTGGCGCTGGGGCTGATGGGGTCGAGCCCCCTCAGGATGGCCGGGGTCTATGCCTCCTTCGACAACCAGGGCCGGCGGGTCACCCCGACCATCGTGAGGTCCGCGCAGCGCGGTGACGAGAGGGCCGGACCGCCGAAGGCCCTGGGCGATCAGGCGGTCCACCGCACGACGGCCTCCGTCGTCACCTTTGGTCTGATCGAAGGCGACGGGCCGTCCGCGGCACGCGCCGCCAAACGGCCGGTCGCGGGCAAGACCGGTGTCTCCGACGACAAGAAGGCGTCCTGGTTCATCGGCTACACCCCGGATCTGGTCACCGCCGTCGCCCTGTTCGGCGAGGACGCCAGGAACCAGAAACAGATCCGGCTGAAGGACACCGGCACGAAGCGCGTCGCGGGGATCTGGACCGCCTACACCGACGCGGCGCTGCGCGGTACGCCCGGGTCCTCGTTCAACCTGGACGTGGAGCCGGGGACGGGGGAGGTGCCGTCCCCGGAGTTGCCCTCCGGGCTACCGCAGGGCCAGCGCGGCGGCCCCGCCGCTGAGGACCGCGCCGCCGAGAAGGCAGAATGATGCCGAAGAACGGCAGCGCGATGATGTTCACCTCGGGATGGCCGAAGAACCAGAAGAGGTGCTGCCAGAGCAAGGCGCCACCATTGGCCGCGGTCCGGCACCGTTCGGATCGTCACCGGGACGGCCCCTGGCGTATCGCCTTCTCCCGGGTGTGACGATCGGGGACGTGCCGGACACCTACGGATCATGAGCACCGACGACGCCGTTCGGGTTCACCCCCGGCCACGGGGCCCGGTATCTGGTCGTCCTCGATCCGGACGACGGGAGGTGCTGGACATCGAGGAGACGGTCACCCGGGACGGTCCCGCATACCGGATCAAGGCGGGCGAGGTGATGTCCTACTCGGCCTGGATGTGAGGGCCGGACGGGTCACGGGAGGCGGGTCAGGAGGCCTCCGGCTGGCAGTGCGGGCACCAGACGCTGGTCCGCCCCGCGATCCGGGTGCGCCGCAGCGGGTGGCCACAGCGCGGGCAGTGCGGGTCCGGGTCGTCACGGTGGCCGGTGAGCCAGCTCGGGCGGGCGGGTATCTCCTCCGCCCGCACCGAGGTGCGCAGCACCTCGCGCATCGCGGTGTGCAGCCGCCGGCGTTCGTCGGTGGTCAGCGCGCTCGTGGGGCGTCGCGGATGGATCCGGGCCCGCCACAGGATCTCGTCGCTGAGCAGATTGCCAAGCCCGGCGACCACGGACTGATCGGTCAGCGTGGACTTGATGCCGCCGCGCCGCCCCTCGAGGCGCTTGTCGAAGTCGGCCCGGCTCAGGGTCAGGGCATCCGGGCCCTGCTCGCCGAGGATCCGGTCGGTGTCGGCTTCGGTGGCCGCGAGCCAGATGCCCCGCAGCTTGCGCTGGTCCTCGTAGCCGAGCCGGTGTCCGTCGTCGAGGGCGAGGGCGACGCGCTCGAACCGGCCGGGCGGATCGGTCGCCGCGCCGCAGACCAGTCGGCCGGTCATGCCGAAGTGCAGCAGGACCGTGGGGCCGTCGGTGGGGGCGATCAGCCACTTGCCGTGCCGCCGCGGCTCCGCGAAGCGGCGGCCCTTCAGGTCCCGGTTCAGCCGCTGCGGGGTCACCCCGTGCAGCACCCCCGGGTCGGCCACCTCGACGCGCTCGACGCGACGGCCCCGCGCGCAGGAGGCCAGCGTGTGCCGGAAGCCCTCGACGTCCGGTAGCTCGGGCATAGCGCCAGATTACGACCCATTCGCACGGTGTGCATGTATGGCGGCCGAGCGCAAAGCGCGGATCGGCGGCGATCTCTACGAGGCGATGGGCACCCGCTACGGGGTCCGGCTGATCGTCGGGGATGTACGGGGCAAGGGGCTGGCGGCGGTGCGCTCCGCCGCGGCCGTCCTGGGCGCCTTCCGGGAGGCCGTGCACTACGAGCGGGACCTGACCGAGGTGATGCGCCGCCGCACGGCTGCCCTGGAGCGCGAGTACGAGCTGCTGACGACGCGGCGATGATCCTCATCGAGCGGGCCATCGGGGGGCGGGGCGGCCTCTCCTCCAGGCGGCGGCTCATCCCTCCCGTTCCGGAGGGGAGGCCGGTCCGGCCTAGGACACGGCGGCCGGGGCGTCGCCGAACTCACCCATCGCATCGGCGACGATGGCCTCAAGGCGGGCGTGGTGGGCGCCGCGCCAGTAGACGCGCTCACAGACCGTGCAGCGGGCGAAGACGTCGTACGTACGCCGCGTACCGTGCTCAAGATGCTCGCGTACGGCGTCCTTGTCGGCGTCCTCCAGCGGCCCGTTGCAGGCGGTGCAGCGGGTCCACGGGGCGAGGCGCGGGGTGAACCGGCCCAGGACGTCGCGGAGTTGCTCATCGGGCCGGTCGCTGTAGACATACGCCCCGGCCCACAGCTCGCGCCGCCGCAGCAGCCCGCGGTCGCGGGAGAGCAGCACCCGGCGCTGGGCGGCGGAGCGGGCGGCCAGCTCGGGGTCGCCGATGTCCTCGCTCTCGTACGCGGCGTCGACGCCCAGCAGCCGCAGCCGCCGCGCGAGCGTCCCGAGGTGCACATCGAGCAGAAAGCGCAGCGGCGCGCCGGGGACCCGCTGGGGCCGTACGACCGGGAACACCTCCACCGTCTCCCCCGCACCCGGCACATGTGAGACCGCGGTCTCCCGGCCGTTCACGAGCAGCCGGCCGACCTCGGTGAGCGGGACCCCGAGCGACTCGACGACATGGCCGAGGGTGGAGGCGCCGTCGGTGACGACGGCCGTCCGTCCGCGGCGCCGTTCGGGGACGGCGAAAAACCGCAGTTCCGGGGCGAGGCTGAGATGGATCTCCGGTCCGTTCACACCGCCAGCATGCCAGGCTGCCGGGTCGGAGGCGATGCGGTTCGCCCGCCCGTCCGGGGCTTGGTGATCATGAAAACGAGACCTGGCGGGAAACCGTTGATCTATGGCAATCCTGCCACTCCTCATGATCGCGCGCCGGCCCGGGGCGACGGGTCGGCTGAAGCTGCTCGCGCTCATCCCGTGCGCCGGTGGTCCGCTCGTACTGCGCCGGCTCGCCGCGACGACGAGCGGGCGGCCGGCGGGCGGATAACGGGGGCCGGCGTCAGGTGGGCGGGCGGGACCGGCGGGCGCGCCGTCTTCTCCGGCGCCAGGCCAGCACCCGGAGCCACTCCTCGTGCAAAACCCGGCCGAGCAGTGCCCCGCCGAAGACCACATAGCCGACGCCGACCAGCCAGGACTGGACGACCAGCACCGTGCCGACCGATCCGTAGGAGACCGCGCTGGAAGCGATCAGCGGCGAGAACACCAGCTGGGAGAAGACCCGCAGCCCCAGCAGTCCGACGCCCGTGGCCAGGGCGCCGGGCAGCAGGGCGCCCCAGCTGATCCGCCCGCCGAGCAGCAGCCGCTGCGACCACCAGAAGAAGAGCACGGTGCCCACCACGGCGACCAGCAGCCGGGTGTATCCGCGGCCCAGATGCGCCGAGAGCAGCAGATAGCAGGTGAACACCACGAGCCAGACCAGATGGCGCCACACGTTGTGCCAGCGGCCGGCGGGCAGCTCCCACACCTTCTCGTAGCCGACCTGCACCGCCGCGCCGAAGCGCAGTCCGAAGATGGCGAGCGTCGCCAGACCGAACGCCGTGGTCGTCTCCAGCGCCCGCTTGGGCGGAGCGAACAGCCGCTCCACCTCGTCCCGCGAGCCGTCGGACACCCCGAGCCCCTCGGCCAGCCACTGGGCGAACCCGTGCCGGTTCACCGGGTCGGCCGCGGCGACCACGATCAGCAGCGGCACCAGTGTGAGGAAACCCAGCGCGGCGAAGCCCAACGCCCTGTGCAGCAGTTCGAATTCACTGCCCCGCCGCCAACCCCGGCCGATCGCGGACAGATGGAACGCCCGGTACAGCCGCCTGTACCACGACCCGTGCCCCGGGGAGCCGGAAGACTTCTCGGACATACCCACTCCCCTACCCGCGCCACCGGCCCGGACCCGGGCACGCGGGAACGCGCGCCTTCCGGCGCGCGCGCCACGAGCCCCCCCTCAGTACGGGTGTCGGTCGGCCTTGTCCGTCCATGCCTTGTACGCCTCGGCACCCAGCTCCGGGTGGATCTGCTCGATCAGGATCCTGCGCTGGTCCATCGGCTTCCGGAAGTCCTCGTACTGAAAGGCGTCATCGAAACCGATCTTCGCGGTGGCGGCCAAGTCGCAGCTGTAGTACACGGCGTCGATCCTCGACCAGTAAATCGCGCTCACGCACATCGGGCACGGAGCGCCGCTGATGTAGATCGAGCATCCTTGGAGCATCCGGGCGCGCTCCGGCAACGGATCGGGGGATCCCTTGGGCCGTGGCACGAGTTCGAGAGTGCTCTCGTTCCGGTGTTCCTCGGCTATCGTCGGCGCTTCGGGGTTGAGCACCTGAATCGCCTTGCGAATGGTCCCCTCGGCGTGCGCGGCGGGGTCGCCCGTGAGCAGCACCTGGTTCTGCCCGCGCGCGATGATGTCGCCATTACGGCTGATCACCGCGCCGAACGGTCCGCCCCAGCCGTTCTCCACGGGCTCGGTTGCCAGCCGCACCGCTTCAGCGAGGAATTCCTGCTTCGCCATGTCAAACCTCCGCTCGGCTCTGCCGTGCCTGCGCTGAGCGCCTTGCGAAACGTTCGATTTATCCAATAAATACCGTTTGACCTAGACTACTCGGCATGGATGCCCGTGCAACCCACGGCTCCAGCGGAGCCTGAGCCACCGTGCGCTGGCAGGAGAAGACGAACCGGGCCGCGCGCGACTTCGCCGGCTTCGAGGGAACAGAGCTGTATCCGCCGGGCTCCGACCAGGAGAACGAGTGGGTGGTGATCTATCGCTTCTCCCGGATCGACCAGTTGACCACCTGGCTGCAATCGAGGAGCCGTCAGGAGCGGGCCGTCAGACCGCCGCCCCGCTCTCCGCGTCGATGACGCTGACCCGCACCGCCGGTTCCCGTACGACGTTCAGGCTGGCCGCCGCGTCCACCGCGAAGAGGACCACGACCGGCCGGGCGGCCTCGCCGCCCCCGTGCACCCCGGCGAACTGGAGGATGCGCCAGCCGCCGTCGTCCCAGTGGTCCAGCAGTGCGGACCGTACGACGGGCGACGCGTGCTGCCAGGCCCGCGAGTTCTCCAGCAGTTCGACGGTCGCGGCGACCGGGACCGCCGCGGGGGCGCGGGTTCCGGCGAGCGGATGGCCGGCGAGCCGCAGCCGCAGCCGGCGCAGCGGGATCAGCCATCGGCGGCCGGGGCCGGCGGACAGGGCCGCGAGGCCCGCCGCCGTGGCCAGGGCCCAGCACAGTGCGGCGCCCGGTTGCCGCGCGGCCACGGTCCACCATGGCTGCTCGGCCAGGGCCGCCGCGACGCCGCCGGCCAGGACCGCGGCGGCGCGTACGAAGGCCCGCCAGGTGATCGGGGCGGTGTCGTGCGCCGTACAGCCGCAGGAGGATCCGGGGGCGGCGGCGCGGGCGTAGCCGAGATAGCCGAGGAAGCCCGCGCCGAGGACGGCGGCCGCCGCGCCCGGGGCCCAGATGACGGGCAGCCCCATCAGCGCGGCGGCGAGGAGGAGTTCGACGGCGCCGAGGACGCGCAGCGCGGCTGCCGCCCGGCCGCCGCCGCGCAGCAGCCGCGCGAGCGCGGTCCCGGCCGCCTGCCGTGCGATGCCGCGTCCGAACAGCTTG
The DNA here is from genome assembly GCF_040606675.1 of Streptomyces sp. NPDC005393. NCBI lineage: Bacteria > Bacillati > Actinomycetota > Actinomycetes > Kitasatosporales > Streptomycetaceae > Streptomyces > Streptomyces sp. NPDC005393. Next base: position 210,680 of record NZ_JBEXFG010000003.1, on the reverse strand, counting down.
GCCGCTCCGGCCGGGCCGAGCAGCCCGGCGAGCAGCAGCGGGGCGAAGGCCGTGGCGGCGGTGGCCGACGGGCTCATCGCCGGCTCCCCGCACCGGGACCGACCGAGACCCGCACGATGTCCACCGAGTCGTCGGACGGCCGCCACGCGCCCAGCACTTGAGCGTCCTGTCCGATGTGCAGCCGGGAGAGATCGGCGGTGGGCGAGGCGCCCGAGTACGTGGCGTTGGTGGTGTCCGCGACGAGGTTGCCGACGATCTCGTGCTGCCCGTGGGCGAGATACAGCCGGGTCTTCTCGATGCCGCGGATGGTGGTGTGGAGGTTCACGATGTTGACCCACACGGCGTCGGCGGCGAGGGTGCCGTCGGGCATCGCCACACCGCGGGCATAGAGCCCGTCGCCGGTCTCGATGGCCGCCGCCGTGGTGGCCCGGACCTTCCAGACGCTGGTGGCGTTGGTGACCCGGACCCGGGAATGGTCGCCGTAGGAGCCCGCGACCGCCAGCACACCGCCGTCGATCCCGGTGATCCGCCCCTCCACGAAGGAGCTCGCCGCGATCGCGGGGTCGAGGGGGCGGTGCGGGGGTGGGGCGAAGGCGGCGTCGGCGTCGACGGCGCCGAGGGCGGTCGCTCCGATGAGGCCGGTGCCGGCGCCGGTCCCGACGACCGTGCCGACGACGGTGGCGCCGCGCAGGGCGGCCGTGGCGAGAAAGCGCCGGCGGTCGACGGTGCCGCCGGTTTCGTACCCGCTCATGGTCCGCCGCCTCACTCGTAGATGGTGACCGGCAGGGTGCCGGAGCTCAGGCTGCCGATGGCGGAGAACGCGGCGGGCGTGAGGTCGATGACCCGGTTGGAGCGGCAGGTGCCGTCACAACAGGTGGACTCGGAGCAGAAACTGCGGGTCCGTGGCCCGCAGTCGCTGACGGTCACGCAGACGCTCGCGCCGGAGCACTGGTGGCGCACCTTCATGGTGGAGCCGCAGCCGCGCCGGGGTATGTCCTCGCCGCACAGGTCCGGCCGGGTGATGTCCCAGCACGCCTTGGAGGCGTTGGGCCAGGCGGCCTGCAGGGCGCTGGACCGGCAGGTTCCGCAGGCGCCGCCGCCCGCGCTGGCGCACGGGCCCCAGGCGTTGCCGCAACAGAACCAGGTGGCTTCGCCGTTCCACAGGCTGGTCGATCCGCACGCCATGTCGGTGTCCTTCCGGCTCTCCTCGGCCCCGGAGCAGCACCATCATGCGTACGGCCGGGCACCGGCCGCCACGCGAGCGCGGCCGTCCCGGGGAGGGGCGACTGTCCCGGGGGCATGCGTCAGAGCCGCTCGACGACGGTTTCGGGCGCCTGCGCCGGACTCCGTCCGTCGAGCGTGTGGTCGCGGGCCACTCACAACCGCTCGACAACAGTGACGTTGGCCTGCCCACCGCCCTCACAACATGGTCTGCAGGCCGAAGCGGCCCCCGGTGCGCTCCAGTTCGTGCAGCAGGGTCGTCATGAGCTTGGCGCCGGTCGCGCCGAGCGGGTGGCCGAGCGCGATGGCCCCGCCGTTGACGTTGACCCGGTCGGGGTCGGCGCCGGTCTCCCGCTGCCAGGCCAGGACGACGGGGGCGAACGCCTCGTTGATCTCCACCAGGTCGATGTCGCCGATGGTCATGCCGGTCTTCTTCAGCGCGTGCGCGGTCGCCGGGATCGGCGCGGACAGCATCCGGATGGGGTCCTCGCCGCGCGCCGACAGATGGTGGAGGCGGGCGCGCGGGGAGGTCGCCGCCGCCAAGGTGGCTGCGGGCGAGGCCGCGTACGCGGCGGCGCGGACCGCCCTCCAGCTGCACGGCGCGACCGGCTACACGGACGCGTACGAGCTGTCCCTGTGGATCCGCCGCGCCCTGCGCACCGCCTGGGGCTCGCCCTCGGCCTGCCGCGCCCGCGTCCTCGCGCCCTGAACGGGCCTCTGCCGAGTCGAACAGCGCCGAAGTGTGTCCTCAGCTCCGGTTCTTGATCCATGCTGTACCGATCGACAGCGAGCGAACAGCGAGGTACCCGTCATGCACCGGCCCCGGCCCACCCTGGAGAACGTGGCACGGCACGCCGGCGTCTCGCGCGCCACGGTGTCCCGCGTCGTCAACGGCTCCACCAAGGTCGGCGAGGAGAGCCGCGAGGCGGTGCGACGGGCCATCCATGAGCTGGGCTACATCCCCAACCAGGCGGCCCGCAGCCTGGTCACCCAGCGCACCGACTCCTTCGCCCTCGTCCTCCCCGAGGAGCCGGGCCGGGTCTTCTCCGACGACCAGTTCTTCCCGGGCGTGGTGCGCGGGGTGAGCCAGGAACTGGAGGCGGCCGACAAGCAGCTGGTGCTGATGATGGCCCGCTCCCCCGCCAGCCGGGAGCGGATCGAGCGCTTCGCCCTGGCCCGCCATGTCGACGGGGTCATGGTCGCCTCGATGCACGGCGCAGATCCGCTGCCGCCCGCCCTGGCCGGGATGGGCATTCCGGTGGTCTGCAACGAGCGGGTGCCGGGCCCCGCGTCGCTGCCGTACGTGGGCGTCGACAACGCGGTGGGTGCGGCGCTGGCCGTGGAGCATCTGGTCCGCGCCGGACACACCCGGATCGTCACCGTCGCGGGCCCGCAGGACATGGTGGCCGGAATCGACCGGCTCGCGGGCTACCGGGCGGCGCTCGGCGAGGCGCGGCTGGAGGCGGCCGTGGCCGTCGGGGACTTCACCCAGGAGTCGGGCGCGGTCGCGATGCGGGATCTGCTGGACCGGGAGCCGCGCCTGGACGCCGTCTTCGTGGCCTCGGACCTGATGGCCGTCGGGGTGCTGCGGGCCCTGCGCCAGGCCGGCCGGCGGGTTCCGGACGATGTGGCGGTGGTCGGCTTCGACGACATGGAGACCGCCCGCTACACCGACCCGCCGCTGACCACCGTGCGCCAGCCGATCGCCGAGATCGGCCGCCGGCTGGCCCGCCAACTGCTGCGGCTGGCCGCCGGGGAGGACATCGAACCGGCACTCGTGCTGCCGACCGAGCTGGTGGTCCGCGAGTCGGCGTAGGACCTGGTCCGCCACACTCTCGGCCGCGCTCAGCCCCCGTTCGCGAAGCGCGGCAGCAGCGCGCGGAACTCCCGTTCGAACGCGTCGTAGCGGCGCCGCAGCTCGGCGCCCGGCCAGTCCTCGGGCAGCAGCCGGGCCGGGAGAACGGGGTCGGCGAGGAGATGCCGGAGCGCGGCCGCGGCGACGGTGAACCGCTCGGCCGGGCCCGCCGCGCGGTCCAGCGCCGCGCCGAGCAGCCTGGCCCGGCGGGCCCAGCCGTCCAGGTCCCACAGGCGCGCCGCGAGCTCGACCGGGTCGCCCTCCGGCGCCCCCGTGAACCAGCCGCACTGCTCGGCGACGACGTCCGGGCGCGGGCGGACGAGATTGGCGGGGCGCAGCCAGGTGCCCTCGCGGAGCTCGGCCAGCCGCAGGGTGGCCATCGCCTGGCGCAGCGCCGCGCGCTCGGCCGCCACGCGCCGGTCGGAGGTGACGACGGCGATCTCCCAGGTGCCGTCCCAGCGCCGGGTGCGCGGGGCGCGGCTGTCGTCCTGCCGCGCCTGGCGGGCCAGCAGCCGGTCGGTGAGCCGGTAGGCGCCGCCGCGCTGTTCGAGGTCGCCTGCGGCCACCATGCGGGTCAGCGCGACCCGGATGGTGCCCTCGGCGGTGCCGAAGAGCGCGCCGACGCGGACCAGGGCGCGGGCGGAGAGCTGGGGCGGGTGATGACCCAGCAGGGTGCTGAGCACGATCGAGCGCGCGGTCAACGGCCGCAGCGCGAGCGTTCCGGTGTCATCCATGGCTACGCGGAACCCTATCCATTACAGTTCCTCATCGCGCATGATGGAAGTGTAAGACCGGGTGTGAGACCGCGGCGAACGAGGAGATGCCTGCCATGAGCGCTACGCACGACGTCCTCAACCAGGCCCCGCCGCTCGTCGGCTTCAGCACGGCGGACGACCCCGCCCTGCTGGAGGCGCTGCGGCGGGACGGCGGCGGCTGGGGCGAGGAGGAGGTCCGGGAGCTGGGCGCGCGGGCCGGTTCCGCCGAGGTCCAGGAGTGGGCGCGGATGGCCGAGGAACACCCTCCGGTGCTGCACACCCACGACCGCTACGGCCATCGCGTCGACGAGGTCGAGTACCACCCCGCCTACCACCAGCTGATGACCGTCGCCGTGGAGAGCGGCCAGCACGCGGCCGCGTGGGGCGAGAGCCGCCCCGGCGCGCATCTGGTGCGCGCGGCCAGGTTCTACGCCTTCGCGCAGGCCGAGCCCGGCCATGGCTGCCCCATCTCCATGACGTACGCCGCGGTCCCGGCGCTGCGCGCCGAGCCGGAGCTGGACGCCGCGTACGAACCGCTGCTGACCGCGCGTACGTACGACTTCGGACTGCGTCCGCCGCTCACCAAGCGGGGCCTGATCGCGGGCATGTCGATGACGGAGAAGCAGGGCGGCTCGGACGTCCGCGCCAACACCACCCGCGCCGTGCCGGCCGGCGACGGCACCTACCTGCTCACCGGCCACAAGTGGTTCACCTCCGCGCCGATGAGCGATGTCTTCCTGACCCTGGCCCAGGCGGAGGAGGGCCTGACCTGCTTCCTGGTGCCGCGCGTCCTGCCGGACGGCACCCGCAACCCGATGCGGCTGATGCGGCTCAAGAACAAGCTGGGCAACCGCTCGAACGCCTCCGCCGAGATCGAGTACGAGTCCGCCGTGGCCTGGCGGGTCGGCGAGCCGGGCCGCGGGGTGCGGACCATCGTCGAGATGGTCAATGTGACCCGGCTCGACTGCGTGATCGGCTCGGCGGCGGGCATGCGCGCCGGGCTGCGGCAGGCGCTGCACCACACCGAGCATCGCCGGGCCTTCGGCGCCGAGCTGATCGACCAGCCGCTGATGCGCCATGTGCTCGCCGATCTGGCGGTCGAGTCGGAGGCGGCCACCACGCTCGCGCTGCGGCTCGCGACGGCCCTGGACCGGGCGGAGGCCGGGGACGAGGGCGAGGCGGCGCTGCGCAGGCTGGGGCTCGCGGTCAGCAAGTACTGGGTGTGCAAGCGCGGATCCGCCCATGCGGCCGAGGCGCTGGAGTGCCTGGGCGGCAACGGCTATGTGGAGGACTCCGGGATGCCGCGCCTGTACCGCGAGGCGCCGCTGCTGTCGATCTGGGAGGGCTCGGGCAATGTCGCGGCGCTCGATGTGCTGCGCGCGCTCGGCCGCGAGAACGGCGCGCTCGACGCCTTCCTCGCCGAGGTCGACACCGCCGCCGGGGCCGACGCGCGGCTGGACGCGGCCGTGGCCCGGCTGCGCGCACTGCTGCCGCAGCTCGCCGACCCCGAGCGGGCGCAGCTGCTCGCCCGCCGCCTCGCCGAGCAGATGACGCTGGTGCTGCAGGGCAGTCTGCTGGTGCGGCACAGCGATCCGGCGGTCGCCGACGCGTTCTGCGCCTCACGGCTCGACGGGGACTGGGGGCACGCCTTCGGCACTCTGCCGCCCGGTACGGACACCGGCCCGATCCTGGAGCGCGCCCGCCCGAAGGACGCGCGATGACCTCCCCCCGGGACACGGCCGCGTCCTCCGGCGAGACGGCCGATGCCGCTCCTGCGGTCCGTACGGAACGGGAGGGCCCGGTCACCACGGTCGTGCTCTCCCGCCCCGAGGTCCGCAATGCCGTGGACGGCACGACGGCCACGGCCCTCGCCGACGCCTTCCGCGCCTTCGACGCCGATCCCGAGGCGCGGGTGGCGGTGCTGTGGGGCGAGGGCGGCACCTTCTGCTCCGGCGCCGATCTGAAGGCGGTCGGCACGGAGCGCGGCAATCGCGTGGCCGAGGACGGCGACGGGCCGATGGGGCCCACCCGGCTGCGGCTGTCCAAACCCGTCATCGCGGCGGTCAGCGGCCACGCGGTCGCGGGCGGTCTGGAGCTGGCGCTGTGGTGCGATCTGCGCGTCGCGGAGGAGGACGCGGTCTTCGGGGTGTTCTGCCGCCGCTGGGGCGTACCGCTGATCGACGGCGGTACGGTGCGGCTGCCGCGGCTGATCGGGGCGAGCCGGGCGATGGACCTGGTGCTGACGGGACGTCCGGTACCGGCCGCCGAGGCGTACACCATCGGGCTCGCCAACCGCCTCGTACCGCCCGGACAGGCACGCGTGGAGGCGGAGCGGCTGGCCGCCGGGATCGCCCGCTTCCCGCAGACCTGTCTGCGCGGCGACCGGGCCTCGCTGCTGGAAGGAGATGGGCTGCCGGAGGAGCGGGCCATGGCGGGAGAACTGCGCCATGGGCAGGCGACGCTGGCCGAAGGGCTTGACGGGGCGGCGCGCTTCGCGGCGGGCGCGGGACGGCACGGCAGCTTCGGCGATCTGTGAGAACGGGCGGGGACCACCGCCCGGCCGGGTAAACCTGACACGCCGCAACTTCCGCTCATTTTCCCCTATTCGGGCGAAACCCTGCCCTCCTACGGCTGGCGGCGGCCCGTCCGGCCGAACATCTTCCTCGTGAAACGATGGCATCGCGCATGGCCTGCGGGGGTCCTCACCACGGCCCTTGTCCTCGCCTCGGCGGGGGCGACAGCCGTAGCCGACGGGGACGGTGACGGGGACGGGGACGGCTCGGCGGCCGTCGCCCCCACCCCCCGGGGGATCGACGTCCGGGTCAGGGCCGGGATCTCGGACGACGGGCCGCACGCCTCCGTACGGGTCGAGATCCGTCCGGGCCTGTGTGTCTGCGTCGACGCCTCGGCCGGCAGGTCCGCGGTCATCGCACGGTACGGATGGTGCCCCACGCCGACCCCCACCCCGACACCGACCCCCACGCCGTCCGATACCCCCACCCCGACGCCGACGCCCACCCCGACGCCCACTCCCACGCCCACTCCCACGCCCACGCCGACGCCCACGCCGTCCGATACCCCCACCCCGACGCCGACGCCCACCCCGACGCCCACGCCGACGCCCACTCCCACGCCTACTCCGACCCCCACTCCCACTCCCACTCCCACGCCGACGCCCAGCCCCAGCCCCACGCGGACACCGCAGGCACCGGCTCCCACGCCACCTCCAAAGCGCCCGGCGTCCCAGCCGAAGCCCAAGTCCACGCCCGTGCCCGCGCCCGCGCTTCCGCTGCCGCTGCCGCCCGCGCCCGTCGTCAAGACGCCTCCGGCACCGCCCCCCGAGCCGGCTCCCTCACCCACCGGGGCCCGTCGCGTCGCGATGCGCGCGTATCACCCGACCACGCGCCCAGAGCCCGACACCGGGACGTCCTTGGTCACCTTCACCCTGCTGCTCACCGCGCCCGCGGTCCTCGCCGCCGCCGCCCTCCGCCCGCGTTCGCGCTCTGCCGCGCGCGGCGGGCGGCGCGGCTGACGGCGCACCGCCGACCCGCTTTGGAGGTTGCCCATGCCCGAATGGCTGATTCTGACTTGTGTGATGGCCGGGACCTGCTCGGTCGTCATCGTCGCGGCGATCCTCAACGCCCGCCGGCTCGGCGAGGACGACGATCCGAGCGAGACCCCCGATGTCCTCGACTACATGATCATGATGATCGGCGTGGTCTACGCCATCGTGCTGGGCCTGGCCATCGCCGGGGTCTGGGAGGCGCGCGGCGCCGCCCAGGACGGGGTCCGGCCGGAGGCGCAGGCGCTGCACGAGGTGAGCGAGCGGGTGAGCGTCTACCCCCGGCCGGTGCGCGACCGGGTCCGCGATGACGTGGACGCGTATGTGCGCCATGTGGTGACCACCGAGTGGAAGGTGATGGTCGACCAGGGCGAGCTCACCGACCGCGGCACCGATCTGCTGGCCACGCTGCGGCGCGACGTCACCCTCGCCACGCCGCACTCCGATCTCCAGTCGCAGGCGTACCAGCCGATGCTGGACCAGGTGACCGCCGTCGATGACGCGCGCGGCGCGCGGCAGCAGAGCGCGGGGCCGACGATGCCCCGGGTGGTCTGGTTCGGTCTGGTGCTCGGGGCGGCGCTGGTGATCGGGCTGGTCTTCACCCTGCAGATCCGCCGTTCGCCGCGGGAGCTGATGCTGTCGGTGATGTTCACCGCCCTCATCGTCTTTCTGCTCTTCCTGGTCTGGGACTTCGACGACCCCTTCGGACGGTCGGTCGGCGACGCGACCGCGCCCTTCACCGACCTGTTTCCCAGCGCACGGGGAGGGTCTTGAGCCCGTTCCGGAAGGCGGAGGTGAGCCGCACCGGCTCGCCCGCCCGGCGCAGTCCGGGCAGCCGGTCCAGGGCGGCGCGCAGCATGGCCCGCATCTGCACCCGGGCCAGGCGATGCCCTACGCCACCGGTACGGGGAGCACCCGGCGCAGCGGGTCCTCGGGGAGCCGGCCGTGCGCCTTCCACTCCCTCGGGTAGCCGACCGAGACCTCCTGGAACTTCACCCCGTCCTCCACCGTCGTCCGGGGGATGTGCAAATGGCCGTAGACGACGGTCGCGGCCCGGAACCGCACATGCCAGTCGGCGGTCAGCTCGGTGCCGCACCACAGCGCGAAGTCGGGGTAGCGCAGCACCCGGGTGGGCAGCCGGGTCATCGGCCAGTGGTTGATGAGCACGGTCTGCAGCTCGGGGTCGCAGGCGGCCAGCCGCGCCTCGGTCCCGGCGACCCGGGCCCGGCACCACGCGTCGCGCGTGGGGTACGGGTCGGGGTGCAGGAAGTGCTCGTCGGTGCAGACCACCCCCACGTCATGGGCGTGGGCCAGCGCGGCCTCCTTGGTGGCCAGGCCGTCGAGGCGGAAGGAGTAGTCGTAGAGCAGGAACAGCGGGGCGATGATCAGCGGTCCGCCGACGCCCTCCCATACGGGGTACGGGTCCTCGGGGGTGACGATGCCCTTGGCCCGGCACATCTCCACCAGCGCCTCGTAGCGCGCCACACCACGGGCCTCCAGCGGGTCCTTGGGGTGGGTCCACAGCTCGTGGTTGCCCGGCGACCAGATGACCTTGGCGAAGCGCTCGCTCAGCAGGCCCAGGGTCTCCTCGATCTCGGAGAACACCTCGCCGACGTCGCCGGCGACGATCAGCCAGTCGTCCTCGGAGCCCGGCCGCAGCCGCTCCGCGATCGCCCGGTTCTCCGGATAGGCCACGTGCAGGTCGCTGATGGCGAGTAGTTCGCCCTGGTGCGTGCCGCCCATTGTGTCTCCTGTCGTACGGTGGCGGTCATGGTGCGGTCGCGGTGTGGTCGCGCCGCGGCACGGGCCGGTTGATCACCGGACCGTCCCTGGCGCTAGCCTCGCAGATGTGGTGGACAAACTCCCCGCGTCTTTTGAACGCGGCACCGACGGCCCGAAGGTCATCCTGGTCGGATTGGACGGCTCCGAATCCTCCTGGCGCGCCGCCGCGTACGCCGCCGGGCTGGCCCGGCGGCAGAACGCGCTGCTCGCCGTCGTGTACGTACAGCCGGTGCTGGCCGCGGGCGCGGCGCTGGGGGCGCCCGTGGCCGACACCACGGGTGAGGTCGCCGAGGAGCTGATGCGGGAGATGCGCGCGGCCACCGAGCGGCTGCGCGGGGTCTTCGAGGTGCGCTGGGAGTTCCATACCTTCCGCGGCGATCCGTACAACGGTCTGGTGCAGGCGGCCGACGAACTCATGGCGGACGCGGTGGTGGTCGGGGCGTCCGAGCAGGCGGGGCACCGTTTCATCGGCTCGGTGGCGGTCCGGCTGGTCAAGGCGGGGCGCTGGCCGGTGACCGTGGTGCCGTAGGAGCCGGCCGGGCGGGCTGCCCGGGGCGTCCGGCTCGCGGAGCCCGGCGCGGTGAGGCACGGTGGGAGGAGCAATCGGACCACGCCACGGACCGGGGAGACTGCCATGTCCCATATCTACAGCGTGACCGAGATCGTCGGCTCGTCCACCGAGAGCGTCGACGACGCGATCCGCTGCGGCATCAGCCGCGCGTCGAAGACCCTGCGGAACCTGGACTGGTTCGAGGTCGGCCAGGTCCGCGGGCATATCGAGAACGGCCGGATCGCGCACTACCAGGTGGGGATGAAGGTCGGCTTCCGGCTGGAGGACCCCGACACGGGCTCCGGCGATGTGCCGGGCTGACCGCGGCTGAGCCCCGTAGTCGGCGGTCGCGAAGCCGGCGTGCCGGGCGGCGAGTTCGGTCACCCGCGCCCGCGCCTGGGCCTCGGTGGCGTGGGTGCCGTCGATGGCGGGCGCCACGTTCTGCGCGTCCGTCATGATCAGAAGGTAGTGGCGGCTGTCGTACCAGGCGGTGTCGATGCCGTTGTTGACGTAGGTGGCGGCGTCACCGTCGAAGAACCGTCGAGTTCGAGGAGCGAGGCGCCGGAGTCGAGCGCGTCGGCGAAGTACGGATACTTGGCCTTCTCGCAGGCGTTGTGCACCCCCACCGATGTGGTGGCGGAGTAGGACGGATCATCGGCGGCGGGCTGTGCGTCCGCCAGTGCCGTAGGACACAGTGTGGCGGCCGCCGCGGCGACCGCCACCGTTCCCGTACGCCGGGCCCTCTTGCTTGCCCGCCGGACTCCCCGAGTTGCCCATCTGCCCCCGCCCTTGTCGACTGCTGATACGACTGGGCAGCAGCGTACGGGAGCCGACTCATGGGTGACGAGGGGGACTTGGTCACAGCGGAGGGCCCAGCGGCGGATGAGGCCGCTGGGCCCGTCTCCTGTGGTCGGTGGTCTGTTCGGTGGTCAGTCAGGGACGTTGCCCCACGCCGGTCGTCATGACCTCGCGGAGCCGTCCGCCGGGCAGCTTCGGAGCCAGCGGGGCGGTCTCCATGCCGGTGCCGTGTCTGAGGCCGCTGAGGAACTCCTCGAGCGTCTCGACGGCGCTGTGCCGTGGCTGCCAGCCCAGTTCGTCATGGGCCCGGGTGGTGTCCATCAGCGGCAGCCGCAGGGCGGCGTCGAACAGCTGGGGCGAGGGCGGGACCAGATGCAGACGCCAGGCCGTGGTCATGGCCGAGCGGGCGGCGCCGCGCGGTATCCGCACGCCCCGCGCGCCGAGGATGTCGGCCAGCACCTGGCCGTCGACCGGGGGTTCGGCCGCGAGGTTGAAGGCGCCGCGCACCTGCCGGCCGAGCGCGAGCCGGTAGGCCTGGGCCGCGTCGTCGGTGTGCAGGACCTGGAGCCGCAGACCGGGTATGTCGAAGACGACGGGCAGAAAGGCGGAGCGGATCAGCCGCCGGGGCAGGAACGGACCCATGAACAGCCGGCGCTGCTCGGCCGCCGACTGCTCCTTGAAGAGGAAGGCGGGGCGCATCCGCACCACCCGGATCCGGGGATGCCGCGGCTCGAAGGCGTCGAGCACCCGCTCCATGTACGCCTTCTCACGGCAGTACGCGGCCTCCGGCCAGCCGTGGGTGGGCCAGGACTCGTCCACCGGGTGATGGTCCGGGGGGCCGGGCGAGTAGGCGCCCACCGAGGAGGCGTACACCAGCACCGGCACCTGGGCCCGCGCCATCGCCTCGAAGACTCGGACGCCGCCGAGGACGTTGGTGCGCCAGGTGATCGCGGGCCGGTGGCTGGGCTGGATGAGCCAGGCGAGGTGGATGACCGCGTCCGCGCCCTCGAAGTGGCGTACCAGGTCGTCCTCCAGGCCGGAATCCGCCCGGCCGATGTCCGCCTCCGCCCAGCTCGTCTTCGGCGGCGACCACGCCGGGATCCGGCGGGCGATGCCTACGATCGACTCGATGTCCGGATCCTCGCCGAGCGCGCGCACGACACTCGTACCGACGTTGCCGGTGGCCCCGACCACCACCACACGTTTGCCCTGCTTGACGCCCATGGTCCGCTCCTTCCGACCCCCCGCTCCCCTCAGATGGGCGCCTTGCCGATGAGTTCGCGGGCGGCCGTCGCGATGGCCTCCGCGTCGATCCCGGCCTCGCTGAGCTGCTCGGCGGGGGTGGCGGAGGCCGGCATGATGCGCACTCCGAGGCGGACCATCCGGGGCGCCGTGCCGCCGTCGGCGAAGGCGCTCTGGACGGCGTCGCCCAGCCCGCCCTCGGGGTGGTGATCCTCGACGGTGATCAGACGGCCCGTCACGTCGGCGGCTGCGCGCAGCGTCACGGTGTCCACCGGCTTGACCGAGTACAGGTCGATGACCCGGGCGGCGATGCCGTCCTGGGCGAGCCGGTCGGCGGCCTCGATGGCCTCGTGGACGGTCACCCCGGCCCCGACCAGGGTGACCTGGTCGTGCTCGGTGGCACGGATGAGCTTGCTGCCGCCGATGGGGAAGCGCTCGGAGGGCGGATAGATGACGGGGGTTCCGCCGCGGGTGGTGCGCAGATAGCGGATGCCCGACTCCTCGGCCATGGCGGCGATGAGCTGGGCGGTCTGGTTGGCGTCGCACGGGTAGAGCACGGTGGAGCCGTGCACCGCCCGCAGGGCCGCCAGATCCTCCAGGCCCATCTGCGAGGGGCCGTCCTCGCCGATGGCCACTCCGGCGTGGGAGCCGACCAGATTGAGGTCGGCGCGGCTGATGGAGGCCATCCGGATGAAGTCGTAGGCACGGGTGTAGAAAGCCGCGAAGGTGGCGACGTACGGGTTCCAGCCGCGCGCCTGCATGCCGACCGCGGCGGCCACCATCTGCTGTTCGGCGATGAAGAACTCGAAGTACCGCTCGGGGTGCTCCTTGTGGAAGTACTCGAGCCGGGTCGAGTCGCCCACCTCGCCGTCGAGCGCCACCACATCGCCGCGGGCCGTGCCGACGGCGGCGACCGCCTCCCCGAACGCGTCGCGGGTGGGGACGGTGTCGCCGATGTTGAAGCGCGGCAGGCTCAGCGGCCCCTCCGAGGCGGGCCGGGTGGGGGCGACGGCGGGCGGGCCGAGCACCGGCACCGCCATGTTCCGTACGCCGCCCAGTTCGGCGATCGCCTCCTCCGCGTTCTTCAGCGGCTTGCCGTGCATGCCCTCCCGGTTCTCCACCGAGGCGACGCCCCGGCCCTTGAGGGTGCGGGCGATGATGGCGGTGGGGCGGCCGACGGTGGACGCCGCCTCGCCGTACGCGCGGTCGATCGCGGCGATGTCGTGGCCGTCGATCTCGATGGTGTGCCAGTCGAAGGCGCGGACGCGCCGGGCGTAGGCGTCCAGGTCCCACTCATGGCGGGTCGGGCCGCGCTGGCCCAGTCGGTTCACATCGATGATGGCGGTGAGATTGTCGAGCCGCTCGTAGCCCGCGTGCTCGAACGCCTCCCACATCGACCCCTCGGCCATCTCGCTGTCCCCGCACAGCACCCAGACCCGGCTGGGCACATGGTCGAGCTTCTTCGCGCTCAGCGCGATGCCGACGCCGAAGGGCAGCCCCTGGCCCAGGGAGCCGGTGGCCACGTCCACCCAGGGCAGCCGGGGCGTGGGGTGGCCCTCCAGCCTGCTGCCGCGCTTACGGAAGGTGAGGAATTCCTCGTCGCTGATCGCCCCGGCCGCCTTGAAGAGCGAGTACAGCAGCGGTGAGGCATGGCCCTTGGAGAAGATCAGGTGGTCGTTGCCCGGGTGGTCGGGCTGTTCGAAGTCGTAACGCAGATGGTTTCCCATCAGGACGGCCATCAGGTCCGCGGCCGACATCGAGGACGTCGGATGGCCGGACCCGGCGGCCGCGGAGGCGCGCACCGAGTCCACCCGGAGCTGCTGCCCGAGCTCGCTGAGCTGTTCGTGTTGCATTGTTCTCCTTCCAGGGTCTTCCGGCGGTCAGCCGCGGTCCCGCGCCGAGTGCGCGATCTCGGGCGACTCGGTGTCCAGCGGCACCGCCCAGGCCGGCACCACTCCGAGTTGCACCGCCTGGCGTGGCAGCATCGCGTCGAGCAGCCAGTCGGCGGCCACCCGGACGCGATTGCCGGGCATCGCCGCCAGGTGGTAGCCGCGGGTGACCGCGTTGGCGATCGGTCCGGACAGCGGTATGTGCAGCGGGTCGGCAGCCGCCTGCACCCCGCCGAGGTCGACCGTGAACCCCAGGTCGTGGTGTTTGTACGGCCTCGGCGTGCCGCGGCCGAGGGAGGCGAGGATGTTGTGGCCCGCGACCTTGCCCTGGCGCTGCGCGTGCTGCGCGGTCATCGGGGTGAACTGCCCGGGGCGGGTCAGGTCGGGCACCGCGGCGGCGTCCCCGCAGGCCAGCACCTCCGGATGGCCGGGCACGGCCAGATACTGGTCGACCCGCAGCCGTCCGCGCTCGGTCGGCAGCCCGATGTCCTCCACCAGCGGGTCGGGGCGTACTCCGACGCACCAGATCAGCGAGCGGGTCTCGACGAACTCGCCGTCGTCGAGCAGCACCCCGTCCGAGGTGGCCTCCTTGACCGAGGTGCGGGTACGGATCTCCGCACCGCGATTGCGCAGGACCCGGTCCGCCGTGCGGGAGAGCCGTTTGTCCAGCTCGGGCAGGACCCGCGGGGCGATGTCGAGCAGCAGCCAGCGGGGGCGCGGCTCGCCGCGCAGCGCCGCGTTCTGGCGGTGCAGCTCGTCGGTGAACAGCACGCCGTGGGCGGCCACCTCGGTCCCGGTGTAGCCGGCGCCGACCACCACGAAGGTGCAGCGGGCGGCCCGCTCCCGGGGGTTCTCCGCAGCCGCGGCCATCTCGATCTGGCGGGTCACATGGTCCCGCAGATAGAGGGCCTCCGGCATGCCACGGAAGCCATGGGCGTGCTCGGCCACGCCCGGGATCGGCAGCAGCTTGTTGACGCTGCCGACCGAGAGGACGAGCCGGTCGTAGCCCATCTCGCCGCGCCCGCCCTCGGGGTCCCTCCAGGCGACCCGGCGGGCGGCGAGGTCGACCGAGTCGACCTCGCCCAGCACCAGCCGGACGTGCGAAAGGGTGCCCGTCAGGGAGACCGAGACCCGTCGGGGCTCCAGGACCCCGGCGGCCACTTCGGGCAGCAGCGGCAGATACAGGAAATAGTCGTTGGGATTGATCACGACGATCTCCGCGGCACCGCGCAGGGTGCGGGAGAGCGTACGGGCGGCCTGGTAGCCGGCGAATCCGGCACCGACGATCACGATACGGAGTGCGCTCACAAGAGACTCCCGGGCGTACGGAACCAGAGGGTTCCGAGTGCCCGTGCGGACCGAGGCCAAACCGGCGTGGCGGCCGGCCTCGGTCCCGGAGCCCGTGCGCCGAAGGTCCCGGGTGGGCCGGTCAGCGCCGCTTGCGCGCCGTCGCGCCGTCGACCGGCTCGTCCCAGTCGATGCGGTAGCCGGTCAGCCAGTCCGACCCGCCGTTGCCCGCCGCCCGGTCGAGCTTGCGCGGCAGGGTGGCGTCGCGCAGGGCCCGCCCCACGGGTCCGGGGGCCGTGCGGCGGACCATGCCCGCGCTGGTCGTGGCCACCCGCTCGACCCGCTCGCGGCGCAGCGCCTCGTACGCGGCGAACGCCGACCGCGGCCCGCGCAGATCGCGCAGGCATGTGGCGAGCACGACGCCGTCCTCGATGGCCATCGAGGCGCCCTGTGCGGCGTTGGGCGCGCAGGCGTGCGCCGCGTCCCCCACGATGACCATCCCCTCGTCGGACCAGGTGGGGGTGGAGATGAGGTCATAGGCGCCGGTGGCCACGAGGGAGTCGCCGGTGGCGCGGACGATATCGGCGGCGGGGGTGTTGTCCTCCGCGAAGAGCGCCAGCAGCCGCTCCCGCCACTGCTCCGGGGTGACGGCGGCGAGCTCCGCCTTGGACAGCTCCTCGGCCGGGGCGTTGCAGAACCACCAGACCTCGCCGTCGGGGGCGGTGGTGCAGCCGAAGAACGCCTGCTTGCCGAAGATCATGGTGTAGGCGCCGTGGTCCGGGGGCGAGGCGGCGTCGCGGGTGTAGCCGCACACCGTGTGCTGCCCGGTGTAGCGCGGCCGGGGCGCGCCCGCGTCGATGACCCGGCGGATGAGCGAGTGGATGCCGTCGGCGCCGATCAGCACGTCCCCCACCGCCCGGCCGCCGTCCGCGAAGGAGCCCACGATCCGGCCGTCGGGGGCGGTGTGGGCGGCGAGCAGCCGCTTGCCGTGCTCGATGCGCACCCCGCGGCTCGCCGCCTCCTCGCGCAGCACCCGGGCCAGGGTGGCGCGTTTGATCGTACGGGCCCCGAGGCCCCCTTCCTCCGAGCCGGCGATCGGCTTCTGGCCGAGGCGCTTGCCGGTGTTGCTGATGAAGTCGGCGCGGCCGGCCGGAAAGGAGTTCTCCAGGACGGGTCCGTGGGCGTCGATCGTGCGCAGCGCCTCCAGGCCGTTGGCCGCGACGACGAGGAACGCACCCGTGTCGGTGGCGTCCGGGGGGTACGCCTCGTGGACGACCGCGTCGATCCCGGCTTTGTGCAGGGCCATCGCGGTCACCGTGCCGGCGATGCCGCCACCGATGATCAGGGCTTTGGTCATGGTGCTCCGTGACGTGGAGTGAAGTGACATGAGGTGAAGCGGGGAGATGCGACAGCACCATATGGCGGATCCGGCGCCCGCGGGTCAAGTCGGCGGGGTCAACTGGCAGGTCGGCAGCGCTATTTGAGCAGGCGGGACATCCGCCGGTCGGCGAGCGGTCTGCCGCCGGTCTGGCAGGTGGGGCAGTACTGCAGGGAGGTGTCCCGGAAGGACACCTCGCGGACGGTGTCGCCGCACACCGGGCACGGCTCGCCGGTGCGGCCGTGGACCCGCATACCGCTGCGCTTCTCCGCCTTGAGGTCCCCGGCGGCGAGCCCGCGCGACCGCTCGACGGCGGAGCGCAGGGTGGCGCCGATCGCCTCGTACACCACGGCGATCTCCTCCTCGGTCAGATCCGAGGCGAGCCGGTAGGGCGACATCCGCGCGGCGTGCAGGATCTCGTCCGAATAGGCGTTCCCGATGCCGGCGATGACGCTCTGGTCGCGGAGCACCCCCTTGATCCGGTGGCGTACGCCGTGCAGCAGCCCGGCGAACGCCTCCAGGGTGAAGGTCTCGTCGAGCGGGTCGGGGCCCAGCCGGGCGATGCCCGGCACCTCCCGCGGATCCCGTACGGAGTAGACCGCGAGCCCCTTGCGCGTACCGGCCTCGGTGAGGTCGAAGCCGGAGCGTTCCGGGCCGGCCAGGAGCAGCCGCAGCGCCAGCGGGCCCCGGCCGGGGCGCGGCGGCGCCTCCGGCAGCCCGTCCCGCCAGCGCAGCCAGCCCGCCTTGGCGAGATGGACGACCAGATGGGGGCCGTCCGGGCCGTCAGTGGCCAGGTCGAGGAACTTGCCGTGGCGGCCCGCCGCCGTGACGGTACGGCCCTCCAGGGCGGTCAGCGGCGGATCGTAGGTCTTCAGCACGCTCACCGCCACGGGGAGGACACGGGCGATCTCCCGGCCGACGGCGCGCTCGGCCAGCATTCCGGCGAGGGGCTCCACCTCGGGCAGCTCCGGCATGCCCCCAGTGTGCCGCAGGCCGCATCCGCCTGCCCGGACGCCCGGACACCACCCCCGCACCGGCTCCGGGCTGCGGCTCGGCCACCCCTCCCCTACTGTCTTCTTTGTTCCCCCTCGTCCCGTCTGTCCCGCACGGAGCGTTCCCCATGGTCGACACCGGACAGCAAGAGCAGTCCGTACAGGAGTACGCATCACGCGCGGCGTACGAGGGCTACGAGGCATACGAAGGCGGCAGCCCCGAGGCCGAGCGGCTGCTCTTCGACGAGCTGGCGCGCGAGCTGATGCGGGTGCAGGTGGCGAACAAGGACGGCTCGGGCGCCCCGCATCTGCTGCGCACCTTCCACGCCAAGGCGGCGCTCGGCGTCGAGAACGCCCGGCTGCGCTTCCATGACGATCTGCCGCCCGAGCTGTGCGTGGGGTACGCCCGGCCGGGCGCCGAGTATCCGGCCGTGGTGCGGCTGTCCAACGCGAGCGGCGCCGAGCATCACGACGCCTCGCCCGATCTGCGCGGCGTCGCCGTACGGATCCAGGCCGAGCCCGAGGAGACCCACGATCTGCTGGCCACCAGCTTCCCGGTGTCCCACGCGGCCGACGCGCGTGAGTTCGTCGCCTTCGCCAAGGCCACGGCGGGGGCGGGCAGCACCGTCGAGAAGGCGTTCGGGCTCTTCGTACGGCTGCCGCTGACCGTCGGCTGGGCCACCGCCGACCGGATGCGCCGCAATGTGCGGACCGCCACCCGCCACACCGTCGGCTCGCTGGCCCGGGAGACCTTCTGGAGCTGTGGCGCGATCCTGTGGGGCGCGGCCGGGCCGGTCCGCTATCAGCTGCGCCCGGCCCCCGGCGGCATCCCCGCTCCCCCGCCCGACCGCGACGACCCCGACTATCTCCACCATGAGCTGGCGATGCGGCTCGCCACCGGCGACATCGCCTTCGAGCTGTGCGTACAGCGCTATCTGGACGGGGGCCGCACCCCGGTGGAGGACGGCTCGGTGGAGTGGCGGGAGAGCGACGCACCGGTCGTCCCGGTGGCGCTGCTGACCGTGCCGCGCCAGGATCTCGACACCGCCGAGGCCCGGTCGGCGGCCCGCCGGGTCGAGCAGCTCGCGTTCAACCCCTGGCACACCACCGAGGAGTTCCGTCCGCTCGGCAATCTCAACCGGGCCCGCAAGGCCGCCTACGACGCCGCCGCCGCACACCGCCTCGGGCTTCGCTTCGCCGCCGCCGAGCCGCGCCGCAACGCACTCCTCGGGCTCCCGATGCGGGCGGCCTTCGCCCTGGTCAACCGCTATGTGCCCTGGCACCGGCTGCCGGCTCCGCTGGGGCTGCTCAACCTGGTCGCACTGCGGCAGACGCTGCGCCGCCTCAATCTCATCGACCCCGACGTCAAGGAGGCGCCGCCGCGGCCCGAGCCGGCGCCCGCGCCGGCCGATGAGAAGCTGCGCGTCGCCCGCTCGTACGACGGCTCGGGCAACGATCTGTCCGCGCCGCGGATGGGTGCGGTCGGCGCCCCCTTCGGCCGCAATCTCCCGCCGGTCCACCGGCCGGATCTCTTCGATGTGCCGAACCCGGTCACCGTCAGCAGACAGCTGCTGTACCGGGAGCGCTTCCTGCCGGCCACCTCGCTCAACATCCTGGCCGCCGCCTGGATCCAGTTCCAGGTCCATGACTGGGTCGACCACCGCCGCTGCCCGGCGGGCGGCAGGACCGTCGAGGTCCCCATGCCACCCGGCGGCACCTGGCGCAACGCCGCGGGCGGACCCGTGGAGAAGGTGATGCGCTTCGCGGACAACGAGGGCATCGAGCTGCCCGGCCGGCCCCCGATCCTCTTCCCCAACGCCGCCTCCCACTGGTGGGACGGCTCGGAGGTGTACGGCGGGGACGAGCGGACCGCGGCCTCGCTGCGCGAGGCGGGCGGTGGCGCCGGACTGCGCCTGGAGGACGGCCATCTGCCGCTGGGCCCGGGCGGGGTGCCGCTGACCGGCTTCGCCGACAACTGGTGGCTGGGCCTGAGCGTGATGCACACGCTCTTCGCCCGCGAGCACAACGCGGTCTGCGACGCGCTGCGCCGCGCCTACCCCTCCATGAGTGAGGAGTCGGTGTACCACACGGCGCGCCTGGTGGTCTCCGCGCTCATCGCCAAGATCCATACGGTGGAGTGGACTCCGGCCATCCTCGCCACCAAGGTGATCGACATCGCGCTGAAGACCAACTGGCAGGGACCGCCGGACCATTGGCTGTCCAAGCTCGGCCTGTGGCTGTTCGAGGCGAACGCGCTCACGGGCATCCCCCGCACCGTGCCGGACCACCACGAGGTGCCCTTCGCCCTCACCGAGGACTTCGTGGCCGTCTACCGGATGCATCCGCTGATCCCGGACGACTTCGAGCTGCGCGACCACCGCTTCGGGCAGCGGCTCCAGTCGCTCGGCTTCCCCGAGGTGCGGGGCGCGGCGGCGGAGGGCGTGCTGCGCAAGACGGGGCTCGCCGACACCCTCTACTCCTTCGGCATCGCCCACCCGGGCGCGATCGCCCTCAACAACTTCCCGCGCGCGCTGCAGCGCTTCGAACGGGACGGCGAGATCATCGATCTGTCGGTGGTGGATCTGGTGCGCACCCGGCGGCGGGGCGTGCCACGGTACAACGACTTCCGCGCCGGGTTGCACAAGCCGCGCATCCGCTCCTTCGAGGAGCTGTCCGGCGACCCGGACACGGTCGCACGGCTCGAGGACGTCTATGCCTCGGTCGACGAGATCGACACCATGATCGGGCTGTTCGCGGAGAACCCGCCCGAGGGCTTCGGCTTCAGCGATACGGCGTTCCGGGTCTTTCTGCTCATGGCCACCCGGCGGATCCAGAGCGACCGCTTCCTCACCGTGGACTTCCGCCCCGAGGTGTACACGCCGCTGGGTCTGGACTGGGTGGAGAAGGGCGGCATGGCCTCGGTGATCCTGCGCCACTGTCCGGAGCTCGCGGGCCTGCTGCCGCGCGGCGAGAGCCCGTTCGCGCCCTGGCGGCCGGTGGTGCCGTCGCTGTCGTAGGGGTCGCGTCGGCGGATTGAACCGGTTCAGTCCCGTCGGCGGAAGCCCCCTACCGAATGAACTCGGCCCGCCGTATGACCCGGCGCGCCACGGGCACCCGTCGGAGGTGGTACGGATACACGCAGGCCGAGGCAGCGACAGGCTCAGGGAGCGGCCGCCATGGAGTGGTTCACCTCATCCGACTACTGGCTGAGCCGGCTCGTCTTCCAGCGGGGGCTGGCCGCGATCTACCTGATCGCGTTTCTGACGGCGGTCGACCAGGGCCGGGCCCTGCTCGGCGAGCATGGGCTGACACCGGTGCCGCGCTTCGTCGCGCGGGTGCCGTTCCGCCGGTCGCCCAGCCTGTTCCATCTGCACTACTCCGATCGCTTCTTCTCCGTCTGCGCCTGGCTGGGCACCGCGCTGTCGGCCGCCCTGCTGGTGGGGGCCGCGGATCAGGTGCCGCTGTGGGCCGCGATGGCGGCGTGGCTCGTGCTGTGGCTGCTCTACCTGTCGATCGTCAACGTGGGGCAGGTGTGGTACGGCTTCGGCTGGGAGTCACTGCTGCTGGAGACGGGGTTTCTCGCGATCTTCCTCGGCAACGAGCACACCGCGCCGTCCGTTCTCATCCTGTGGCTGCTGCGCTGGCTCCTGTTCCGGGTCGAGTTCGGCGCCGGGCTGATCAAGATCCGCGGGGACCGCTGCTGGCGCGATCTGACCTGTCTGTACTACCACCATGAGACCCAGCCGATGCCGGGGCCGCTGAGCTGGTACTTCCACCATCTGCCCAAGCCGCTGCACCGGGCGGAGGTGGCGGCCAACCATGTGTCCCAGCTCGTCGTGCCGCTGGCGCTGTTCACCCCGCAGCCGGTCGCGAGCGTGGCCGCGGGCATCATCGTCGTCACCCAGCTGTGGCTGGTCGCCTCCGGCAACTTCGCATGGCTGAACTGGCTGACGATCCTGCTGGCGCTCTCCGCGGTCGACGGGCGGCGCGCGGCCGAGGTGCTGGGGCTGCCCCAGCCGCCTCCGCTCGCCGCTCCCCCGGTCTGGTACGAGGTTCTGGTGCTGGCCGCCACCGCGCTGGTGCTGACGCTCAGCTACTGGCCGGCCCGCAATCTGCTGTCGGGCCGCCAGCTGATGAACTACTCCTTCAACCCGCTCCACCTGGTCAACACCTACGGCGCCTTCGGCAGCGTCAACCGCAGCCGGCAGGAGGTGATGATCGAGGGCACCGACGAGCCGGCGATCACCCCGGACACGGTCTGGAAGGAGTACGAGTTCCGGGGCAAGCCGGGCGATGTGCGCAGGATGCCGCGTCAGTACGCGCCGTACCATCTGCGGCTGGACTGGATGATGTGGTTCGCCGGGATCTCCTCGGCCTACGCCGGATCGTGGTTCACCCCGCTGGTCACCAAGCTGCTGACGAACGACCGGGCGACGCTGAGGCTGCTGCGGGTGTCCCCCTTCCCCGAGACGCCGCCCACCCATATCCGCGCCCGGCTGTATCTTTACCGCTTCACCACCCGGCGGGAGCGGCGTGCCACCGGGGCCTGGTGGCATCGCACGCTGCTCGGCGAGTTCCTGCCGCCGGTCCGGCTCGAGGACCCGGAGCACCCCGAGCGCGCGCACCCCTGACCCCGTGCAACGTCCGACACCGAGGTCTTGCCGTCCGTTCACCGAATGCTTACCCGCAGGCCTCCGCGCGCTTCCCCGCCTCGGCGAACCTCGGTGATGGAAGCGGATGCCTCGCTTCCGCATCATGTTCACCCAGTGAGGTAACCCCCATGGCCGAAATCCTGACGACCGTCCTGGCAAAGCTGGCCCGCATCGCGGTGGAAGCGCTGGCTGCCCACGTCGCGAGGAAGCTCGTGACCGCCGTCTTCGCCCCGCACAACGTCCCGGCCGCCGCCTGATACGGCCGGGCGCCGGCGCGGAATCCGGGGCGGGCCGTAGCTCTCAGTGGTCGTGCGGCGCCGCTCGGTGCACCGGGCCGTGGGCGGTCAGACAGTGGTCGACGGACACGGCATCGGCGCGCTGATGTTCACCGTCCCGCCGTGGCAGCGAGGCGTGGTCGCCGATGTGGTCGACCTGGAGCGTGGTGTGGGTGATCCCGTACTCCCGGTGCAGCACCCCCTCCAGATCCTCCCGGACCGCGTGGCAGTCGCCGAGCGCCGCGACCAGGACATGCGCGGAGAGCGACACCTCGCCCGAGGTGATCTGCCAGACATGCAGATCGTGCACTTCGGCCACCTCCGCATGGGAGACCAGCCGGTTCCCCACCTCATCGGGCTCCACCCCGGCGGGCGCCGCCTCCAGCAGAATGCGCCCGGAGGCCCGCAGTAGCTCCACACCCGCCTTGACCATGAGGACCACCACGACGAGACCGGCGATCACGTCGGCCCGTGCGAAGCCGGTCACCACCACCACCAGGCCTGCGACGGCGGTGGCGATAAAGGCGTAGAGGTCATTGAGCACATGCTGGAAGGCGCCCTCGACATTGAGCGAGGAGCGATTCGCCTTCGACATGCACCACGCCGCCGCGATGTTGACCGCGACCCCGACGAGCGCGGTGGCCAGCACCAGACCGCCGGTCACCTCGGGCGGATCGATCAGCCGCTCCACCGACTCATAACCCAGCCAGGCGCCGAGCAGCAGCAGTGAAAGGCCATTGGCCTGGGCGGAAAGGATTTCCGACCGCTTGAGCCCATAGGTATATCCGCCCCGCGCGGGCCGCGCCGAGAGCCGGATCGCGATCAGCCCCAGCACGATCGAGGCGGCGTCGGTGAGCATATGGGCGGCGTCGGACATCAGCGCCACCGAGCGCGCGAGCACCCCGACCACGACCTCGACCGCCATAAAGCCGGTGATCAGCGCGAGTGCGCAGGTCAGCCAGCGGCGGTCGGCGTTCTCCGCCACCGCGTGGGCGTGTTTGCCATGGTCCTCGCCGTGTCCGTGCGCATGAGCTCCCACCCGCTCCTCCTCGGCTCGCCGTCGGGACAGCGCAATTGAAACAGCACCGGGGAAAATCTCCAAAGGCGGTAATGGACACGGTTATCAGGAGACTTCCGGGCCCTGGTGAAATGCGCTTTATGGTTTCGGCAACGCTTTTCATTGCCGGGCGGGAACGGGTTCATGGAGCGGGGCCGCCCGGGTGTCCGGCGGGAGTCGCTGACGTGTGCGAAGCCACGCCGATGCGGGTGAGACAGGCGCACAGAGGGTGACCTGACGGGGCGTGGCGCGTTGGCCGACTATGACGACGACGATGCGACGCCGTTCTCTCTCGCAGCCGAGCAGAGCGCTGGACCGGAGCACCGAAGGCGGCGGAACGGTTCATCAGACCGTTCACCAGTCAACATCCGTACCGATCTACGCGGCGCTGGTCGAGCGCTGGGCCTCCGCGGGGCGGGCGGTGCCCGGGGCTTACGACCGTGAGTGGGCCGAACTGGTGAACTGTCCGCCCTGGCCCGACCGGGTCCGGCAGGCCGCCCGGCCATCCGCCGGCTAGCGGGCGGACGGCCGGGATCCCGCAACCCCGGGAAGGCTCAGTCCTCCCCGCCCTCCAGGCCGCCCTCCGTCTCCAGATACAGCTCCCGTACCCGCTCCAGCACCTCCGGGTCGGGCTCCGCCCACAGGCCGCGGCTCTCGGCCTCCAGCAGCCGCTCGGCCATGCCGTGCAGCGCCCAGGGGTTGGCCTCCTCCAGGAACGAGCGGTTCTCCGGGTCGAGCAGATAGGTCTGGGCGAGCTTGTCGTACATCCAGTCGGCGACCACGCCCGTGGTGGCGTCGTAGCCGAAGAGATAGTCGACGGTCGCGGCGAGTTCGAAGGCGCCCTTGTAGCCGTGCCGGCGCATCGCCTCGATCCAGCGCGGATTGACCACCCGGGCACGGAAGACCCGTGAGGTCTCCTCGTGCAGGGTGCGGGTGCGGACCGTCTCGGGGCGGGTGGAGTCGCCGATGTACGCGGCGGGGGCGGCGCCCTTCAGCGCGCGCACGGTGGCGACCATGCCGCCGTGGTACTGGAAGTAGTCGTCCGAGTCGGCGATGTCGTGCTCGCGGGTGTCGGTGTTCTTCGCCGCGACCGCGATCCGGCGGTAGGCGCTCTCCATCTCCTCGCGGGCCGGACGTCCGTCCAGCTCACGGCCGTAGGCATAGCCGCCCCAGACCGTGTAGACCTCGGCGAGGTCGGCGTCGGTGCGCCAGTCGCGGCTGTCGATGAGCTGGAGCAGCCCGGCCCCGTAGGTGCCCGGGCGGGAGCCGAAGATACGGGTGGTGGCGCGGCGCTCGTCGCCGTGTTCGGCGAGGTCGGCCCGGGTGTGCGCCCGTACGTAGTTGTCCTCGTCGGCCTCGTCCAGGGACGCGGCGAGCCGTACGGCGTCGTCCAGCAGCGCGACGACATGCGGGAAGGCGTCACGGAAGAAGCCGCTGATGCGCAGCGTGACATCGACCCGCGGGCGGCCCAACTGGTCGGTCGGCACGGGTTCGAGCCCGGTCACCCGCCGCGAGGCGTCGTCCCACACCGGGCGGATGCCCAGCAGCGCGAGCGCCTCGGCCACATCGTCGCCGGAGGTGCGCATCGCGCTCGTGCCCCACAGCGACAGGCCGACGGACTTCGGCCACTGGCCGTCGTTGTCGGCGCGGTAGCGCTCCAGGAGCGAGTCGGCGAGCGCCTGGCCGGTCTCCCAGGCCAGCCGGCTGGGCACCGCCTTGGGGTCGACCGAGTAGAAGTTACGGCCCGTCGGCAGGACGTTGACCAGTCCGCGCAGCGGCGAGCCGGACGGGCCGGCGGGGACGAAGCCGCCGCTGAGCGCGTGGACGGCGTGGTCGATCTCGTCCGTGGTGGCGGCGAGGCGCGGTACGACCTCGCGGGCGGCGAAGTCCAGGATCGCGGTGACCGGGGCGCGCTGCTCCTCGGGCAGCCCGAGGGCGGCCTTCCGGGCGGCCTCCGGGGCCCACTCGGCGTCCTCCATCGCCTGGACGAGCGCGCGGGCGCGCTCCTCGGCCGCGTCGGCGCCGGTGCGGGTGGCGGCCGACTCGTCGAGGCCGAGCGCCTCGCGCAGCCCGGGAAGGGCCGTCGTACCGCCCCAGATCTGACGGGCGCGCAGAATGGCCAGGACGAGGTTGACGCGCCCGGGCCCGGTCGGGGCGGCGCCGAGGACATGCAGTCCGTCGCGTATCTGGGCGTCCTTGACCTCGCACAGCCAGCCGTCGACATGCAGGAGGAAGTCGTCGAAGCCGTCGTCGTCCGGCCGGGCCTCCAGGCCCAGGTCGTGGTCGAGCCTGGCGGCCTGGATCAGGGTCCAGATCTGGGCGCGGATGGCGGGGAGTTTGGCCGGGTCCATCGCGGAGATGGCGGCGTACTCGTCGAGCAGCTGCTCCAGCCGCGCGATGTCACCGTAGGACTCGGCGCGGGCCATCGGCGGTACGAGGTGGTCGACCAGGGTGGCGTGGGCGCGGCGCTTGGCCTGGGTGCCCTCGCCCGGGTCGTTGACCAGGAACGGGTAGATCAGCGGCAGATCGCCGAGCGCGGCGTCGGGGCCGCAGGCGGCGGACAGGGCCGCGTTCTTGCCCGGCAGCCACTCCAGATTGCCGTGCTTGCCCAGGTGCACCATGGCGTCGGCGCCGAAGCCGCCGTCCGCCCGGGGCGTGGCCATCCAGCGGTAGGCGGCCAGATAGTGGTGCGAGGGCGGCAGATCGGGGTCGTGGTAGATGGCGATGGGGTTCTCGCCGAAGCCGCGCGGCGGCTGGATGACGACCAGGAGGTTGGCACGGCGCAGCGCGGCGAGGACGATCTCGCCCTCGGGGTCGCGGCTGCTGTCCACGAACATCGCGCCGGGCGGCGGACCCCAGTGCTCCTCGACCGCGTCGCGCAGCTCCCGCGGCAGCGTGGCGTACCAGCGGCGGTAGTCGGCGGCCGGGATGCGGACCGGGTTGGCGGCCAGCTGCTCCTCGGTGAGCCAGTCCTGGTCATGGCCGCCCGCCTCGATGAGGGCATAGATCAGCTCGTCGCCATTGCCGGAGGCCAGGCCCGGGACCGCGTTTGGCCCGTCCTCGGGGCCGAAATCGTAGCCCTCGGCGCGCAGCCGGCGCAGCAGGGCGACGGCGCTCGCCGGGGTGTCGAGGCCGACGGCGTTGCCGATCCGGGAGTGCTTGGTGGGGTAGGCGGAGAGGACGAGCGCGAGGCGCTTGTCGGCCGCGGGGATGTGGCGCAGCCGGGCGTGTCGTATCGCGATGCCCGCGACGCGCGCGGCGCGCTCGGGGTCGGCGGCATAGACCGGCAGACCGTCCGCGTCGACCTCCTTGAAGGAGAACGGCACGGTGATGAGCCGTCCGTCGAACTCCGGGACGGCCACCTGGGTGGCGGCGTCCAGCGGCGACAGGCCCTCGTCGTTCTCCTCCCATACGGCGCGCGAGCTGGTCAGGCACAGCGCCTGGAGGACGGGTACGTCGAGCGCGGCGAGCGCGCCCGCGTCCCACGCCTCGTCGTCGCCGCCCGCGGACGCCTCGGCGGGCCGGGTGCCGCCGGCCGCGAGGACGGTGGTGACGACCGCGTCGGCCGGGCCGAGGGCCTCGATCAACTCGGGCTCGGGGGCGCGCAGGGAGGCGACGAACAGCGGCAGCGGTCGGCCCCCCGCGTCCTCCACGGCCTGGCACAGGGCCTCGACGAAAGCGGTGTTGCCGCTCATGTGGTGGGCGCGGTAATAGAGCACGGCGATGGTCGGGCCGGTCGTCGTCCGCGCGGTGCGCTCCAGCGGACCCCAGGTGGGGGCGGGCGCGGGCGGATCGAAGCCATGGCCGGTGAGCAGCACGGTGTCGGAGAGGAACCGGGCCAGCTGGGCCAGGTTGGCGGGCCCGCCGTGGGCGAGATAGGCGTGGGCCTCGGCGGCGATCCCGACCGGGACCGTGGACGCCTCCATGAGCTGGGCGTCAGGGGCCTGTTCACCGGTGAGGACGACAACCGGGCGGTCCCCGGCGAGCAGCGTGTCGAGCCCCTCCTGCCAGGCGCGGACGCCGCCGAGAAGCCGGACGACGACGAGTTGGACGCCGTCGAGGAGGCCGGGGAGGTCATCGAGTGCGAGCCGGGCCGGGTTGGCGAGGCGGTACGGCACCGGGCCCGTGGCGGCACGCGCACTGAGCAGGTCGGTGTCGGACGTCGACAGCAGCAGGATCATGCGCAGCGCGCCTTCCTCGGGGTCCGCGCCCCGGGCGGGTTGGAAGACGGCGGGAGTTCCTGGCTCGCCCGGCCGCTGCCGTACCGACAGCCACCGTGCTCACAGTGGCGGGACCGCGCCGGATTCGCACCGGCTTCCTCCCCTTGACGCCGTCTTGTGCGTCCGGCGGGCCGGGACGACCCACCGCTGAGCATAGTAAGCGTTGCTGACCTGGCAGGGGACGGAGAGGGCTGGTCGATCGTCGGTATGCTCGCCGCCATGCCCCTTCCCCCGACCACCGTCCCACCTGGGAATGAAGCGCCCTCCGGCCGCCGGAGCGGGCCCGATGACGCCTGCCCGGGGGCGTTGCGGCTGCACACGGCGGACGATGGCGCGCTGGCCCGTATCCGAGTGCCGGCAGGCTTGCTGACGGCCCGTCAGGCGGACGCGCTGACAGGAGTGGCCGAGGAGCTGGGGGACGGCCGGCTGGACATCACCTCCCGGGGCAACCTGCAGGTACGCGGCCTGGACGCGGGGTGCGGCACGGAGCTGGCGGCCCGGCTGCGGGCGGCCGGACTGCTTCCGTCGGACCGGCACGACCGGGTGCGCAACATCGTGGCGTCGCCGCTGTGCGGGCTGGACGGCGCGGGGCATGCGGATGCGGCGGCGTGGGCACGGGAGTTGGACGCGGCGCTGTGCGACGAGACGTCGGGCGAGTTGTCCGCCTTGTCGGGCCGTTTCCTGTTCGCGCTGGACGACGGGCGCGGCGATGTGGCCGCCTTGGGCGCGGATGTGACATTGATCGCAACGCCGGACGGCGGGGCCGTGCTGCGGATGCCCGCTCCGGCGTGTCGCGGTGGCGGGGCGGACGGTCACAACACGCCGGGCGGCGACGCCGAGCTGAGAGTGCGGGCCGGCGATGCGCCGCGCGCGGCCGCGCTGGCCGCCGTGGAGTTCCTGGCGGGAATGCGCGAGAGCGGCAGCCGGGCGTGGCGTGTACGGGAGCTCCCGGCGCAACACGCCGTGACGGCCGACCGGTTGGCGGCGCGACTCGCCAACGCGGGCATCGAAACGGTACGTACCGCACATAAGGGCCCCGAGCCCAAGGGCTCGGACGCTTCGGGGCCGCGCCCCGCGCCGGGGCTGGTGGCCGGGCCGGACGGGCGCCGCGCCGTGTCCGTCGCCGTCCCGCTCGGCCGGGTGAGCGCGGCCCAGTGGCGGCTGCTCGCCACGCTCGCCTCCCGGGGCGGGTCGGGCGAGCTGCGTGTGACACCCTGGCGCGGCGTGGTGCTCCCGGGGTTCTCCCCGGACGGCGGCCGGGCCGCGTCGCACGAGCTGTCCGACGCCGGGCTCGTGACCGAGCCGGACTCCCCGTGGCTCGGCGTCGGTGCGTGCACCGGACGTCCCGGCTGCGCCAAGTCCCTTGCCAATGTGCGTGCCGACGCGGAGCGCGCGGTGGCGGGTGACCGTCGTCCGGGTTCGCTGCCGGTGTACTTCTCCGGCTGTGAGCGGCGCTGCGGCCACCCCGGCGGCCGCTGGGTGGACGCGCTGGCGACCGGCGCGGGCTACCGGGTCACCGTACGGGACACGCCGGAGGCGGACAGCGCGGACCTGCGCGTGGATGTGACAGCAGAGCAGGTGGCCGACGCCGTGGCGGCGGCCCGGGGAACGAGATGATCGAGGGCACAGTGTTCGACTACGAGAAGGACGGCGCGGCCATCTACCGCGCCTCCTTTGCCACCATCCGCGCCGAGGCGGACCTCGGCGGCCTTCCCGCCGACGTCAGCCGGGTCGCGGTGCGGATGATTCACGCCTGCGGCATGGTCGACCTGGTCAAGGACCTCGGGTACTCCCCCGAGGTGGTCTCCCGCGCCCGCGCCGCGCTGCGCGCCGGCGCCCCCGTGCTGTGCGACGCGCAGATGGTCGCCAGCGGTGTCACCCGCAAGCGGCTTCCCGCCGGCAACGAGGTGGTGTGCACGCTCTCCGACCCTGACGTACCGGAGTTGGCGCGGCGGATGGGCACGACGCGCAGCGCCGCCGCGCTGGAGCTGTGGCGGGACCGGCTCGAGGGCTCGGTCGTCGCCGTCGGCAACGCGCCCACCGCGCTCTTCCGGCTGCTGGAGATGGTCGAGGAGGGCGCGCCGCGCCCGGCGGCCGTCATCGGTGTGCCGGTCGGCTTCATCGGCGCGGCCGAGTCCAAGGAGGCGCTGGCCGGACACCCGGCGGCGCTTGACCATCTGGTGGTGCGCGGCCGACGCGGCGGCAGCGCCATGGCCGCGGCCGCGATCAACGCGATAGCGAGCGAGGAAGAGTGAGCGAGCAGCAGACCGGCCGGCTCTACGGGGTGGGGCTCGGCCCCGGCGACCCCTCCCTGATGACCGTACGGGCCGTGGAGGTCATCGCCGAGGCCGATGTCATCGCGTATCACAGCGCCCGGCACGGCCGCAGCATCGCGCGATCCATCGCCGAGCGGCATCTGCGGCCCGACCACATCGAGGAGCGCCTGGTCTATCCGGTGACGACGGAAGGCACCGACCATCCGGGGGGCTACCGGGGCGCGATGGAGGAGTTCTACGCGCAGGCATCCGCCCGGCTCGCCGCGCATCTGGACGCGGGGCGTACGGTCGCGGTGCTCGCGGAGGGCGATCCGCTCTTCTACGGCTCGTACATGCACATGCACAAGCGGCTGGCCAACCGCTACCCCACCGAGGTCATCCCCGGCGTCACCTCGGTGAGCGCCGCGGCCGCCCGGCTCGGCGCGCCGCTGGTGGAGGGCGAGGAGGTGCTGACGATCCTCCCGGGCACACTGCCCGAGGAGGAGCTGACGGCACGGCTCGCGACGACCGACGCGGCGGCCGTGATGAAGCTCGGCCGGACCTTCCCCACGGTGCGGCGGGCCCTGGAGCGGTCGGGACGGCTGGCGGACGCGCGGTATGTGGAGCGCGCCACGATGGACGCGGAGCGGACGGCCCCGCTGGCGGAGGTCGACCCGGCGTCGGTGCCGTACTTCTCGGTGGCGGTGCTGCCGAGCCGGATCGACGCGCGGACCCCCGCCGGGCAGGGCGAGGTCGTGGTGGTCGGCCTCGGCCCGGCCGGCCCGCTGTGGCTCACCCCCGAGGCGCGGGGCGAACTGGCCGCCGCCGAAGACCTGGTCGGCTACACCACCTATCTGAACCGGGTGCCGGTGCGGCCGGGTCAGCGGCGCCACGCCTCCGACAACAAGGTGGAGGCGGAGCGCGCCGAGTTCGCCCTCGACCTGGCCCGCCGCGGACGGCGCGTCGCCGTGGTGTCCTCGGGCGATCCGGGCGTCTTCGCGATGGCGACCGCCGTCCTGGAGGCCGCGTCCGAGGACCCGTACCGCGAGGTGCCGGTGCGGGTGCTGCCCGGCATGACGGCAGCCCATGCGGCCGCCGCCCGCGCGGGCGCCCCGCTCGGCCACGACTACGCGGTGGTCTCCCTCTCCGACCGGCTCAAGCCCTGGGAGGTCATCGCCGAACGCCTGGGCGCCGCGGCAGCGGCCGACTTGGTGCTCGCCCTCTACAACCCCGGCTCGCGCAGCCGCGTCTGGCAGGTCGGCAAGGCACGCGAACTACTCCTGGAGCACCGCGCCCCCGACACACCGGTGGTCCTCGGCCGGGACATCGGCGGCCCGGAGGAGCGGGTACGCATCGTCCGACTGGCCGACCTCGACCCGGCCCAGGTCGACATGCGCACCATCCTCCTGGTGGGCTCGTCCCAGACCCGCACGGTGCGGCGCGGCGACGGCACCGAGATCGTCTGGACGCCACGCCGCTACCCCGAGCCCCACCGGGGCTAGGCCGCGCTCCCAGCGCGAATAGCGGACGGCCTCAGCCCAGCAGGGTGTACGAAAGGCCCGACCACACAGCGGTCGGGCCCTTCGTGATCTTCCGTCTCGGTTTCCGTCCCGGTTGGGGTCTGCGGGGCCCTGGTGTCCGTCCTCGCAGCCGTTCATGTGCCCCGCTCCGGGCGGTCGCCGGCGACGGTCCTCCCGTGAAAGGTGTCGCGCTGCGGCGGGAAGCCGGCGGCACACTTGCCGGGCAGGCGCAGACGGTACGGCCACCGCCGCTCGCCGAGTGCTCGATCGCGGCCACGACTGGTTGGCGCGTCGGTGAGTTATCGGTCGGGAGTTATCGGTCGGGCCCCACCGGGAGGCGCCAGTGCGGACGCGGGCCGGTGGTGTGTGGCCGGGGCACCGCATGCCTTGGCAGGCCACTGACGTGCTGTTACTCTGCGTGTCCGTGATGGGAGCCAACAGCGCAGGTGCTGTCGATGAGTTGTACGCCCGCATCGAGGCCGCCGCCGCGGGCACGCCGTATCGGATGTGCCGGACGGAGCGGGGATTCGACCTGACCGTGGACGTCGACGTCCCGCAGTGGCGGGAGCTGCTGACCCGTCGCCGGGTCACCCAGGTGCACACCTACCGCGTCGCGCTGCGCCCGGAAGAGAAGATCTTCACGCTGACGGATGTCGTCCGCACCGTCGAGTACGAGGCGGGCCTGGGCGCAGTGCGGCTGGGGAAGACGGTGTCAGTCGGCCGGAGCGTGTCCGTCACTTCGCACCGGACCTTGGACGGCTCCGAGCAGTACACCTTCTCGTCCGCCGAGGGCCACCGTCTGATCCGGAAAGCGGCCGGGGAGCTGGGCTGGCGGGAGGCCCAGCCCGCCAGCGTGAAGATCGCCGCAGGCGTCGGAATCCTCGGCGGGCTCGGCGCACTCGCCGCGCTGATCGCCCTCGCAATCGTCAATTGGCTCTGACGGGCCGGGAGGTCAGGCCCCGTCGTGCTCAGGCGGCGGGGCATATGGATACCGTGTCGCCGTTCTGCGGCGGCGCAAGGGTAACGCCGGGCTTGTCAGGCGTGGTTTCAGCGGTGTTCCCAGCGGTGTGGGTCGGCCTCCAACGCCTCCCGGTCCCAGCCGCCCAGCTCGGCCGTCGCCTCATACGTGCTGTGCAGGAATTCGCTCAGCGCCCGG
The DNA here is from genome assembly GCF_040606675.1 of Streptomyces sp. NPDC005393. Classification (NCBI taxonomy): domain Bacteria; kingdom Bacillati; phylum Actinomycetota; class Actinomycetes; order Kitasatosporales; family Streptomycetaceae; genus Streptomyces; species Streptomyces sp. NPDC005393. Next base: position 178,234 of record NZ_JBEXFG010000003.1, on the reverse strand, counting down.
TCCGGATCAGCAGCGGCGGCAACCGCCTCATAGGGCAGCACGAACTCACCGACCTCCCGCTGGTATGACGCCTCCGCGGGGCGGACCGGATGGTCGGCGAAGCCGGCTGGTTCGGGATAGGCGTAGGCGTAGAACCCGCCCTCCTCACCACCGCCGGGCCAGAACCCGCAGCTGGCCAACTCGACGGAGTAGGCCTCCCTCGTCACCCAGTCCGGCAAGTTGGGGACGCCACCGGGGGGATGCGGCGGCGCGGGGCGGCCCGAGAAGCGGGTGCAGGCCAGGTCCATCGCCCCCCCCAGAAGAAGTGCACGGGGCTGACCTTGCCGACGAATTGGGACCGGAACTCCCCGAACGCCTGGTTCGCCCGCAGCAGCTGGCCCCAGAACAGCCGCGCGGCGTGCGGGTCGTAGGAGGCGTGCCGGTCGTCCTCCGCGAACGGGATGGCCGGTCCACCTCGTTCGGCCGGGGGTCTATGCGGGTCCGGATGCCCAGCTCTCCCAGCGCGCCCATGGTCTCGGCGTAGAACCGGGACACCGGTTTGGACTCCAACGCCAGCTCGCGCCGGCTTCCGTCGCTGACACGCATGCGAAGCCGGTGGTCGACGAAGTCGAACTCGATATCGAATGCTCCCGTCCGATACGGGATCGAGGACGTCGTCAACCCCCGCGGGGTGACATACAAGGTGACCTGCCACCACTGGTTGACCATGGGTGCGTGGGCCAGCCGGATCTTGCCGACGATCTGGGTCCACATGTGCAGTGTGTCCCGGGTCTCGGCCCAGTCCGCCACCGGGAGCCGTGGCCAGATCCCGACCTGCTGCGTCTTCTGCTCGGCCATGGTGCCTCCCGCGGGCCTCGCCGCTCCGGCAACTGCCATTCGTTGGCTTTCGGTGACTTCAGTGCCTTTTAGTCGCTTCCGACCCGTTTGAGTACCCCTATGTCGCCACGGAAAACCCCGGATCACCGAGGACCGAGCACCTGCGAGATACAAGTTATGCTTTGGTTGATATCAATGGAGGTCCCCTCATGAGCCGAACCGTTATCGATCTCGATGACGAGCTGCTGGCCGACGTGGCCCAAGCACTCGGTACGAGCACCAAGAAGGAGACGGTCAACACCGCACTCCGCGAGGTGCTGGAGAATCGGCGGAGGGCGCTCGCGCTCACCCGCCTGCGCGCTGCGGCGGACGAGGGCGCGTTCGATCTGGAGCTCTTGGAGGACAAGAGGAACTACCGTCGGTGAGCGCCGCACAGTTCTTGATCGACACCAGCGCGCTCGCGCGGTTCATGCGCAGGGACGCCGAGCAGTACGGGTGGGACCAGGCTGCGGCGGCTGGGCTCATCGCGACCTGCCCGATCACCGAGCTTGAGTTCTTTTACAGCGCCCGCTCGGCCGAGGACCGCGCGAGGGGCATCGAGGACCTGCGGCTGCTGTTCGGCTGGGTGCCCGTGGACGACCGCGCCTACGACCGCGCCTGGCACGTCCAGGAACTGCTGACCAGGGCAGGTCAGCACCGCAGCGCCGGAGCCGTTGACCTCGTCGTTGCCGCCACTGCCGAGTTGCAGGGGCTGACCCTCCTGCACCGCGACCGCGACTTCGAATGCATCGCTTCCCTAACTGGTCAGGCCCTCCAGTGGTACGGCCCCGAAGCCGGCAAGTGAACTCGGGTCAGTCGAGAGTGGTGTGGAGCCAGGCGACGGCCTCGGCCGGGTCCTCGGCCACCGGGATGTTCCGCGGGGCCGGTGGGCGGCGGATCACGATGACCGGGACGCCGGCCTCGCGGGCCGCCGTGAGCTTGGGGGCGGTGGCCTGGCCGCCGCTGTCCTTGGTGACCAGGACGTCGATGCGGTGGCGGGCGAGCAGCTCCGCCTCGCCTTCCAGGGTGAACGGGCCGCGGTCCAGGATCACCGCCATGCGCGGTGGGACCGGCGGCTCGGGGGCGTCGACCGAACGGACCAGAAACCACGGGTCGGTCAGGTGGGCGAAGGCGGCGAGACCCATCCGGCCCGTCGTGAGGAACACCCGCTCCCCCAGGGCGGGCAGCAGCCGCGCGGCCTCGGCCAGCGACCCCGCCGGATGCCAGCGGTCCCCCGGACCGGCCACCCAGCCGGGGCGGCGCAGGGCGAGCAGGGGAACATGGACGGACGCGGCCGCCTGGGCCGCGTGGAGACTGATCGTGCCGGCGAAAGGATGGGTGGCGTCGATGAGCGCGTCCACCTGGTGCTCACGGAGCCAGCGGGCCATGCCCTCGGCACCCCCGAACCCGCCGATCCGCACCTGCCCCTCGGGCAGCCGCGGCTCGGCGACGCGGCCCGCGAGGGAGCTGGTGACGCGCAGGGCGGGGTCGCCGTCCAGCTCGGCGGCGAGGCGGCGCGCCTCGGTGGTGCCGCCGAGGATGAGCACATGGCGCGCCGGAGCGCTGTTCATCGGGTGCCTTTCGTCGTCCGTGCGCCCGTCATCGTATGCGCGGCGGGTGACCCGTGGCTGAGGCGGAGACGGCGGAGACGGAGACCAAGGCGACCGGCGGGCGCGGGGCGCAGCTGGAGCGGACGGGGCTGCGGCACGGCTGGACCACCGGGGCGTGTGCGACCGCCGCCACCACGGCCGCGTACACCGCGCTGCTGAGCGGGGAGTTCCCGGACCCGGTGACGATCGAGCTGCCCAAGGGGCAGCGGCCCGCCTTCGCGCTCGCGGCGGAGGAGGTGGCCGCGGGCCGGGCCATGGCCGCGGTCGTCAAGGACGCGGGGGACGATCCGGACGTGACACACGGCGCGCTGGTCCGGGCCACGGTACGGGCCCTGCCGCCCGGCAGCGGGGTGGTCTTCCGGGCCGGCCCCGGGGTCGGCACCGTGACCCGTCCCGGTCTGCCGCTCGCGGTGGGCGAACCGGCCATCAACCCGGTGCCGCGTCAGATGATGTGCGATCACATCGCGTCGGTCGCCGCCCGGCACGGCGGGGCCGGTGACGTCGAGATAGAGATCTCGGTGGACCACGGCGAGGAGATCGCCCGCAGCACGTGGAATCCGCGGCTGGGCATCCTCGGCGGGCTGTCCATCCTGGGGACGACGGGCATCGTGGTGCCGTACTCCTGCTCGGCGTGGATCGACAGCATCCGGCGCGGGGTGGACGTCGCACGGGCGGCGGGGCGTACGCATGTGGCGGGCTGTACGGGGTCGACGTCGGAGAAGGTCGCGGTGGCCGTGCACGGGCTGCCGGAGGACGCGCTGCTGGACATGGGCGACTTCGCGGGGGCGGTGCTCAAGTATCTGCGCCGCCATCCGGTGGACCGGCTGACGGTGGCCGGGGGCTTCGCGAAGCTGTCCAAGCTGGCGGCGGGCCACCTGGATCTGCATTCCTCGCGCTCCCAGGTGGACAAGGGCTTCCTCGCGGAGCTGGCCCGCCGCGGCGGTGCGGACGAGGAGCTGGCGACGGCGGTCGCGACCGCCAACACCGGCCTGGAGACGGTCCAGTTGTGCACGGCCCGCAGGGTGCCGCTCGGCGATCTGGTGGCCGCGGCGGCCCGCGAGACGGCCCTCGGGGTGTTGCGCGGGGCGCCGGTCGCGGTGGACGTCATCTGCATCGACCGCGCGGGCACGATCGTGGGGCGGGCCGCGCCGGTGGGCCCGCGGGCGAGCTGACGACCGATGGGGGGCGGGACGGGCGCCGTTGGACGGGCCGGGCGTCGCGTACGCGCGGCGACCGCTCATCCGGTGCCGCGGGCGTCTCCGTCCGGGGATCCGCCGGTGGCGGACCGGTACCTGGCCCGCTCCGCCATCTCGTGGCGGAACATCGCGAGGATCGCACACACCGCCGCCGCGGCCAGGGACGCGTAGATGCTCGGATTGACCCAGGACGGTACGGCGTCGTAGGCCCCGTCCGTCCACCGGCACACGGCCCGTACCGGGAACAACGTGACGTCACGGGACAACAGCGAGGCGCCGCCGGGCTGCCGCCGTTCCATCGCGCACTGGGTGTGATCGTCGTTGTCCCAGGTCAAGCTCGCGAATGCGCCGAGGAGGTAGCTCACGGAAGCGACCATCAGGAACACCAGCGCCCCGTCACCCCACAGCCGCGCGCTGTCGGTCCACACCGAGCCCTTCATGGATCGGGTGCTGATCGACGCGCACAGGCACGTGCCCAGCGTGAGAACGACACCCAACGCCACGAACACCAGCCACCCCGGCACAGCCGCCCCCCATCGCCTCGCCCCACCGCGCTCCCCGCGCCCCGGACGGTCGTCCGGCCTGAGCCTGACGCTGAGGCTCGGGCTAAAGGCTAACAGCGCGTCACCGTGCGGTGTCGGCGCCGCCGGAGGGGGCGTCGCACGGCTCGTGCGGGCGCTCGCGGTCCGGGGAGTAGAGATGGCTGTCGCGGAACTGTTCCGCGCCCAGGGTGCGGCCGACCATGATGACCGCCGTCCGGACCACGCCCGCCGCCTTCACCTGGGCCGCGATGCCGTCCAGCGTGCCGCGCAGGACGAGTTCGTCCGGGCGGCTGGCCATGGCGACCACCGCCGCCGGGCAGTCGGCGCCGTAGTGCGGGAGGAGTTCGGCGACCACGCGGTCCACGTAACGGGCGGCCAGGTGCAGGACGAGCAGGGCGCCGCTGCGGCCGAGGGTGGCGAGGTCCTCCCCGTCCGGCATGGGGGTGGCCTGCTGGGCGATGCGGGTGAGGATGACGGTCTGGCCGACGGTCGGCACGGTCAGCTCCCGCTTCAACGCGGCGGCAGCGGCGGCGAAGGCGGGGACGCCCGGGACCACGTCGTACGGAACCCCGGCCGCGTCGAGGCGGCGCATCTGCTCGGCGACGGCACTGAAGACCGACGGATCGCCGGAGTGGAGCCGCGCCACGTCGCGGCCCGCCTCGTGGGCGGCGACGAGCTCGGCGGTGATCTGGTCGAGGTCAAGCCGGGCGGTGTCGACGAGGCGGGCGTCCGGCGGGCATTCGTCGAGCAGTTCACGTGGCACCAGGCTGCCCGCGTACAGACACACCTGGCAGCGCGCCAGCGTACGGGCGCCGCGCACCGTGATCAGGTCGGCGGCGCCGGGGCCCGCGCCGATGAAGTACACCGTCATCGCGTCTCTCCTTGAGCGGGTGAAGCGGGTTCAGCGGGTCCTGCGGGCTTGGTGGGCCCCGCCGGTTCGGCGGATTCGGGTGGTTTGACCGCGGACCACTGGGTGACCGGCATCGCCTGGCGCCATCCGGTGAAGCCGCCTACCGGGGTCGCGTGCGCGACGGCTATGCGGATCAGTTCGCCGCCGTGGCGGCGGTACCAGTCGGCGAGCAGCGCCTCGGACTCCAGGGTCACGGTGTTGGCGACGAGCCGGCCGCCCGGTGGCAGCGCCGCCCAGCACGCCTCCAGCAACCCGGGGACGGTCGCGCCGCCGCCGATGAAGACCGCGTCGGGGACGGGCAGACCGGTCAAGGCCGCGGGCGCGGCGCCGGTGACGACGTTCAGGCCCGGCACGCCGAGCGCGGCGGCGTTCCGGCCGATGCGTTCGGCGCGTACGGGGTCGCGTTCGACGGAGATCGCCCGGCAGGTGCGGTGTGCGCGCATCCACTCCACGGCGATGGAGCCGGAGCCGCCGCCGACGTCCCACAGCAGCTCGCCGGGGGCGGGGGCGAGCGCGGCCAGGGTCGCGGCCCGGACATGACGCTTCGTCAGCTGGCCGTCGTGCTCGTACGCCTCATCCGGGAGGCCTGGGGCCACCGACAGTGGCCGGACGTCCGGCGCGGGAGCGCAGTCGACGGCGATGACGTTCAGGGAATCGCCCGGGGGGTGGGCCCAGGCGTCGGCCGTCGCCTCGATACGGCGCTCACGCTCGCCGCCGAGCTGTTCCAGCACCCGCATCCGGCTGGGGCCGAAGCCGCGGTCCCGCAGCAGGCCGGCGACCTCGGCCGGGGTGTCGGCGCCCGCGCTGAGCACCAGCAGCCGGTGCCCCGCGTACAGGGCGCGGGCCAGGGTGGCGAGGGGACGGCCGACGAGGCTGATCACCTCGGTCTTCTCCAGCGGCCAGCCGAGCCGCGCACAGGCGTAGGAGACGGACGACGGATGCGGCAGCACCCGCAGCCGTTCGGCGCCCAGCACCTCGGCCAGGGTGCGGCCGATGCCGAAGAACATGGGGTCGCCGCTGGCCAGTACGGACACCCGCCGCCCCGCGTGCGCGGCGAACAGCCCGGGGACCGCGGGGCGCAGCGGCGACGGCCACGGCACCCGCTCGGCGGGGCAGCCAGCCGGCAGCAGATCGAGCTGCCGGGGTCCGCCGATCACGACCTCGGCCGTACGCAGCGCCTCCCGGCCGGCGGCGGCGAGCCCGTCCCATCCGTCGGCGCCGATGCCGATGACAGTCACTGCGGAGGGTGGCGGGCTCACGGGGGTTACCTCGTCGGTCGGGGGAACGTCGGGGAGGGTCAGCCAACGGCTCACCAGGCGGCTGGGGCGGCCCATCCGAAACTCTACTGACCTGCTACGACGCCCCGTCACCCGGGACCGTCGGGTCCGGCTCGGCCAGCTCGGCCAGCTCGGCCAGCCCCATCAGCTGTTCCGCCGTCATGCCCTCGGGTATCGGCACCGGGGCGGGGGTGCGCAGCGGGGGCTGCCAGCCGCCGTCTTCGGGGACCCAGCGCCGTATGATCCGGGCCGGCGCTCCGGCGACCACCGCGTGATCGGGCACCTCACCCCGTACGACCGCGCCCGCGGCGACCACCACATTGCGGCCGAGCCGCGCGCCCGGCAGGATCACCGCCCCCGCGCCCAGCCAGCTGCCGGAGCCGATCGCGACGGGGGCGGAGCGCGGCCACTGTCTGCCGATGGGCTGGTCCGGGTCGTCGTAGGAGTGGTTGTCGCTGGTCACATAGACGTACGGACCGCAGAAGACATCGTCGCCGAACTCCACGGACTGGGAGGCGATCACATGGCTTCCCCGGCCCAGGACCACGCCGTTGCCCAGGCGCAGGATGGGGTCGGGGCCGAGGTCGAGGCCGGGCATCATGCCGGCGGTGAGCGTCACCTGCTCGCCGATGACGCAGTGGTCGCCGAGCTGGATCCACGGCTCGCCGAAGATGGTGCCCTGGGGAAACGCCAGCCGGGTGCCAATGCCCATGCGGCCGAAGCGATACCGGCCGGGGCGGTCCCGCGTCACGGAGCCGGCGCGCCGGACGGCGTCCCATCCGCGGTGGACGAGACGTGACGCGGTACGGCGGCGCCAAGCCGCCCAGGATGAGAACAGGTTCTCGTTCATCGGCACCCGCTCACCGTATCGAGCGCCGGCCGCGGGGATCAGGTCCGACCGCTGTGACCTGTGCCGCGTTCTGCCGACGGGGGTCGGCGCAGCACGCAGTCGCCGCACAGCCCGCCGCCCGGCACGCGGTAGTAGAGACAGCAGGTGCGGCGCCGGAAGGCGAGCGGCGAGGAGGCCGGAGTGCCGGTGTCGCGCAGCGGCGGGGTCTCCAGCAGGGCGCGGACGAGCGCGGTGGCCCGGTCCGCCGCTTCCCCTCGGCCCTGTGCGCGGCACCAGTCGTGCAGCACGCGCAGCGAACCGGCGAGCGCCGAGGCCGCGTTGCCCCACAGCAGCCGCTCGGAGACCCGGCAGGCGGCCCGGGTGGCGAGGTGCAGCGGCAGCAGATGGCCGTACACGGCCTGGCCCACCGATCCGGCGAGTCCGCCGGGCTCGCCGAGCACCCGCCAGGGGCCGGGGTGCCACAGGTCGTCGGGCGCGATGCGGGCGGGGTTCCACCACAGCCCGTCCGGGCGCAGATCGGGCACGTGGCCGGACAGGGCGGCCGGGCCGAGGGCGAGGGACCACAGCCGGGCGGCGAGCCCCTGGAAGACCAGGGACGCCGCGACCCGCCGCTCGCCGGTGCCCAGCCTGGTGGCGACGGCGTCGATGCGGGTGAGCAGCGCGGGCGCCGCCGCCCCGCCCGTCACGGTGTACGTCGCGCCGAGCGGTACGTAGCCCTCGTCGCGCGGCCCGCCGGAGCCGGGCGCGGCACCGGTCCGCAGGGCGAAGAACGGCCCCACGGCGGCGGCCTCGCGCAGCGCCGCCGCCGCCGGTGTGTCGTCCACGGGCGTCAGCCGTCCGTCGTCCGGAACGCCTCCAGCAGCCGGTCCGCCGCCAGCGTCGCCGTCAGCGTGCCGTCGCGGACCTGCTGTTCGAGGTCGGGGCCGAGCCGCCGTACCTCCGGGTGCGCACGCAGCCGCGACAGGAGCTGGTCGCGCACCATCGACCAGGTCCAGTCGACCTGCTGGTCGCGCCGCTTGGCGTCCAGCGCGCCGGTGGCCTCCAGCACCCGGCGGTGCTGTTCCAGCCGCTCCCACACCACGTCCAGGCCGGTGTTTTCACGGGCGCTGCAGGTGAGCACCGGCGGGTTCCAGGGCGCGTCCGGGGGCTGCAACAGCCGGAGCGCGCCCGCCAGTTCGCGGGCCGCGGACTTCGCGTCCCGCTCATGGGGGCCGTCGGCCTTGTTGATGGTGACGACGTCGGCCAGTTCCAGGACGCCCTTCTTGATGCCCTGGAGCTGGTCCCCGGTGCGGGCCAGGGAGAGCAGCAGAAAGGAGTCGGCCATATTGGCCACCGCGGTCTCCGACTGGCCCACGCCGACCGTCTCCACGAGCAGCACGTCATAGCCCGCGGCCTCCATGACGATCATGGACTCACGGGTGGCGCGCGCGACCCCGCCCAGTGTCCCCGCGCTCGGCGAGGGCCGTACGAAGGCGTTGGGGTCGACCGCCAGCCGCTCCATCCGGGTCTTGTCGCCCAGGATGGAGCCGCCGGTACGGCTGGAGGACGGGTCGACGGCGAGCACCGCGACCCGGTGGCCGAGCCCGGTGAGCATCGTGCCCAGGGCGTCGATGAAGGTGGACTTGCCCACCCCCGGCACCCCGCTGATGCCGACCCGCCGCGCCCCGCCGGTGTGCGGCAGCAGCTCGATCAGCAGCCGCTGTGCGAGGGCGCGGTGGTCGGGCCGGGTGGACTCGACGAGGGTGATCGCGCGGGCGATGTACGCGCGCGTGCCGTCGAGCACACCCTTGGCGTACTCATCGATGTCGATGGTCCGCGGCATGGCCTACAGCTCGTGGCCGAGGTCGGCTGCCAGCTTGTTCACCAGGTCGTGGGCGGCGTCGGGGATGACCGTGCCCGGCAGGAACACGGCGGCGGCGCCGGCCTCGTGCAGGGTCTGGACGTCCTGCGGCGGGATGACCCCGCCGACCACGATGGTGATGTCCTCGCGCCCCGCCTCGGCCAGCTGCTCGCGCAGCGCGGGCACCAGGGTGAGGTGGCCGGCCGCGAGCGAGGAGACGCCGACGATGTGCACATCGGCCTCGACCGCCTGCCGCGCGACCTCCTCCGGGGTCTGGAAGAGCGGGCCGACGTCGACGTCGAAGCCCAGGTCGGCGAAGGCGGTGGCGATCACCTTCTGGCCGCGGTCATGACCGTCCTGGCCCATCTTGGCGACCAGGATGCGGGGGCGGCGGCCCTCCGCCTCCTCGAACTTCTCGACCAGGGTCCGGGTGCGGTCCACACCGGACGACGGTCCGGCCTCGTCTCGGTACACACCGGAGATCGTACGGATCTGGCCGGAGTGGCGCCCGTAGACCTTCTCCAGTGCGTCGGAGATCTCACCGACGGTCGCCTTGGCGCGGGCGGCGTCGACGGCGAGCGCCAGCAGATTGCCCTCCAGACCGGTGCCGGGGCCGGACTCGGCGGCGGCGGTGAGGGCACGCAGCGCGTCCTGGCAGACGGCCTCGTCGCGCTCGGCGCGCAGCCGCCGCAGCTTGTCGATCTGCTGGGCGCGCACCGACGAGTTGTCGACCTTGAGGACGTCGATCTGCTCATCGCTGTCCACGCGGTACTTGTTGACGCCGATCACCGGCTGGCGCCCGGAGTCGATCCGCGCCTGGGTGCGGGCCGCGGCCTCCTCGACGCGCAGCTTGGGGATGCCCGCGTCGATGGCCTTGGCCATGCCGCCGGCCGCCTCGACCTCCTCGATGTGCTGCCAGGCCCGCCGTGCGAGGTCGTGGGTGAGCTTCTCGACGTACGCGCTGCCGCCCCACGGGTCGATCACCCGGCAGGTGCCCGACTCCTGCTGAAGCAGGATCTGGGTGTTACGGGCGATGCGCGCCGAGAAGTCGGTGGGCAGCGCGAGCGCCTCGTCCAGCGCGTTGGTGTGCAGCGACTGGGTGTGGCCCTGGGTCGCGGCCATGGCCTCGACACACGTGCGCGCCACGTTGTTGAAGACGTCCTGGGCGGTCAGCGACCAGCCGGAGGTCTGCGAATGGGTGCGCAGGCTGAGCGACTTGGGGTTCTTCGGGTCGAACTGCTTGACCAGCTTGGCCCACAGCAGCCGCGCCGCCCGCAGCTTGGCGATCTCCATGAAGAAGTTCATGCCGATCGCCCAGAAGAAGGACAGCCGGGGCGCGAAGGCGTCCACGTCCATCCCGGCCTCGAGGCCGGCCCGCAGATACTCCACCCCGTCGGCGAGGGTGTAGGCCAGCTCCAGATCGGCCGTGGCCCCGGCTTCCTGGATGTGGTAGCCGGAGATGGAGATGGAGTTGTACCGCGGCATCCGCTGCGAGGTGAAGGCGAAGATGTCGGAGATGATCCGCATCGACGGCTGCGGCGGATAGATGTAGGTGTTGCGGACCATGAACTCCTTAAGGATGTCGTTCTGGATGGTCCCGGCCAGTTTCTCGGGCGCCACGCCCTGTTCCTCGGCGGCGACGATGTAGAGCGCGAGCACCGGCAGCACCGCGCCGTTCATCGTCATCGACACGCTCATCTTGTCCAGCGGGATGCCGTCGAAGAGCTGCCGCATGTCGTAGATGGAGTCGATGGCCACGCCCGCCATGCCGACGTCGCCGGTGACCCTCGGATGGTCGCTGTCGTAGCCGCGGTGGGTGGGCAGGTCGAAGGCGACCGACAGGCCCTTCTGGCCGGCCGCGAGATTGCGGCGGTAGAAGGCGTTGGACTCCTCGGCGGTGGAGAAGCCCGCGTACTGCCGGATGGTCCACGGCTGGTTGACGTACATCGTCGGGTACGGGCCGCGCAGATAGGGCGCGGCGCCGGGGTAGGTGCCCAGGAAGTCGAGCCCCTCCAGGTCCTCGGCGGTGTAGAGCGGCTTGACCCCGATGCCCTCGGGGGTGTCCCACACCAGGTCCTCGACGCCCTTGCCGACGCTGTCCTGCACCGCGGCGGCCCAGGCGCCGGATCCGGCCGTCGTCGCCGCCGCGGCCGGTCCTTCGAGATCGACCGTCGAGAAGTCCGGGATCTTCCCGGGTTCCACCGGACCGCCCGCCATCACGCCACCCCCATGATGTCCAGGGCCGAGGAGAGGACCTCGACCGCGTCGCAGCCCGCGAAGACGAATCCGTCCACCCCGGCCCGCTCGTACTCATCCTGTCGTTCGCCCGGCCGTCCGGCCAGATGGACCCGTACCGCCCCGGCGGCCTTCAGCCGCTCGGCGACGGCCGCGGCCTCCTGCGCGTACAGCGTGTCGCTGGAGCACAGGCACGCCACGCGGGCGCCGCTCGCGGTGAACGCGTCGGCGACGGTCTCGGCCGTCACGGTGACCGGCTCGTGGACCGCCTCGATGCCGCCCGCCTGGAAGAGATTGGCGGCGAAGGAGGCGCGGGCGCTGTGCGCGGCGGCGGGGCCCAGCGCCGCCAGGAAGACCCTGGGCCGCGCGCCCTGTGCCGCCCGGTACGCGTCGGCGCGGGTCCGCAGGGCCTCGTACGCCTCGTCGCGGCGCACCCGCGGCAGCCCGCCGCCGGGCCGCTCGGGCGCGGGCTCGCGCTCGACGGGCTGCTCGGCGAGGTTCGGGAACTCGCTGACGCCGGTGATCGGCTCCTTACGGCGGGCGAGGTCGCGCGAGCGGCGCGCCCAGGTGTCCGCCAGCCGGTCGCGCACCAGCCCGGAGGCGAGGGCTGCGGCCAGGCCTCCGGCGCGCTCGATCTCCTGGAACCAGGCCCAGGCGGCGCGGGAGACGTCATCGGTGAGCCGCTCGACGTACCAGGAGCCGCCGGCCGGGTCGATCACCCGGGCCAGCTGGGACTCCTCCAGCAGGATCGTGGAGGTGTTGCGGGCGATGCGCCGGGCGAAGTCGTCGGGGAGGCCGATCGCGCTGTCGAAGGGCAGCACGGTGACCGCGTCGGCGCCGCCGACGCCCGCGGCCAGGCTCGCGACGGTGGTGCGGAGCATGTTCACCCAGGGGTCGCGCCGGGTCATCATCACCGGCGACGTCACCGCGTGCTGGCGCTGGGCACATTCCAACGAGGCCGTGGCCGCGCCGCACGCCTGCGCCACGCGCGCCCAAAGGCGGCGGGCGGCGCGCAGCTTGGCGATGGTCAGGAACTGGTCGGCGGTGGCCGCGTAGCGGAACTCCAGCTCGGCGCAGGCCGCTTCGACGCTCAGCCCGGCCTCGGTCAGGGTGCGCAGGTAGGCCACGCCGGCGGCGAGCGAGCAGCCGAGCTCCTGGGCCACGCTGCCACCGGCCTCGTGGTACGGCAGCGCGTCCACGGTGAGGGCCCGCACCCCGGGGTGGTCGCGGTAGCAGGTCACCGCCAAGTCGGCGGCGGCGGCCAGATGGGCGGCCAGCTCCTCGTCCCGGCCGGTGCGGGCCACCAGGCCCAGCGGGTCCGCGCCGAGGTTGCCGAGCGCCGCGTGCGGCGGCACCTGCCGGTCGTCGTACAGCCGCAGCAGCGCGCGGGCGGCGGCCTCGAAGTCGGCGCCCGCGTCGAGGACGACGGGGGCGAGGTCGAGATAGACGCCCTGGAGGGCCTCGGGGAGGGCGTCGACGGGCACTCCGGCCGCGCCGACCGCGAGCCACACCGAGCCGGCGCCGTTCTCCAGGTCGGTGAGGACGGCCTGGTTGGCGCGGGCCGGGTCGGGCTGGGCGTGGCGCTGCCGTACGTCCCAGCCGGAGACGGCGGAGCCCTCGGCCCGGCCGCCGCGGACGAACGGGGCGAAACCGGGGTATCCGGGGTCCTCGGGGGCGTCCTCGGCGGTGTAGAGGGGGCGGACGGAGATTCCGTCCTCGAGTTCGGTCGCGAGGGCCGCTTCGGCCTGTACGCCCACGGCGTCCGATGTGCCGGTTTTACGCAGCACGCCTTCGACGAGGTGGCGCCATGTGTCTCGCGTCACTTCTGGGAATTCGTCGGCTAGGGAAAGCCCGTCGGGCAGGACCGTCATGAGGCGGAGGCTAGTGCGATCTTCTTAAGTCGCAGCAGAGGAATCGGCTGTGAGCTTGCTCTCGCCGCCGCCCCCCTGGTCCGCTCGGCCGCCCCCCTGGTCGCGCCGGATTACCGGCCGGTACGCCCCGTGGCCGCCAGGAGGGGCGGCGTAACGGCGGAACCACAGCGGCCCGCCCGGTGCGACGGGGGATGCACACCGGACGGGCTCGAGGACCTTTTTACCGCATCGGCAGGGGGTTATGCATCAAAAATCTGTTCGCTTCCCCGCTCACCATGCGACAGGGAGCGAGATCAGGCCACGTGCGCGGATCGAGGGCCGCCACCGCACCTCCTGCCTGGGAACGTCCAGCCGCAGCCCCGGGAAGCGGCTCAGCAGCGCGGCCAGCGCGGTCTCCGTCTCCAGCCGGGCCAGCGGGGCGCCGAGGCAGTAATGGATGCCGTGACCGAGCGCAAGGTGGCCGGACCGGCCACGATGCGGATTGAGTTGATCCGGGTCCGGGAACTGCGCCGGATCCCGGTGCGCGGAGGCGGCCGAGAGCAGAACGGTCTCCCCGGCGGGGATGGTCACCCCGCCGATCTCGATGTCCTCCAGGGGAAAGCGGCGGATCGCGAGCGGCGCCGGGCTCTCGAAGCGCGCCAGCTCGTCGAAGGCGGCCGGGAGCCCGCCGGGGTCCGCGCGCAGCTCGTGGAGCAGCTCGGGGTGGTCGAGCAGGGCGAGCACGGAATTGGCGATGAGATGGACGGTGTTCTCGTAGCCCGCGAGGAGGATGAGGAAGGCAAGCGAGGTCAGCTCGTCCTCGGTGAGCCGGTCGCCGCCGTCGCCCATCTCGTCGTCCCGGACCTTGATCAGGTCCGAGAGCAGATCGTCACCGGGCTCGGCGCGCTTGTGCGCCATGAGGCCGGTGTAGAAGCGCAGCATGCTGCCGACCGCCTCCTTGGCCGCCTGCGGCCGCGCCGGGTCGGGGGTGATCAGCGCGTCGCTCCAGGCGCGGAAGTCGCGCCGGTCGCGCTGCGGGACGCCGAGCAGATCGCAGATGACGATGATGGGCAGCTGCCCGGCGTAGGTGGCGAGCAGATCCGCGTGGCCGTCGGGCTCGATGGCGTCGAGCAGTTCGTCGGCGACCCGCCTGACCGGTTCGCGCATCTTCTCGACCCGGCCGGGGGTGAACGCCTTGACCACCAGCCGGCGGACGCGCGTGTGGTCCGGCGGGTCCATGTTGAGCAGATTGGTGTCCAGGGCGGGCGGCAGGGAGAAGCCGCCGTAGTTGCCCGGAGCGGCGTTGCGCCTGTCCAGGGAGAGGCGTGGGTCGGCGAACGCCTGCCGCACATCGTCGTAGCGGGTGACCAGCCAGGCGGGCCGTCCGTCGGTGCCGGCGATCCGGTGGACCGGACCGGCCTCCCGGAGCTTCGCCAGGACCCGGTACGGGTCCTCGATCAGCGCTGCGGTGTCGACCAGGTCCGGACGGTCCGTTCCGGCGATGTTCGCGGAGTTCTGCATGGTTCGTGACTCTAGGCCGTCATACGGTGGCCGGGAGGCGGCGCCGGGGCTGAATCTCCCCGGCGCCGCCTGCGCCACGGGCGGCCCTGACCCCCGTCCAGGGCCACCTCGTCTTGGATCCCCCCTGCCGCACCGGCGCCGAGCGGTGCCCCCTCCCCTGACTCCCGCCCAAGCCCGTCTGCTTGGTCTGCTTGACTCAGCAAACCGCTTCTGAGCGCCACTGCTTCCCTTACGGCAGCAAGTTGCCAATCGCCGCGTCGTGGGGCGCGACCCTTGACACACGCGATCTCGGGGGCGTCGTCGGCCGACGGCGTGACAGGGACACTGAAGTGTGAGCCCGGCCCACCCCGTTGTCGAAAATGGCCGAATAGTGGTGTGGTCCGCGGAGGCGGCGTCCGGCGTCAGCCGCCCCCGCACCGAGCCGAGCGCGAGCCGCTTCGCCGCACCGTGCGGAACTGGCCCGGCGTCAGGGCGCCTTGATCACGGCGGAGTCGATGTCCGGCACCCCGGTGTGCCGGTAGGTGTCCGAGCGGCCCTCGAAGGTCACCCGCAGATCGGCGAGGGCGGCGTATCCGGGCCGGCGGGCAGCCGGGCAGCAGCGCGGCGTGGGCCGCGGCACGCAGCTGTACAGCGGCCGCGGCGAACCGGGGACCTGGGCGGTTGCGCGGTCCGTCGGCCATGTTGAGGAGCACCCCACGCAGCCCCAACCGGCGGCCTGTTCCCGCACCCGCCAGGGGTGCGGATCGACGGCCGGGCGAACGTACAGCGGGACGAGCAGCCGGGCGGCGGCCGTGATGTCCGCTTGTTGCCAGGAAACGGCGGATCGCCGGGCCCGGCGGCGGCGAACCCGGCGAGCGAATACGCCGCTCCGTCAGTCCACGCTCTGGAGGATATGCGGCTCGGCCAGGTCGTCCTCATAACCCGCGAGGCGGATCGGCGCGGAGCGTGCCCACACCTCCAGACTGCCCACTTCCGTGGGTTCCGCGCACCGCCCGCCGCTGTCCGCGTGCGACTCGTCGCTCTGTGTCTGTTCGGGGGTCACCGCACACTCCCTCGTGTCGGCTGAACCGGATCTGTCGTCAGGTTAACCAGCCGTTCACCGCTCCGCGCGTCGATTCTCATGGTGTGGACAAGGAATGGACGGCGGGGCCGGAATCCGGGGATGTTCCCGCGCCAGGTGGCCATGCGGCGCCACCCGTGGTGAGCTGGACAGGAAGGGAGCGGGGCAGATGACTGCAGAAGGGGTGGGGCGCTCGGGGGCTACGGGGGCGTGCGCCGGGACGGCCCGCGCGGGGAAGCGGCGGGCAGCGCGGCCACGGACTTCCGCGCTGTCCGTGGCCGCGCTGCTCGCCGCGCTCCTCGCGCTATGGGCGGCACCACCTGCACCAACGCTGACTACCGCGCCCCGGAGAACGGGAGGCTGCCCGGGGGATTGATCACACCGAGGGACCGATGACGCGTGCCCCTGGCCGTTCCGGGATACCCATCGGCCATGAGACGCATCAGTGACTTCGACCGTCGGGTGTTCGCACGGGTCGCGGCCGGCCGGGTCCGCGGCGCTCACCCCCTGCTGCCCCGGCTCAGCCAGGCCGCCAACCACGGCCGGCTGTGGTTCGGCACGGCCGGTGTGCTCGCGACGGTCGGCGGGCGCACCGCGCGGCGGGCCGCGCTGCGGGGCGTCGGCTCGCTGGCCGCCGCCTCGCTCGCGTCGAACATCGTGGTCAAGTGGACCGTGGACCGCAGGCGTCCCGTCCTCGACGGCGTTCCTCTGGTCCGGCGGCTGCGCCGGCAACCGTGGACGAGCTCCTTCCCCTCCGGGCACGCGGCCTCGGCCGCCGCGTTCGCCACCGGGGTCGCCATCGAGTCCTCCCGGTACGGCGCCATGGTCGCGCCGCTCGCCGCCGCGGTCGCCGCCTCCCGGGTCTATGTGGGCGTCCACTACCCCAGCGATGTCCTGGCGGGCGTCGCCCTGGGCGTCGGGGCCGCCGCACTCACCTGCCGCTACTGGCCGCCGCGGCCCGAGGTCCCGGCGCAGGCCCGGCCGCGGGTCTCGGCGCCCGCCCTGCCCAAGGGCGAGGGACTGGTCGTGCTGGTCAACCGGCGGGCGGGCGCCGGCGGCCCGGCGGGCGGATTCACGGTCGCCGAGCAGCTGCGCGTGCTGCTGCCGGCCGCCGAGATCCTGGAGTGCGGGCCCGACGACGACTTCATGACGATGCTCACCCAGGCCGCCCGCCGCGCCGCCGAACGCGCCGGGGCCCTGGGCATCTGCGGCGGGGACGGCAGCGTCAACGCGGCGGCCACGCTCGCCGCCGAACGCGGGCTGCCGCTCGCCGTGTTCCCCGGCGGCACCCTCGACCACTTCGCCCTGGACCTCGGCGTACCGGCCTTCGAGGACACCGCGCACGCCGTGACCGAGGGCGACGCCATCGCCGTGGACCTGGCCCGGGCGACCCCGGTCACCGCTGACGGGGCCCCGGACGGCGAGCCCCACCACTTCGTCAACACCTTCAGCATCGGCTTCTACCCCGAGCTGGTGCGGATCCGCGAAAACCTGGAGGGCCGGCTCGGCAAATGGCCCGCGGCCGCGGTCGCGCTCACCCGGGTGCTGCGTACCGCGACCCCCATGGAGATGGAGGTCAACGGCCGGCGGCGGCGACTGTGGGTGCTGTTCGTGGGCAACGGCCGCTACTCCCCCGAGGGTTTCGCGCCCGCCTACCGCCAGCAGCTCGACGACGGGCTGCTGGACGTCCGGGCGATCGACGGGGAAGAGCGGCTGGCCCGTACCCGGCTGATCGTCTCGGCGCTCACCGGCACGCTGGGGCGCTCCCATGTCTATACGACGCGGCGGATGCGCCAACTGCGTCTGTCCGGCCTGGACGGGGTGGACACCCGCGCCTACGACGGCGAGGTCGCCTCCACCCCGGAGGACTCGCTGCTGCTCGACAAGCAGCCCGGGGCACTCACCGTCTACCGCCCGGCCGAACCGCAGAACGAACTGCTGCAGCGGGCCCGCACGGCCGCCGCCAAGGCCCCCCACTGGTGGCGCGCCGTACTACGCAAGTAGTACGCACAAGCCTGTGCTCAAGGACGACGACGGGAGGGTGTCTCACCGTCAAAGATGAGGGCATGGACGACGACCAATCGGCCCAGGGGGCCGCGACGTGACCTCCCTCGCGCTGTCTGTGCTGCTGGCACTGGTCTCGGCGGTCTGCTACGCCGCCGGAGCCATCCTCCAGGAGCATGTCGCGGCAACGACGCCGCGCCACACGTCCGCGCCCCTGCGGCGCGGGAGTTGGTGGGCCGCGGTGACCCTTAACGGGACGGGTGCGGTCCTCCATGTGCTCGCCCTGGCCTACGGTCCGCTGAGCGTGGTGCAACCCCTAGGGGCTCTGACGATCGTCTTCGCGCTGCCGATGGCGGCGGTGTTCGTGCGGCGCCGGGTCGGCGCGGCCGGCTGGCGGGGCGCGGTGCTGGCCACCGCCGGGCTGGCCGGGCTGCTCTCGCTGGCCGGCTCCTCGCAGGCCGAGGCGCTGGCCGACCAGGAGCGGATCATCCTGACCGTGGTCACGGTCGGCACCATTGTCGCGCTGGCCACCTCCGCGCGCTGGCTGCGGCGGCCCGGCGTCCGCAGTGGGCTGCTGGCCGCCGCCGCGGGCACCGCCTTCGGTGTCTCCTCGGTGTTCACCAAGAACGTGGCCGTGGCGTGGACCTGGGACTCCTGGGAGGACGCCCTGCCCAGCCTGGTCATGATCGGGCTGCTGGCCTCGGGCGGGATGCTGCTGTCCCAGGCGTCCTACCGGGGCGCCGGGCTGGCCTCGCCGCTGGCGACGGCGACCGTCGTCAACCCGGTGGTCGCGACGGCCGTGGGCATCGCCGCGCTGGGCGAGCACTTCCGGCACGGCACCCCGGGGGCCCTGCTGGCCCTGGTGGCGGCCCTGGTCGCGAGCACCGGCCTGGTCATGCTGACGGTGGACGGCGCGGAGGCGGAGTCCCAGCGGGCGGAGTCCGACCCGGCGGAAGCGGACCGGGCGGAGGCGGACCCGGCGGACACCGGCGCGGCGGACGCGGTAGCCGAGCCGGCGGACGCGGTAGCCGAGCCGGCGGACGCGGTAGCCGAGCCGGCGGACGCGGAGGCCACGGCCGGCGCCCCGCTCCATCTCACCCGTCAGATCCCCCGTCAGTCCACCGGGGAGGGATCCACCACACCCCGCCTCCCCATCGCGGCGATGCCGGACTGCAGCACCAGGCCTGGCTAGGCGTCACTCGGTGAGCAGTTCGACCAGCCCCGAGAGGTCCTCATGGCCATGGCCGTCGGCCACGCGCCGGGCCATGAGGCCGCCGATCGGGGCGAGCAGCTCGGGGCTGATGCCCCCGTCCCGGGCGGACTCAGGCGCGGGCCGGTGCGGTGCCCATGGCGCCCAGGCCGAGGGCCGTCGCGGGTGCGTTGCCCATGTCGGGGTGCTCCACCGTTGACCCCGGTCAGCCGGAAGGCGGGCCAGGCCCCCGCGCCGCTGGACGTTGGGAATTCGCCCTTGACCTCATACTCGGGGAACCGGTCGGTCACCACCTACGGCGTCAGCGGCCTCCGCTGACCGTCTTTTCCGGCCCGCTCCGCACGGGGTAGGACTGTTAACCGGACGTTAGCTCTCTGCGCGGGGCCTGTACGCGGCAGCCGCCCGCACCGAGGCTACGACCCGCGGCGGCGCCCCTCCCCAGGCGTCGCCGGACCCGCTCGCTCAAGGAGGCCCCGTGACCGACAGCGCCCCAGCTCATCCCCCTCGTACACCCTGGCGAGCCGTGATCGGCGGCTCGATCGGCAATCTCGTCGAATGGTTCGACTGGTTCGTCTACGCCAGCTTCGCCACCTACTTCGCCGGAGCGTTCTTCCCCAAAGGCAATGACACCGCGCAACTGCTCAACACCGCCGGCATCTTCGCCGTCGGCTTCTTCATGCGCCCCGTCGGCGGCTGGCTGCTGGGCCGGTACGCCGACCGGCGCGGCCGCAAGGCGGCGCTCACCCTCACCGTGACGCTGATGTCGGCCAGCGCGCTGCTCATCGCCATCGCGCCCACCTACGACCAGGTCGGCTACTTCGGCGCGCTCGTCCTCCTGGTGGCGCGACTGCTGCAGGGCCTGTCGGTCGGCGGCGAGTACGCGGCCAGCGCCACCTATCTCACCGAGGCGTCCCAGCCCGGCCGCCGCGGCTTCGTCTCCAGCTTCCAGTACGTATCCATGACCCTAGGCCAGCTGATCGGCCTGGGCCTGCAGATCGTGCTGCAGCACACCATGTCCGACGACGCGCTGCACTCCTACGGCTGGCGCATCCCGTTCATCGTCGGCAGCGTGGGCGCCGCCGTCATCTTCTGGCTGCGGCGCAATCTGCTGGAGACCGAGGTGTACGCCGAGGAGGACGCTCACCAGGGGAGCGAGCGCGGGACCATCGGCGAGCTGCTGCGCCACCGCAAGGAGGCGGCCCTGGTCATCGCGCTGACCATGGGCGGCACGGTCGCGTATTACACCTACACGACCTATCTGACCAAGTATCTGTCGAACACGGCCGGGCTGAGCAAGTCCGACGCCTCGCTGGTGAGCTTCTGCGCGCTGTTCCTGTTCATGCTGCTCCAGCCGGCGGCCGGGTCGCTGTCGGACCGGATCGGCCGCCGTCCGCTGCTGATCACCTTCGGGATCGGCTCGATGCTCGGCACCGTTCCCGTCATGACCGCGCTGTCGCACACCGACACCTTCCTCGGGGCACTGCTGCTCTCGCTCGCGGCGCTGGTCATCGTCACCGGCTACACCTCCATCAACGCCGTGGTGAAAGCCGAGCTCTTCCCGACGCATGTGCGGGCGCTCGGGGTCGCCCTGCCGTACGCGTTGGCCAACGCCCTGTTCGGCGGCACCGCGGAGTATGTGGCGCTGTGGTTCAAGAAAACCGGTGCGGAGTCCGGATTCTACTGGTACGTCTCGGGCTGTGCCGCTGTCTCCCTGATCGTCTATCTGACCATGCGCGAGACCCGGGACGCCGCCCTCACCCGGGGGCACACCGGCGACACGACCGCCTCCGGGGAGCCGCAGAAGACCTCTGTATGACCCGGCGGCGCGCCGCTTATCCTGTGGGCCATGCACGTTCTCCTGGTCGAAGACGACGACCGGCTGGCAGCCGCCCTTACCGCCGCGCTCGCCCGGCTGGGGCACCAGGTCGTCCGCGCCGGGCGCGCGGACGACGCGCTGCGGCTCAAGGACGGCGCCGACTTCGTCCTGCTCGACCTGGGGCTGCCCGATATGGACGGCCTCGAGGCGCTGCGCCGGCTGCGTCGCGTCTCCGCCGTTCCGATCATCGTGGTCACCGCGCGCGCCGCGGAGCGGGACATTCTGCGGGGCTTGCGCGGCGGTGCCGACGACTATCTGGTCAAGCCGTTCCGTACGGCGGAGCTGATCGCCCGGATGGAGGCCGTCGTACGGCGCGGCACGCGCCCGCTCGCGGCCGCCGGCCCCGTGGTGGCGACGGGCGGCGTCCGTATCGATCTGGCCGCCCGGCGGCTGGAGGTGGACGGCAGGCCGGTCACGCTCACCCGGCGCGAGTTCGATGTCCTGGCCCTGCTCGCCCGCGAGCCAGGGATCGTCCGCAGCCGTGAGGAGATCCTGGACGCGGTGTGGGGCGATCTGCTGCTGTCGGCGTCCCGGTCCCTCGATGTGCATATCGCCGGGATCCGCTCCAAGACCGGCTGCCCGGGGCTCGTGGAGACGCTGCGCGGCACCGGGTACCGGCTGGGAACCGGCGGATGCACCTGAGGATCCTCACCGTCTGTACGGTGTTGATCGCCTGTCTGGTGACCGCGCTCGCCGTGCCCTTCGCGCCGGCGTACTCCTCGCACCGCACCGGGAAGCTGCTGCTGGAGCGGCGTGCGGACGCCACCCGGTTCGCCGAACTCGCCGATCAGGCGATCCGGGACGGCGACACCTCCGGCCTGGTCCTGGAGGTGTCCCGCTACCACGCGCTGCACGGCACCGCCGTGGAGATCCGCGACCGGGACGGCGCACGGGTGGCGGGCGGCGGGGCCTGGGCTTCAGGCCCCGCCGAGCGGGCCCTGTCCGGCCGTACGACGGGCAGCCTGCCGCTGGTCACCCCCTTCGGCCCGGGGTCGGCCGTGGTAGCCGAGCCGGTCGGCAGGGACGCCCAGGTCTTCGGCGTCGTGGTCATGCGCGTGCCCACCGCCCGCTTCCGGCCGCCACCGCCCACGCGGTCACCGCCGTACTCTTCGCACGACGCGACCGCCTCCCGGTCCCGGAGGCGGCAGAGCAGATAGCTGGGGGTGGTGGCGTACGGACCGCCGCGCGGACCGGTGGCCGGCCGGACCCGGCCGGGCGGCCCGGGGTCCTCGCATCCGGCGAGCCCGGCCGCCGCCACGAGGGCGGGGAACAGACGGCGTGGGACGGCGTGCACCCGAAGAGCCTAGCGACCCCGCCGGGCGGTCAGTGGACGGTGGCGCTCAGCTGGGCCCAGACCACGCGGCCGCCGTTGTCGCCCGGCCGGTCCCCCCACGCGTCGACCAGGGCGCGGACCAGCGCGAGCCCGCGTCCGCTCTCGTCCTCCACGCCCGCGTCCCGCAGGGTGGGGCCGGAGGGGCCGCCGCCCTCGTCGGCGACCTCGATATACAGGGAGCGCCGCTCGTGGGCGCGCAGGACACAGCCGATCTGTTCGCTTCGGGTGTGCACGAGGGCGTTGGTGAACAGCTCGGACATCACCAGCTCGGCGGCGTCGCAGATGTCCTCGTGGAAGCCCCATTCAGGCAGCCGGGAGCGGACCCGGTGGCGGGCGGCGGCGACCGAGGCGCTCCGGGCGGGCAGGTGGAAGCTCTCCTGGCGAAGGGCCGCGTCAATGCTGTCGGAGCTCACAAGGGGGGTCGAGCGTTGACGCAATGCCACAGCCATGTGCCTTCCGTCCGTCAATCTGTGGGGCGTGAATGCCGCATGTGCATGCCGCAAGTCCGCGACACGGCAGCCACGTTGGGACCGGTCACATCGTCACTATCCTTGCTGCAAGGCCCAGTTGGCAAGACGCGGTCTGCAAAATGCAGAATAGCCAGAGCACTCTGTTCCGCACACCTCGCAGATGACACACTGAAGGTGGCCAACACCGTCCGAGGAGGTACGACGTGGGTGAAGCGCGGTCTGCCCCGACCGTCGGGCAGATGGTCCTCGGCATGCGGTTGCGGGACCTGCGCGAGAAAGCCGGCCTCAGCTACGACCAGGCCGCCAAGGCGCTGCACGTCAACCAGACCACCGTGCGCAGGATGGAGAAGGCCGAGGTCGGCCTGAAACTCCCGTATGCCGAGAAGCTGCTGCAGACCTACGGGGCCGGGCAGGAGGAGATCGAGTCCTTCCTCGCGCTCGCCGAGGAGGCCAACCGGCCCGGCTGGTGGCAGCGGTTCCG
The DNA here is from genome assembly GCF_040606675.1 of Streptomyces sp. NPDC005393. NCBI lineage: Bacteria > Bacillati > Actinomycetota > Actinomycetes > Kitasatosporales > Streptomycetaceae > Streptomyces > Streptomyces sp. NPDC005393. The sequence goes on along the minus strand of NZ_JBEXFG010000003.1, from coordinate 155,114 downwards.
GGATGTTCTGCCGGACTGGTTCAGCCTCTATGTGAGCCTGGAGGGCGCGGCCAGCCGCATCCGCGCGTACGAGCCGCACTTCGTCCCCGGTCTGCTGCAGACCGAGAGTTACGCCCGCGCGCTGCTGTCCGTCGGCTTCCCGAACGGCACCGACCGGGAGCTGGACCGCCGGGTCGCGCTGCGGATGGAGCGTCAGGAGCTGCTCACCCGCCCGGGCGGACCGCACTTGTGGGCCGTCATGGACGAGACGGTGCTCCGTATGACCATCGGCGGGCGCGATGTCATGCGCGCTCAGCTCGACCGCCTCATCGAGGCCGTTCAGATGAAGAACATCACCCTTCAGGTGGTGCCGTTCGCCGCCGGTCCGCACCCGGGCATGGGCGGCCCCTTCCAGCTCTTCCGGTTCCAGATCCCGGAACTGCCGGACATCGTCTACGCCGAGGGCCTGACCGGCGCCGGCTATCTCGACCAACGCGCCGATGTGGCCGCCTATCTGGAGGCCCTGGACCGTATGGGCACCCAGGCCACCCCGGCGCGGCGCACCGAGAGCTTTCTCCGTGAGATTCGCAAGGAGCTCTGACCGTGGATCAGGTAAAAGATGTGTACAACGGAATGCCGGCCAACCATCTGGGGGCGGAAGGCTGGCGCAAGCCCTGGAGCGGCCCCAACGGCGGTGCGTGCGTGGAGGCCCTCAAGCTCAGCGACGGGCGGGTCGCCCTGCGTCAGTCGACCGACCCCGACGGGCCTGCCCTGATCTACACCCACCACGAGATCGAGACGTTCATCCAGGGCGCCAAGGCGGGCGCGGCGGACTTCCTTCTCACCCATCCAGATCCGAACCTGACCACCTCGGCGGCAACCGCACCGGAACGGAGGGCCGCGTGACCGACTACGGCCTCGCCCCAGACCAGATCGACACCACCAAGCCGCACTCGGCGCGGATGTACGACTACTACCTCAACGGCAAGGACCACTACGAGGTCGACGCACAAGCCGCCGCCAAGGTGCTGGGGGTCTACCCGACCGTCAAGCTCAACGCCCGTGTCAACCGGGGCTTCATCCACCGGGCGACCCGCTGGCTGGCGGGCGAGGCCGGGGTCCGGCAGTTCCTCGACATCGGCACCGGCATCCCCACCGAGCCCAACCTCCACCAGGTCGCGCAGGGCGTCGCGCCGGACGCGCGGGTCGTCTACACCGACAACGACCCCATCGTCCTGGCCTACGCCCAGGCCCTGCTGAACGGCACCCCCGAGGGCCGTACCGCCTACGTCCAGGCGGATGTGCGCGAGCCCCGGCGGATCATCAACGCCGGCGAGCTGCAGGAGACGCTCGATCTGAGCAAGCCGGTGGCGATGTCGGTGAACGCTCTCTTCCACTTCATCCCGGAGGAGGCGAAGCCGTACGAGATCGTCCGTGAGCTGATGGACGCCCTGCCCTCGGGCAGCTATCTGATGCTGACGCACTCGACCCACGACTTCTCGGCGGAGACCTGGGTGAAGGTCATCGAGATCTACAAGGAGAGCGGCATACCCTTCACGACGCGCTCCCAGAGCGAGGTCGCGGGCTTCTTCGAGGGCCTGGAGCTGGTCGAGCCGGGCGTCTCGGAGCCGCAGCACTGGAAGCCCGACGCCGATGACCGCCCCGAGGACATCCGCAGCGCGGACATCAACATGTGGGCCGGGGTCGCGCGCAAGCCGTGACGCCCATCGCGGTGCGGCACCGTGCGCGTCGGATCAGCCCACGGCCTCCGGGGGCGTGCGATCGCAAGGCGGAGGGTCGCCGTACGGGGCGTACGTGGGTGGTCCCGACAACGCAGCGAGCCGGAGGCACCTCCCAGCGGCAGCCGGGAGGTGCCAGGCGTCGCGGGCCGGGGGACTGTGCGGATACCTCCTACGGCAGCCCGGGGTCCGCGCCGACCGTGAAGCCCAGCACCGCGCCGCCGCCCGGCCGCGGCCGGGCGAAGACCGTACCGCCGTGCGCGAGGGCGACCTCGCGCACGATGGCGAGGCCCAGCCCGGAGCCGGGCAGGCTGCGCGCCGGGGGCGCGCGGTAGAAGCGGTCGAAGACCCGCTCGCGGTCCTCCTCGGCGATGCCCGGTCCCCGGTCGCGGACCTCCACCCGGCGGCCGATGACCACCACCTCGACGGGCTCGGTGCCGTCCCGGTCGAACTTGGCGGCGTTCTCCACCAGGTTGGAGATCGCCCGCTGCAGGGCGGCCGGGCGCCCCTCGACCCGGGGGTCGCCCTCGGCCCGTACGGTGATCTCCCGGCCGGTCCGGCGCCGGGCGAGGGCCGCGGCCGTCGTGGCCACCGCTTCCAGGGACACCTCGGTGCGTGGTTCGTCGTCCCGCTGATCGGCCGCCAGGTCCACCAGCTCGTTGACGAGATCGGTCAGCTCCCGGGTCTCCCCCGCCAGATCGGCCAGCAGATCCTCGCGCGCGGGCCCCGGCAGCTCCTCGAAGCGACGCAGCAGCGAGATATTGGTGCGCAGCGAGGTGAGCGGGGTGCGCAGCTCGTGTCCGGCGTCCTGGACCAGCCGCCGCTGGTCGTCCTTCGAGCGCGCGAGCCGTCCGAGCATGCCGTCGAAGGCCCGCCCGAGGCGGCCCACCTCGTCCTCTCCGGTGACGGGCACCGCCACCTCCATCCGGCCCGTCGCCGCCACGCTCTCGGCGAGCCGGGTCAGCCGCACCAGCCGCCGGGTGATGCGCCCGGCCAGCCACCAGCCGGCCAGACCGGCGGCCAGGATGACGGCGACGACGAACAGCGCGGTGCGCTTCTGGAGCTCCTGCAGCAGATCCTCGGTGTCGCTGATCTGCTGGGCCACCTGGACCGCGCCGGAGCCGTCGCCCACGGCCACCGTGGCCATCCGGTACTGCTCACCGCCGATGCCGACGCTGCGCCGTACGACGGTGCCCGGCGTCGGGGCGGCGGCGGTGGTCCGGTCCTCGTCGCCGACCGGCAGCGGGGGCTTCCCGGCGTCGTAGACCCTGCCCCTCCCGTTGATCACCTGGACATCCATCCGGCTGATCCGGCGCAGATCGTCCCGGAGGTCGTACGGGACGGGGACGGCGGCGTCGGGGGGGTATTTGCGCAGGACCACCTTGGCCCCCTGGACCTGGGTCCGCAGATCGCGGATCACATCGTCGAACGCCGACTGCTGGTCCACCCGCACCAGCCCGGCCGCGGCGTCATAGCTGAGGCCGCCGACGAGCAGCGTGACCACGGACGCCGCCGCGGCGAAGGAGAGCGCGAAGGTGGTGCGCAGGCTGGGCCGCGGATTGCGGAACCGGCGCAGGAGTGGGAGCCGCACCATCACTCCTCCCGCAGGGTGTAGCCGACGCCGCGCACCGTGTGGATGAGCGGAGTGCACCCCTCCAGATCCACCTTGCGGCGCAGATAGCCGATGTAGACGGCGAGGTTCTTCGACCCCGGGCCGAAGTCGTAGCCCCAGATGCGGGCATAGATCGTGGCGTGGTCCAGCACGATGCCCGCGTTGCGCGCCAGCAGCTCCAGCAGGTCGAACTCGGTCCGGGTCAGCTCCAGCTCCGTACCGCCGCGCCACACCCGCCGCGCCGACGGGTCCAGCCGCAGGTCCGCGACCTCCAGGACGCCGTCGAAGACGGCTTCGTCCGCCGCCGGTTCGGCGGGGGCGGCGCGGCGCAGCAGCGCCCGCAGCCGGGCGAAGACCTCATCGACCTCGAACGGCTTGGCCACATAGTCGTCCGCGCCCGCGTCCAGCCCCTCGATCCGGTCGGCGGTCTCCACCCGCGCGGTGAGCATGAGGATCGGCGTACGGTCCCCCTCGGCACGCAGCACCCGGCACACCTGGAGCCCGTCCACGCCCGGCATCATCACATCCAGCACCACGACATCCGGGTGCTCGCGGTGGATCGCCGCCAGCGCCTCGATGCCGTCGGGAGCGGCGGTGACGCGGTACCCCTCCAGCGTCAGGGCGCGCTCCAGCGCTTGGCGGATGGCACGGTCGTCCTCGGCGAGCAGCACGGTGTAGGTCACATCCCGAGTGTGCCAAGGTCGCCGAGGTGCGGGCCGCGCGCATAGGCCCCGGGCTGCGCTTCTTACCCGGCTCTCACCTTGTTCACGCGACGGACTTACCGTGTCACGCAAAGGTGTCCGCAATGTTCCGGGGGGAACGCGCCCCGGTGAATACCCCCGGCCGGAGAGACACCGCATGAAGATCGCATTGCTGCTGCACAACGCCTACGGGATCGGCGGAACGATCCGGACCACGATGAACCTCGCCACGGCGCTCGCCGACCGTCACGAGGTGGAGATCGTCTCGATGATGCGGCATCGCGAGACGCCGCGCTTCACCCTGGACCCCCGGGTGAGGCTTGTCCCGCTGGTCGACACGCGTTCGGACGGCCCCGACGCGAAGGACCCGCTGTTCGAGGAGGACTCCCGGGACTTTCCGTCCGCCGAGAAGCGGCACCATCAGTACAGCAGGCTGATCGACGTACGAGCCGCGGAGTATCTGCGCGGCTCCGACGCCGATGTGATCATTGGCACACGGCCGGGCGTCAATGTGTATCTGGCGCGCTTCGGCCCGCGCCGCGCGCTGCGCATCGCCCAGGAACATCTGCGGCACGACGCGCACAGCAAGAAGCTGCTGGCCGAGCTCGCGCCGTACTACCGCACGCTCGACGCCGTCGTCACGACGACGGAGGCCGACGCCGCGGTCTACCGGGCGAAGATGCCGCTGCCGGGCGTACGGACCCTCGCGATACCCAACAGCGTCCCCGAACCGGCCGTCGAGCCCTCCGAGGGCACCGCGCCCGTCATCGCGGCAGCCGGCCGTCTGGTCCGCGGCAAACGCTTCGAACTGCTGATAGACGCCTTCTCGGAGATCGCGCCCAAGCACCCCGACTGGCGGCTGCGGATCTACGGCGGAGGCGCCGAGAAGGAGCGGCTGCAGGAGCGCATCGAACGGCTCGGCCTGTCCGGGAGCGCCGCCCTGATGGGGTCCTACTCCCCCATCGAGGAGGAGTTCGCGAAGGCGTCGCTCGTCGCGGTCGCCTCGGACGCCGAGTCCTTCGGGATGACGATCGTGGAGGCGATGCGCTGCGGGGTGCCGGTGGTGAGCACGGACTGCCCGCTCGGCCCCGGCGAGATCATCCAGGACGGGGTCACCGGACGGCTCGTCCCCACCGGTGACAAGCAGGCCCTGGCCACCGCGCTGCTGGAGCTCATCGACGACGAGCCGGGCCGGCGGGCGATGGGCGCGGCGGCGCTGGAGAGCGCCCGGACCTACGACCCGGCGCCGATCGCCTGGCGCTATGAGCGGCTCTTCGAGGAGCTGGCGTCGAGCCGGCAAGCCCGCGCCTGGGAGCGCACCCGGAGCCTGGCGCGGGCCCGCGCCGGCCGGCTGGTCCGCCGCTGCACCGCCGCCCTCCGCCGCCGCCGGACCCCGGCGGCGGGCGGGAAGGCCGGCGCATGACCCCGCGCGGCGCCGCGGCGGCCCCCTGCGCGCCGCGGCGGGCCGCGCCCACCGCCCCATGGCCCGCCCCGAGCCACCGCCCTGCCGGCCGGTGCCCGAGGCCCGGGGCGCCGCGAGCGGCCCGCGACGAGCGGTGCCCTCGCGGGCGCCCGGTCGCGCCCGGGCGGGGCCATCGCCCCACGCTCCCGCCGGGCGCGGGGCGAGCCGCCGCGCTCCCGCCGCACTCCCGCGACCGACGCGCCGCACACGCCGCGGCGGGGCCGTGCGCGACGCTGCGGGCAAGGGCGTGGGCGTGACCGCGTCCGCGGCGGCCGTACGGCCGGGGGTCGGGGGGCCGCCCGCGCCCCGCCCGCGCGAGGTGCCGTGGCTCGCGGTTGTCGCCGCGGTGTATGCCGTGGCGCAGCTGGCACTGGTCGTCCCGCACATGGGCGGCGGGCTGCTGTGGGACGAGAGCGTCTATGTCTCGCAGGTCGATCCGCGCCACCCCGCCGCGTTCTTCAGCGCGCCGCGCTCGCGCGGCATCAGCGTGCTCGTGGCGCCCCTCCTCGCCGTGACCTCCTCCGTACCGGCGCTCCGGGTGGCGCTCGCCCTGTTGTCGGCGGCGGCGCTGTACGGGGCGTTCCGGGTGTGGGGGCCGCTGGTGGGCCAGCGGACGGCGGCGCTCGCCGCGCTGCTCTTCTCGGGGCTGTGGATCACGGAGATCAGCGGATCGCAGGCGATGCCGAACCTGTGGGTGGCGCTCGGCGCGGTGGCCGCCGTGGGCTGGTTTCTGCGCGCCCCGGCCGAGCGGCCCGCCAACTGGTGGCTGGCCGCCCTCACCGCGGGCGTCACCCTGCTGCGCGCCCCGGACGGGGGCTGGCTCGCGCTGCCGCTGCTGCTCGGCGCCACAGGGGTACGGCGGTGGCGGCCCGCGCTGCCCGCGCTGTTCGCCGGGCTCGGGCTCGGCGCCGCGCAGTGGGTGATCGAGGCGTACGCCCGCTTCGGCGGCATCGGCGCGCGGCTGCGGCTCTCCAGCGCCACCGAGGGCGGGATGGCGCCCCACCTCAACGCCGGCCCCGCGCTGCGCGCCCTCAACGGTCCGCTGCTGTGCCGCCCGTGCCACGTCCCGCTGCGCCACCCCGAGCTGACCGTGTGGTGGCTCGCGCTGCCACTGCTGGCCGCGGCGGCGCTCGCGTTCGCGCTGCGGGACCACCGTCTCCACCGGGACGGTCCCGACCGGCTCGCGGCGACCGTGCTCCCGCTCGTCTGCGCCGCGTCCCTGTCCGTCCCCTATCTTCTGCTCATCACCTACGCGGCGCCCCGCTTCCTGCTCCCCGCCTACGCCCTGCTGGCCCTCCCCGTAGCGGGCCTCGCGGTCCGCGCGATACGGGCCGCCCGCTCACCGGTGCCGGTCGCCGCGCTCGGGGTGGCCCTCGCCCTGCACCTGGGGAGCCAGTACGCCGTGCTCGTGCACAACACCTCCGGGGAAGCCAGGACCGCCGCCCGGTACCAGGCGGCGGCCACCGGTCTGCACCGGCTCGGGGTGCGCCCGCCGTGCCTGGTCACCGGCCCGCGCGCGCTGCCGGTCGGCTACGCCGCGGGCTGCGCCTCGGCGCAGGTCAAGGGCAACAACCGGTCCACGAACGTGGACGGTGTACTCGACCGCGCAGCCCGGATGCCCACCGCCGCCCTCGGCCGCGCCCACGGCACTCCCCCGCGCTACGCCCACGGGTGGATCCGGCATCCGCTGCCCGGCACCGGCTGGGCCGCGTATCTGGCGCCGCGCCGCTGAGCGACGCCGCCGGGCCCGGGCCGCCGGGCCCGGGGGCTACCAGGTCGTCGGCTCGTAGTCCTTCAGGAAGCACCCGAAGAGGTCCTCGCCCTGCTCACCCCGGACGATCGGGTCATACACGCGGGCCGCGCCGTCCACGAGGTCGAGCGGGGCGTGGAAGCCCTCGGCCGCGAGCCGCATCTTGTCCGGGTGCGGGCGCTCGTCGGTGATCCATCCGGTGTCGACGCTCGTCATCAGGATGGCGTCGGACTCGAACATCTCGCGCGCGCTGGTGCGGGTGAGCATATTGAGCGCGGCCTTGGCCATATTGGTGTGCGGATGGCCCGCGCCCTTGTAGCCGCGGCCGAACTTGCCCTCCATCGCGGAGACGTTCACCACGTACTTCCGGCGGGCGGGCGAGGCGGCCATCGCCGGGCGCAGCCGGCTCACCAGGATGAAGGGCGCCGTCTCATTGCAGAGCTGCACTTCGAGCATCTCGACCGGATCCACCTCGTGGACCCGCTGGATCCAGGTGTTGGTCGGGTCCAGATCCGGTACGAGCCCGCCCGCGTCGATCGCGGTCCCGGCCTCGATCCGGGCGGGTGAGGCGGAGCCGCTGGTGAGGGCGAGGGCGGTGAGGTCCCGCGCGGTCAGTGCCCCGTCGACGGCCCCCTCGGCCGCGCGCGGGCCCGGCAGGGCCGTCTGGGAGCCGCTGCCGAAGGAGCCGAGGACGACGGACTCGGGGAGCTCTCCGGCCGGCAGCGGCGCCGACTCGCCGGCTATGAGCTCCGCGTACGCCTGAGGCGTACGGCGGACGGTCTGCGCGGCGTTGTTGATCAGGATGTCGAGCGGGCCCGCGGCGCTCACGGAGTCGGCCAGCTCGATCACCTGGGCGGGGTCACGGAGATCAATGCCGACGATCTTGAGCCGGTGCAGCCATTCACCGCTGTCCGGCATCGCGGTGAAGCGGCGTATCGCGTCGCTCGGGAAGCGGGTCGTGACGGTGGTGTGCGCGCCGTCGCGCAGCAGCCGCAGCGCGATATACATGCCGATCTTCGCCCGGCCGCCGGTGAGCAGCGCCCGGCGCCCGGTGAGGTCGGTGCGCGCGTCGCGGCGGGCCCGGTTCTCGGCGGCGCAGTCGCGGCAGAGCTGGTGGTAGAAGGCGTCTACCTCGACATAGCGGGTCTTGCAGACATAGCAGGACCGGGGACGGTCCAGGATGCCCGCGATCTCCGTCGTGACGGAGCTGGTGAGCGCGCGGCCCAGCGTCTCGTCGTCGATCCGGTCGGCCGCGCCGGTGGCCGTGGCCTCGGTCACGGCCTTGTCGTTGGCGGTCTTCGCGGCCCGCCGCTCCTGGCGCCTGCGCTGCTTCACGGTCCGGTAGACACCGGAGGTGGCCCGGCGGACCGTGATCGCGTCGGGGTGGTCGACCGGCAGCCGGTCGAGCTCCTCCAGGACGCTCAGGCAGGTCGCCAGCCGCTCGGGGTCGATACCCGTCCGCTCGGCCCGGCCGTCGTCTGTCACCGTCATCGCCGCTGCCGCTTTCTGGTTCGCCTGTTCCCCTGGATAACGGCGAAACTTTACGGAAGCGGGGGCGCATGCGCCAAACCCGGGTGGCCTCACCCCCGCCCGGGCGTGCGGTACGTATAGCCGGCGGACCGGGGCCCGGCCGCCGCGTCGGCCTCCCCCCAGCGGGGTCACCTACGCCGACGGCGCGCTCTCCATGGCGGCGCCGCGCGGCGAGCGGCTGTGGCGGATCCCGGTGTACGGCACCTCGACGGGCACCCCTAAGGCGTACTACGTCAGTGAGCACGGGCGGCAGCGCACCGTCGAGACGGTGCCGGGCCGCAATGCCCTGTGGCTGTCCACGACGAACGCCGACAGCAACGGCGGGGAGCCGGACGGCGCGGACAAGGTGTTCGAGATCGGCCTGAATCCGGATCCGCCGGCGTCTGGGCGGCCGGGGTGGCATAAGCCACCGTCACACCCCGTATATGATCGGGACATTCCGTCACCGCAAGAGCGTCCTCAGGCAATAGTCTCGGCATGTAGGCCGAGGCTGAGGAGGTACGCATGGGGACGGGCGATCGCGAACAGGCATATACACGGGCGCGGCAGGAAGCCGAGCGGCTCACCGCGGACGGGGTCCAGGGCATCGCGTTGACCTGGGTGGACAACGCGGGCCTCACCCGGGTCAAGTCCGTGCCCACCGCGCGGCTGCCACACGCCGCGCGGCGGGGCGTCGGGATGTCCCCCGTCTTCGATGTGTACCTCGTGGACGACTCGATGACCACCAGCCGCCATATCGGCGGGCCCGACGGCGATCTGCGGCTCTTCCCCGACCTCGACCGGCTCACCCCGCTGGCCGCCCAGCCCGGCTGGGCCTGGGCCCCGGCCGACCGGTACGACCAGACGGGCCTGGCTCACCCCGCCTGCCAGCGGCTGTTCGCCCGGCGGATGACCGAGCGCGCGCGGGAGCGGGGGCTCACGCTGCGCATGGGGTTCGAGACGGAGTGGGTCGTCACCGAGGGCGAGCCGACGCAGGACAAGCCGCGCTACCCCACCGCGGGCCCCGCGTACGGGATGGCGCGCGTGGTCGACCTGACCGACTACCTCGCGGATCTGCTCGGCGCGCTGCGTGCCCAGCGCGTCGAGGTGTTCCAGCTTCACCCGGAGTATTCCCCAGGGCAGTTCGAGGTGTCCGTGGCACCGGCGGACCCGGTCGGCGCCGCCGATCTCGCCGTCCTGGTACGGGAGACGATCCGGGCGCACTCCACGCGGACCGGGCTGAACCCGCTCTTCGGCCCGGTCGTGGAGGCGGGCGGGGTCGGCAACGGGGGCCATCTCCATCTGAGCCTGTGGCAGGACGACCGCAATCTGTGCCGGGACGGCGACGGGCCGCACGGCATGACCGCGACGAGCGAGGCGTTTCTCGCCGGAGTGCTGCGCGAACTGCCCGCCCTCCTCGCCATCGGCGCCCCCTCCCCCGCGAGCTACCTACGGCTCGAACCCTCCCGCTGGGCCGGGGCGTACCAGTGCTGGGGCGTGGAGAACCGCGAGGCCGCGCTGCGCTTCATCCCGGGCGCGCCGGACGATCCCGGGGCCGCCAACGCCGAGATCAAGTGCTTCGATCCGGCGGCCAACCCCTATCTGGTGGTGGGCGCGGTCATCACCGCCGGGCTCGCCGGGCTCGACTCCGGGCTCACCTTGCCCCCGCCGGTCTCCGGCGACCCCGCGGTCAAGGGGCGGGAGCGGCGGCTGCCCACCTCGTTGCTCACCGCGCTGGAGCGCTTCGAGGACTCGGCGGTGCTCCGTGAGGCGCTCGGCGGTCCACTCTTCGAGTCCATCGCTGCGGTGCGTCGGGCGGAGGCCGCGCTGTTCGAGAAGGCGACCCCCCAGGAGATCGCGGCCGCGACCCGTGGGCGGTACTGAACCATGGACGCCGAGCCGCCGCTGCCGCCCCTGGTGGACCACCACTGCCATGGAGTGGTCCGCTCGGAGCTGAGCTCCGCCGCGTTCGAGGCGTTTCTGACCGAATCCGACGCGCCCGCCGCGCTCGGCACCACCTTCTTCGACAGCCAGTTGGGGTTCGCGGTGCGCCGCTGGTGCCCGCCGCTGCTCGGCCTCGAACCGCACTGCCCGCCCGCCCACTATCTCGCCCGGCGGCGCGAGCTGGGCGTGCGGGAGGTGACCCGGCGGCTGCTGGGCGCCGCCGGTATCACCGAATTCCTGGTGGACACCGGGCTTCCCGGAAACCTGACCACCCCCCAGGAACTGGCCGTGGCCGCCGGCGGCACGGCCCATGAGATCGTCCGGCTTGAGCATCTGGCGGAGCGGATCGCCGACACCTCGCTGACCGCCGACGACTTCCTGGCCGGGGTCGCCGACGGGGTGCGGGAGGCCGCGCGTACGGCCGCGGGCTTCAAGTCGGTGGCCGCGTACCGGTACGGGCTCGACTTCGAGCCCGACCCGCCGGCCCCCGCCGCCGCCCACGCCGCCGCCGAGCGCTGGCTCGCCCGCCGCGGCGAGGGCGGCACGGCCGCCGCCCGGGTCACCGACCCCGTACTCCTGCGCCATCTGCTGTGGTCCGCCGCGCACACCGGGCTGCCGCTGCAACTGCACACCGGATTCGGCGACCCCGATCTGCGGCTGGACCGCTGCGATCCACTCCTGCTCACCGACTTCGTCCGCGCCGTACGCCCCACCGGCTGCTCGCTGATCCTGCTGCACGGCTATCCCTACCACCGCGGCGCCGCCTATCTGGCCGCCGTCTTCCCGCATGTCTACGCCGATGTGGGCCTGGCCCTCTCCCACACCGGGGCACGGGCCGGGGCCGTGCTCGCCGAGATGCTGGAGCTCGCCCCCTTCGGCAAGGTGCTCTTCTCGACCGACGCCTACGGGCTGCCCGAGCTGTATGTGGTGGGGGCGCGGCTCTTCCGGGAAGCCCTGACCGCTCTGCTGACCCACTGGGTCGCGGAGGGCGCCTGGTCCCGCCGCGACGCCCGCCGCGTGGCGGCCCTCCTCGGCGCCGACAACGCCCGCCGGGTCTACGGCCTGGGCAGCACGACGCCCCGCGACCACTAGGCTGCGCCGCTCCCCCGACACGGCCCCCGGCCCTGCCCACGGCCCGCGCGGCACACCCCGCGGGGACGCGCCCGGCGGGAGTCCCGAGGGGACGGGCCGACCCGACCGCTACGACGTCCACCGCGCGGCAACCCTCCTCGGGGCGGACAACGCCCCCGTCCCCTCACCCGCTTCCCGTGCGCCCGCACCGCCCGCAGGCGCGCGAGTGGCACGGGAGCACGATGGCCGCGGGTGCGCGACCGGCGTGCGGTGGCCCTCCTCGGCGCGGACAGCACTCCCCATCCCCGCGCACGCTTCCCGCGCCCACGCCGCTCGCGGGAGCGCAGCCGGGCCGGGGACCCGACCAGCGCGGGGAGGCGAACGACCCGGGCGCGCGACCGGCGCGCGGGCGCGGCCATCGCCCGGCGCGGGCGCGGGCGCGGGAGCCGGTTCGTGCGGGGCCACTGCCCCGGGCCCCGTGACGAGCGCGCAGCGCAAGCGCAGTACGGTTCCCGGAACGTACTGGACCGTAACCCCGGAGGAGATCGCATGCGGATCAGCGGCACGACCGTCCTGCTCACCGGAGCCACCGGCGGCATCGGGCAGACACTGGCCCGCGCGCTCGCGGCCAAGGGTGCCAAGTTGCTGCTCACCGGGCGCCGTGAGGAGGTGCTGCGGCCGCTGGCCGAGCAGTTGGGGGCCCGGCCGCTGGTGGCCGATCTGGCCGACCGGGCCGATCTGGAACGTCTGGTCGACGAGGCCGCGGACGCCCGTATCCTCATCGCCAACGCCGCGCTGCCCTCCAGCGGAGAGGTCCTCGACTACCACCCCGAGGAGCTCGACCGCGCGCTCGACGTCAATCTGCGCGCCCCGCTGCTGCTGTCCCGGCTGATGGCTCCGCGGATGGTGGAGTCGGGCTCCGGCCACCTCGTCATGATCGGCTCGCTGTCGGGCCGTACCGCCTCCCCCGGCGCCGCGCTCTACAACGCCGCCAAGTTCGGGCTGCGCGGCTTCACCCTCGGCCTGCGGCAGGATCTGCACGGCACCGGTGTGGGCGTGTCGCTGGTGCAGCCCGGATTCGTGGGCGACGCCGGGATGTTCGCCGACTCCGGCGCGGCCACGCCCGCCGGGGTCCGTACGGTCTCCACCCGGCAGGTGGCGGCCGCGACCACCCGCGCGATCGAGCGGAACCGGGCCGAGGTGAACGTGGCCCCGCTGGAGCTGCGTTTCGGCAGCGCCCTCGGCGGCCTCTTCCCGAGCCTGGCCGAGCGGGCACAGCGCGGGGCGGGGGCCGACAAGACGGCGCGTCAGCTCTCCGAAGGGCAGCGCGACAAGCGCTGACCGCAGGGGTGAACGGCCGCCTCCGCGCGATCCATCGACACCGTTCCGCACCCGCTGATCGGGAGATTCCGTACGCGCGCGGCGGGAACGCTCGCGGGCGTGATGTCGGCGGCGCCCACCGCGGCAGCCGGCCGCTGTCCCGTCCGATGGCCGCCCGATGGCCACGATGGACAAGGCGACATCGCGGGCGACCTTCGGTTCGAGGCGATGACCCTGTGCACCCCCGGGCCGGACGGTATGACCGGCCATGACGACCTGGGCACGATGTCGGCCTGGTACGTCTTCTCCTCGCTCGGCCTCTGTCCGACGATGAGCGGTGGCGACTTCCTCGCCCTCTCCAGCCCGCGGTTCGCGTCGGCGGTCGTCCGGATCGGCCACTACGGCACCCGACGGGGCGTCTCGCTGAACGGCCGGGACGTGGCGCGGACCTGGCTGGGCCGGGGCCGGATCGCCCATGGCAGGGTGATCGCCCACCGGCTGTCCACGGAGCCGTCGTCGTGGGGCACGAGCCCGGGAGCGGAGCCGCCGTCGGTGGGCGGGGCCCACGCACACTGATACCGACGGGTTGTGGTGTAGGTTCGAGCGCCCCCACCGGGTGTTCGAGCGAGGGAGCGGGTCCATGCGTGCTGTGGTGTTCGATGCCTTCGGGCGCAGGCCCGAGGTCCGGGCCGTCGAGGACCCCACTCCCTCCCGGCGCGGCGCGGTGATCCGGGTCGAGGCGACCGGGCTGTGCCGCAGCGACTGGCACGGCTGGATGGGACACGACCCGGAGATCCGGCTGCCGCATGTCCCCGGCCATGAGCTGGCGGGGGTGGTCGAGGAGGTCGGCCCCGACGTCCTCAACTGGCGTGCGGGGCAGCGGGTCACGGTCCCCTTCGTCTGCGCCTGCGGGCGCTGTCCCGCCTGCGCGGACGGCGCCCAGCAGGTGTGCGAGCGGCAGACGCAGCCGGGGTTCACCCACTGGGGTTCGTTCGCCGAGTTCGTCGCGATCGAGAACGCCGATGTGAATCTGGTCGGCATACGCAACGAGCTGTCCTTCACCACGGCCGCCGGTCTCGGCTGCCGCTTCGCGACCGCCTTCCGGGCCGTGGTGGCCCAGGGCCGGGTCGAGCCGGGCGAGTGGGTCGCGGTGCACGGATGCGGTGGGGTGGGACTGTCCGCGATCATGATCGCCGCCGCGGCCGGAGCACGGGTGGTGGCGGTGGACGTCTCCCCGCGGGCCCTCGCCCTGGCCTCGCGGTTCGGGGCGGCGGTATGCGTGGACGCGGCGTCCACGCTGGGGTCGGTGGCGGAGGCGGTCGCGGACGCGACGGGCGGCGGCGCGCATGTCTCGCTCGACGCGCTGGGGTCGCCGCGCACCTGCGCGGCGTCCGTCAAGAGCCTGCGGCGGCACGGCCGCCATGTCCAGGTCGGGCTGCTGCCGCCCGCCGCCGGAAACCCGATGCTCCCGATGGACCGGGTCATCGCGCTCGAACTCCAGCTGCTGGGCAGCCATGGGATGGCCGCGCACGCGTACGGCCCGATGATGGAGATGGTCGAGGCCGGGTCGCTGCGGCCGGATCTGCTGGTCACCGATGTGATCGGACTGGACGAGGTCCCAGAGGCGCTGTCCGCGATGGCCGCGGCGGCCAAGGGCGGCGTCACGGTCATCGAACCGCGCCGCCCGCCCCTGGCCGGGCGCTGACGAGGACCTGACCAGGTCCACATCGATATGCGGCTCCGCCGCGCGGCGGGGCTTCGCCCCGGGGCCGGGACCTCGCTCACGGCGCCCGCACCGTATCCGCGACGATCCGAATCCGCCCCCCACATACACAGCCGGATCGGCCGCGATCCCAGGAACGTTGGCGGGCATCAGGTCACGTGCCCGCCCGGGGCTTTACGGCATCGTGCTGCCCAAGGTCCGTGCTGCCGAGGACGTACGCGCCGCCGGCGGGTTGGGGAGCGAGGCGTCGTACTGGTGTGCCCAGCAGCGGTGGTGCTGGTGGTGCGAGGCGCGGTCGCCGTAGCCGGTGCGCCCACGAGGTGCTACATCGACGACATCGGCTCGTACTCCACCAATGAAGTGGCGGACAACTGGAACGCGCCACTGGCCTGGCCGACCGCCTTCGCCGCCGAGCGGAGCCGAACAGCCGACAAGGGGCCCGCGGTCCATGACCGCGGGCCCCTCGATGTCCCCGGTCCTACCGGGGCAGCCGCGTCTCGATCGCCGCGACGAGCTCCGCGGCCTCCGGCTCGGTGCGCGGCCGGAACCGGCCGACGACCTCACCGCTCGGCGAGATCAGGAACTTCTCGAAGTTCCACCGCACATCCCCGGCCTCGCCCTCCGTGTCCGGCGTCCGCGTCAGCTCGGCGTAGAGCGGATGCCGCTGCTCGCCGTTGACGTCGGTCTTCTCCAGCAGCGGGAAGGACACACCGTAGGTCGTCGAGCAGAACGTCTGGATCTCCTCGCCCGTCCCCGGCTCCTGCCCCGCGAACTGGTTGCACGGAACGCCCAGCACGGTGAACCCGCGCCCGGCGTAGCGCTGCTGCAGCCGTTCGAGCCCCTCGTACTGCGGGGTGAGACCGCACTTGGAGGCCACATTGACCACCAGCACGGCGGTGTCCCGGTGCGCGCCGAGGGTGGTCGGCTCGCCGGAGAGGGTGCGCAGGGGGATGTCGTACAGGCTCATGGAGTACACCACTTTCGTCGTAGCGCCGGTACGGACAATCTATGCGCTAGTCGGGCGGGGTCGGCGTGTCCTGGTTGCGGTACATCGCCTGAAGGTCGAGTTCGAGCTTGATCGTGGGGCCGACGACGGCGATGCCCCGGGCCAGCATGTTCCTCCAGTTCAGCGTGTAGTCCTCGCGGTGCAGCTCGGCGGTGGCGAGGGCCGCGCAGCGCAGCTCCTGTTCGTAGCCGCCGTTCACCGCGCCGAGGTAGGTGGTGTCCAGCGACACCGAGCGGCTGACGCCGTGCATGGTGAGGGGGCCCTGGACCGTCCACTTCTGGCCACTGCGCCAGGTGAACCGGCTGCTGGCGAAGTGGATGTCCGGATAGTGCTCGACGTCGAGGAAGTCGGCCGAGCGCAGATGGTTGTCCCGGGTGTTGTTGCCGGTGGTGATGGAGGAGGCGTCGATGAGGACCTCGACCCGGGAGTCCTCCATGCGCTCGGCGATGTGGATGCCTCCCCTGAAGCGGGTGAAGCGGCCGTGCACATTGGCCATGCCGACGTGGCGCGCGATGAACCGGATCGCGGTGTGCGGCGGATCGAACAGCCAGGTGCCGGGCGGCGGGAGCTCCAGCTGCTCCGTCGGCTGCATCTGGACGCGCTGGACCGGGGCGCTTTCGGCCGCGGCGATGTCGACGGTAAGGCGGTTGGGTGTCAGGCCACTCCCGGTGAGCAGCACGGAGTACTGGCCGGGCTCCAGGGTTGCGACGAACAGCCCATGGGGGTCGGTGGTGGCCTTGGCCGCTGTACGGCCGGCGCCGCGCGTCTCGGTGACGGTGACGTCGACGCCGCCCAGCGGCTGGCCTACGGGGTCCAGGACCTCGCAGCTGAAGGCACCGGCGCCCACAGGTATAGGGATGCGGACTCCTGATCCGCGGTCGGGGCGTTTGGTCCGCATGCGCCGGAGCAGTGCGAGGGGCATTGCAGTCATCTCTCTAAGGTTTCTCTCGGTAACTTCGGGTCTCTCCATGATGGAGGGCTGTGGTGAACGCCGATCACCGGGGGGTCAGTGTGTAGGCCAGCGACCTCGCTCGGGCGGCTTATACGGCTCATAAGGCGGCCCGGTCGAGCACCTGGTCGAACCGCGCATGGCGGAAGGGCGCGGTGACGCCGTACCGGGCGGCCGACAAGGATCTTGTGCCAGGACCGGGCCGGGAAGGTGTCTCCATATGAGACAGCGGTGGCATATACGGTGGAGAAGCTGTGACGAGCATCGACGACACCCCGGCTGCCAGGGCTCTCGCGCCGATACGACGGGCGCTCGAGCGGTTCTTCAGCGGGCGGCCACCGGGCGTCGGGGTCCCCGACGGCGTGGCCGCCGCCTGGCGGCGGGCGCGGTTCCTCGGGGTGCCCCATGATCTGCCGGCGGCGCCGTCGGCGGCGGTGCCCGCGGACTCACCGCTGCTCACCGCGGCGCGGCCGGCGCTCGACCGGGTCGCGCCCACACTGACCGGGCTGCGGGTGCCGCCCGCCGCCCGCCGGCTCAGTGGCCTGGAGCGGCCGAGCGCACCGCGATCCTGGAGGCGCTGCGCCGGCACGGGGACAACAAGGCTCGGCGGCGCAGTCCTTGGGGATCGGCCGGGCCACCTTGTACCGGAAGCTGCGGGCGTACGGAGTGGACCAGTTCCAGCCGGACCCCGCACAGGGGCCGGACCAGTCACAGAGGCCAGTCACAGAGGGGGGAACGGTGGCGGGAGACGAGAACACCGAGGGCGAGGCGGTCGCGGGCAGGCTGCTCCTCGTGGAGTACGAGCAGGTGAAGGAGGAGCAGCGGGCGCGGATCGGGTTCCGCGACAATCTGCTCTACGCCACGCTCGCCTCCATGGCCGCCATCATCACCTTCTCCTTCCAGAACCACGGGCAGCCGGAGCTGCTTCTGCTGCTGCCCCCGGCATCGGTCCTGCTGGGCTGGGCGTATCTGGTCAATGACGAGAAGATATCGGCCATCGGGCGCTATGTCCGCGAGGATCTGGGCCCGCGGCTGGCGCTGCTCACGCCCGGCCGGCCGGCGGTCTTCGGATGGGAGAGGGCCCATCGCGACGACCACCGCCGGATCTCCCGGAAGCGGCTGCAGCTCGCGGCCGATCTGCTGCTGTTCTCCGTGGCGCCGATCGCCGCACTCGTCGTGTACTGGGTCTCGGAGCCGGTACGGGCGGTGCTGCTGGCGGTGTCCGTGGCCGAAGTGGCGCTGATCGCCGTACTGGCGGTGCAGATCGTGCTGTACGCCGATTTGCACCGGCCATAAGGTGCTCACGACGACACAGTCCAAGGGGGGAACCGTGGGGTCCGGTGACAACGGGGGTACGGAGCGGGCGGATGTGGTCGTCCTCACCGCGCTGGAGGTCGAGTACCGGGCGGTGCGAGCCCATCTGGAGGATCCGCGCCCGGTCCAGGCGGAGCGGGGGGCGCTGTTCGAGGTGGGCACGTTTCGCGACGGGCCCCTCCAGCGGCTGGTCGCGATCCATATGACGGGCCCGGGGAATCCGGGCGCCGCGGCCTCGGTCGAGCGGGCCGCGGCGCTCTTCGAGCCCCGGGCCGTGCTTTTCGTGGGGGTCGCGGGCGGCCGTAAGGATGTCGTGCTGGGGGATGTCGTGGCCGCGGACGCGGTGTACGACTACGAGACCGGCAAGGACACCGAGACGGGGTTCCTGCCCCGGCAGAAGACTTATCAGTCGGCGTACGGCCTGGTGCAGCTGGCCCGGTTCGTGGCGGCGGGCGACCAGTGGCAGCGGCGCATCCGCCCCGCGGACGAGGCGCCGCGCCCCCGCGCCCATGTGAAACCCATCGCGGCGGGCGGACGGGTGGTGGCGCACCACCGGTCGGATGTCGGGCTCAGGCTCGCGGCGAGCGCGGGCGATGCCCTCGCGGTGGACATGGAGGGGTTCGGCTTTCTCGCGGGCGCGTATGTCAATCAGCATCTCGACGCGCTGGTGATCCGCGGTATCTCGGATCTGCTCGGGGACAAGGGCGAGGCGCACGACGAGCGCTGGCAGCCCGTCGCGTCGCGGCACGCGGCCGCCTTCGCGTTCGAGTTGGTCGGGCGGATTCCGGTGGCGGCCCCTGCGTCGGCGCCCCATCCCGCCGCGGGTCGGCAGTTGTCGGCCCGCAGGCCGCCCGCCGCCTCCGTACCGGCCCGTCGCAAGCTGACGATCCATGAGCTCGGCGGTCTGGCGGACGCGCTGCTGGCCGTCCCGGGGCTGACCTCCCCCACCCGCTGGCAGCAACTCCTCGATGAGCTGCCCACCGTGGGCACCGCGGTGAACCGCCAGTCGGCGAGCCGCGCGGAGGCGCTGGCCCTCTTGCGTACCTGCGAGGCGCACCGTGCGCTGGCCGAGCTGGCGGACGTGGTCGCGGTCATCGCACCGGGCGATCCGGCGGCGGCCGAACTCGCCCGGCGCGTCAGGGATCTGGGGCTGGAGTGACGGCCCTCACCCGCCCGGTGCGGCAGGTGTCGGCCATCGGGGTGTCGTGGGAGGCGTGCGGGGCATACCAGTTGTCCGGAGTCCACGCGGGGTGGCGCCCGTATGTGGCAGGGTCTCCGGCGGGATCATCGGCGGCGGGGACCGGTGATGCGGCCTCGGGGGAGGGCACGGCATGGCGCCCATGGGGGAAGGCGGCCTGACATCGCTCAGCACCCTGGTGACGGCGTTGAAGGAGTTCCGCTGTCTGACGGATCCGGAACCCCGTACGCTGTGTCTGGATCTGGTCGCCAGGGAGCTGGAGATGACGGCCGTCCCGGTGCGCGTCCACCGGGTGACCGACCACTTCCTGGTGGAGCTGGCCCGGGAGTGTCTGGACAATGTGCGGGTCATGCACGCGCTACGCGCGTCGCTGGCGGTGATGCAGGCGGACGCGGAGGCCATCAAGCGGCTCGATTCGGTCATGGAGCAGATGACGGCCCGTCCGGCGCTGCCCGTGACCGCCACCGCCGAGCTGCGGGCGCTGCTGGAGGAGCTGGAGATCGGGCAGTTGGCACAGCTGTGCCGCGCGGCGGCGGGCCCGCTGCGGGACGTCCCCCCGGTCAACGGCCCCTGGCACGCCTTCGAGGAGCTGAGCCGGATGAACGCGCCGCCCGGCGGGTTGCCGCCGGCGCTCGCCCTCGTGGAGTACCTCGCGGCCTCGGCACAGCCGCTGCGGAAGGCGGACGCGCTGCGCGTGTGGGCCGATGACCGGGCCCGGGAGCTGGGCCTGACCTCGCAGTTACGGTCGCTGCGGCAGCAGGTGGGCCACGCCGCCCCGGCCGGGCCCCTCGACGCCTACCTGGTCATACGGCTGCTGCCGCAGGAGGAGCCGGGGCGCTATGAGCTCTCGTCCTGGCGTCAGTACGACCCGACCGGCTGGCATCCGGTCCGCGGCCCGGTCACCCAGGTCACCTCGGCCACCGCGGAACGGGCCGTCCAGGAACTGGTGTACGCGGCGGCGGAGGAGTGGGACGACGCCCGGTGCATCTATGTGGAGTTCATGCTGGGCCAGGACGACCTGAACCTGCCGGTGCATCTGTGGCGTCTGGAGCTCGACAGCGAGCTGCCCACCCCGCTGTGCATGGACCATCCGGTGGTCGTACGGAGCCTGGAGAGAAGCCAGACCAGACGGTGGCACCGCTCGTGGAAGCAGCGCTGGCAGATCTTCGACGGCCAGCCCGGACGCTCCAAACAGCTGGTCGTCGACGGCCTGGATGCGGACAGTCCGCGCTCCGGCGACCCCGCCGCCCTGCTGGCCCGGCTCAAGGCGGATCCGTATGTGGTCGCGCTGATCCTGAACTCGCCCCCGGGCACCACCCCCGAGGGCACCTCCGAGGCCCTGGCCGCCTGGAGAGCGGGGGTTCCGCTGGTCGCCTGGGACGGCCGGCCGGCCCGGGACCCGGCGTTCGTCCAGCACCTGAGACAAAAACCGGCCGAGGCCAGCGGGGACCTGGCACGGCTCCGTGAAGCCGTGACAGAGTTGCGTCTGGACGCCCATACGATCGACTCCGCGGAGCGGGAGCATCACCCGGGGCAGCATGTGGTGCTCGTCTGGGACGACCCGACTCGTCCCGTGGAGCCGCAAGGGCGCTTGGCGGGGCCGGACGAGGGGGTGGGTGGTCGGTGAGCGACGCAGAGCCTGCACGACGGCACAACGGACGGGTCCACAACGACTCGGGGTCCGCGTCCAGTCCCCTGCCGTCCGGGATACCGCGCCCCTGGTGGATCTACCAGGGCACCGGCCGCCCGCTCCACGATGTGAGCCTGGAGGAAATCCTTCCGCCACCGCCGCCCTGGCGCACCTTCGGCGGGGTCTCGGCCTCCCCCGTGGACGGCGCCGCCGGCGCGTTACCGGACGGGGGCGACACGCCGGCCGAGCCCCCGGCGCCGCCGGAGGACGAGCAGGACGCCGCCCGGCGGCTGGGCGCCACCCCGCTGGGCATGCGGTCCGAGGCCGAGGAGGCCGATGTCGTCAACGCCGCGCTCATCCTGAGGCGCCCCCTTCTGGTGACAGGGCGCCCCGGGACCGGCAAGTCGACGCTGGCGTACCGGATCAGCCGCGAGTTGGGGCTCGGCCGGGTGCTGCGCTGGCCGATCACCACGCGTTCGACCCTGCAGTCCGGGCTTTACAGCTACGATGCCGTCGGCCGGGTGCACGCAGCCGCGGCCGACCAGGCGTCGGAGGGGGACTCACGCGATCCCGGACCGGAGGACATCGGCGACTTCCTCCAACTCGGAGCGCTGGGAACGGCGATGCTGCCGCACCGTCTGCCCCGCGTCCTGCTCATCGACGAATTCGACAAAAGCGATATCGATCTGCCCAATGACCTCCTCGACATCTTCGAGGCCGGCGAGTACTCCATCCCCGAGCTGGTGCGCATCCGCAGGCGCCGCCCGGCCGTATCGGTCCTCACCGACGACCCCGACCGCAGTACCGTCATCGCCTCGGGCCGGGTGCGCTGTCGTGCCTTCCCGGTCGTCGTCATCACCAGCAACGGCGAACGGGAGTTCCCGCCCGCCTTCCTGCGCCGCTGTCTCCAGCTCCGGCTGCCCGACCCGGACGCGGACCGGCTCGCCGCGATCGTGGCCGCCCATCTGGGGCGGGCCGACGATCCGCGCGCCCAGGAGCTCATCCAGATGTTCCTCGAGCGCAGCGAGCTCGAAGGAGGGCTCGCCGCCGACCAGTTGCTCAACGCGGTGTATCTGGTGACGTCCCTCTCCCATGTTCCGGGGCCCGAGTGGGAGGAGCTACTGCAGGCCGTCTGGCACCGGCTGGACGCAGCAGGCTCGACATGACACAGGACCCAGGCGGCAGGTCCCCCGGGCGCGGCCCTCGGGACCTCGACTGGCAGCAGATCGCCGATGCCTTATGGCTGGCCGTCTGCAAGGCCGAGACGGACCGCGGACCCCGTCGGCCGGATCCCGGCCCCCTCCCCGCGACACCGGAGGCGGACGCACCGCCGCCCGGCAACGTCCCGTCCGACGAACCGCCGCCGGAGAGCGACGACCACCAGGAGCGGGCGCCCGCCCCCGAGCGCACCGTCACGGCGCTTCGGCCCGCGCAGCTGGTCGGCGTGGTGGGCCAGCCCGGCGAGGCGGAGCCGGCCGGCGCCGCCGAGGTCGTCGCGCTCGCGCCGCGGCAGCCCGTCGCGGGCCCGCTGCTCCGCGAGCGCGCCCTGTCCCGGGCGCTGCGGCCTCTCAAGCGCACCTCGCCCTCGCCGGTGGAGCTGGAGGTCGACGAGGAGGCCACGGCCGAGCGGGCGGCGCGCGAGGGGCTGTGGATGCCCGCGTGCGTGCCCGTACGGGAGCGCTGGATGGACGCCGTCCTGGTGGTGGACTGCGGCAGTTCGATGGTGGTGTGGCGGCGGACGGCGGCGCAGCTGGTCACCGTGTTGCAACGCACGGGCGCCTTCCGGGATGTGCGGACGCACCGGCTGAACACCGACCATCCGTTAGGCGACGACCGGTCGCCGGTGGCCGGCATGGCGCCGCGCGGCAAACGGGTCGTCCTGGTGCTGACCGACGGCATCGGCGCGGCGTGGGGCGACGAGAGCGCCCAGCGCGCCCTGGCCCGCTGGGCCCGGCACGCGTCGGTCGCCGTGCTCCATGTGTTACGCCAGGGACGCTGGCACCACACCGGTCTGGTGCCGGAGCGGGTGCGGGTACGGGTCCCCGAGCCGGGTGCCCCCAATGGCACCTGGCGGCGGGCCGACGGCGGCGCGTGGCCCGGCGGCGAACCGCCGGTTCCGGTGCTGAAGCTCGACGCGCGGTGGATGGCCAACTGGGCGCAGCTGGTGGCCCGGCCGCCGGTGCGGGGCCAGGACACGCTGGCGCTGCTGCCCGGCATGCCGGCCGAGCGCTGGGACCCCGAACCGGAACCCAGCGCCTGGGACCGCGTCTTCCGGTTCCGCGCCACCGCCTCGCCGAGCGCCTTCCGGCTCGCCTCCCGGCTCGCGGCGGCCCCGTTGAACATTCCCGTGATGGAGTTCGTGCAGGGCATCCACCAGCCGGCGGGCAGCCCCGGCGATCTGGCCGAAATCCTGCTGGGCGGGCTGCTGCGCAAGGTCGGGACCGCCGACCCCATGGACGAGACGGGCATCGGCTACGAGTTCCACAGCGGGGTGCGGGAACTGCTGCTGTCCGCCGGGATGCGGGACGAGTCGCTGTACATCCTGGGCAGCGTCCTCGACCGGCTGGGCCGCCGCTGGAAACCCCTGCTGATGCTGCGGGATCTGCTCAACCACCCCACGGGGTCGGTGCGGGATCTGCCGAGGACCGAGCGGCTGATGCCGTACATCCGGCTTCAGGAGCAGGTCTACCAGGCGCTGTCGGGCCCGTATCTCGAAGGCGCGCGCTCCTTTCGCGCCCTTGTCCTCGCGCATCAGGCGCTCGCCCGCTCGGGGGAAAGCCCAGCCGATCCAGTTGAAGACGCATCACACAGGGGAAAATATGAGGTCTCTGAGGCGGTTGCCGTGACTGACTCCATGACTCCCCGTACCGACCCGCTGTCCCCAGCCGACGATTCACCATCCCCGCCGGCGCACGGCACGCCGGGCTCGGCGGGAGAGCATCCGAGAGGAACCTTCGTGTCCGTGACCGCTGCCCGGTCCCTGCCCGCCGTGGAGGAGCGCCGGGCCGGGGATCCCCCGGCCATCTGGGGCAACGTGCCGCCCCGGAACAACAACTTCACCGGACGGCAAGCGTTGCTCGACACTCTGCACGAGCGACTGAGCAGCGAGGGCACGGCCGCCGTACTCCCCGAGGCCCTGCACGGGCTCGGCGGGGTGGGCAAGTCACAGATCGCCCTGGAGTACGTGCATCAGCACGCCTCCGACTACGACGCGGTGTGGTGGATCCCGGCGGAGCGCCCGGAGCAGATCCGCCAGGCGCTGGTGCAGCTGGCCGACCGGTTGGGCCTGCAGGCGGGCATGGAGTCGAATGTCGCCGTGCCGAGTGTGCTGGACGCGCTGCGCACCGGCCGCCCCTGCCGTAACTGGCTTCTGATCTTCGACAACGCCGAGGAACTGGAGACGGTACGGCCGTTCTTCCCCGCGGGCGGACCGGGCCGCATCCTGGTCACCTCGCGGAACGCCCAGTGGTCGCGCGCCGCCCGCACCGTCGAAGTGGACGTCTTCGAGCGGGAGGAGAGCATCGAGCTGCTGCGGCGCCGGGGGCCGGAGCTGCCGCACGACCAGGCGGACCGGGTGGCCGAGGCCCTGGGCGATCTGCCGCTGGCCCTCGAGCAGGCGGCGGCGTGGCTCACCGAGACCGGTATGCCGGTCGACGAGTATCTGCATGTCTTCGAGGACGAGCGGGCCGATGTCAGCACCCGGCGCGCCGAATTGCTCGCGCAGGGCGTGCCGGTCGACTACCCCGAGCCGGTCGCGGCGGCCTGGAACATGTCACTGCGCCGGCTCGCGGAGCACCATCCGGGGGCTCTGCAACTGCTCCAGGTGTGCTCCTTCTTCGCCCCGGAGCCGATTTCCCGCCGGCTGTTCTCCGGGGTGCGGGGCGTCTCCCTCTCCCCCGAGCTCTCCGAGGTACTGCAGGACCCGATCAAGCTCGGTCATGCGATCCGGGAGATCAACCGCTATGCGCTGATCAAAATCAATCACCGGAACAACACGATCGAAATGCACCGGCTGGTGCAGGCGGTGCTGATCGGCCAGATGTCCCCGCAGCAGCAGGCGGACATGCGGCACAGCGCCCATGTGCTGCTCGCCTACGGCGACCCCAATGACGTCACCCCCGCCAACTGGCCGCGCTACGCCGATCTGCTCTCGCACGTCCGTGCGTCACGCGCGCTGGAGTGCGACGACAAATGGGTCCGGCAGATGGTGCGGAATCTGATCAGCTTCCTCTTCGTCTGGGGAGACCACCAGGGCGCCCGCGAGTTCGGCGGCCAGGTGGTGGAGAAGTGGCGGGAGTCGCTGGGCGAGGACAGCCTGGAGACGCTGTCGGCCTCCCGGACCCTCGGCCACGCCCTGAACGTGCTCGGCAACTACGAGGAGGCCCGGCAGCTCAACGCCCGCACCCTGGAGCTGCTGCGCCACCACCCCCAGGCGGGTGAGAACCACGAGGACACCATCGCGACCATGGGAGCGGTCGCCAACAGCGCCCGGCTCCGGGGGGACTACGCGGGCTCCGTCGAGCTGGAGCGGGACCGGTGGACCAGAGCCGTCCGCGTCTTCGGCGACGAGGACCCGTACACCCTGGGCGCCGCCATCGACTACGGACTGGCGCTGCGCGCGGTCGGGGAGTTCGCCCGCGCCCAGGAGATCCACCAGGCCGCCCGCGACACCTCCGCCATCGTCCTCGGCGAGGACTCACTGACCACGATCGCGCTGTCCACTCATCTGTCCAGCGACATCCGCGGCAACGGCCACTACATCAGCGCGTGCGCCATGCAGGAGGACACCGTCACGCGCGCCCGCCGCAACGTGCCGCAGAACGCGCCCGTGTTCGTGACGGCCATCCGCGCCCTGGCCGTCGCCCGTCGCAAGGCGGGCGACCACGAGGGGGCGATCGACCTCACCCGGCAGGTCCTTGACCGGTACCGGCTGCGCTATCTCGAGCCCAACCTCGACATCACGACGGCGGAGATGAACCTCTCCATGGACCTGCGTCAGAACGCGGATCTGGCCGCTGCCCGGGAGCTCGGCCAGAAGTCCCTGGACGACCTGCGGACCATCCTCGGCGCCCGGCACCCCTACACCTCGGGTGCGGCGACCAATCTGGCCGTCACACTCCGGCTGCTGGGGGAGACCGAGACGGCGCTGGCGCTCAACAAGGAGACGCTGCCGGTGTTCGTCGACACGCTCGGCGAGGACCACCCCTCGACCCTTTCCTGTGCCATCAACCTGGCCAGCGATCTGTACACGCTGGCGGACTACGAAGAGGCGAGCCGGCTGGACACCAAAAGCCTGGCCGCGTGCCGGGAGAAGCTGGGCGAGGACCATCCCACGACGCTCGCGTGCGCCGTCAATCTGTCGTCGGACCTGCGCGCCCTGGGCGAGACCCGGCCGGCCGAGGAGCTGCACAGCGACGCTCTGCGGCGCTTCCGCCAGGTGCTGACCGCCCGGCACCCCGCCACCATCGCGGCCGCTCGGGGCATCCGCGCGGACTGCGACCTGGAGGCGTACACCCACTGACGGAGCGCCCCGGCGCTCAGGGACGGCTCCCGATCCAGTGGGCGAGAGCCACCGGGTCGGGGCCACCGCCGTCCTCGGCGCGCAGCGCCCGGTGGACGCTGAGGACGACTTCCGGACAGCCGAGCAGCGCCTCCCTGGCCGGGCCCACGGGCAGCGTCAGGGCGAGCCCCGCCCATGCGGGGAGGTCGTCGGGGTGCGCCGCCAGCTGGTCGCGGTAGCCGCGCAGCGCGTCCTCGGTGTGCCCGGCGGCCCAGTCCACGTCCGCCTGGATCGGGGTCCCGGCGCCGCCGAGGGGATGCGCTTTCGGCTCCTCGCGCAGCCGGGCGAAGCCGGCCGGGTCCCGAAGCCGCAGCCGGATCAGGGCCGGGCGGGTGGCCACCGCCGTGCGGGCCGCGCGCAGCACCGTCGTGGGCAGGGCGCCCGGGGGTGGTTGGCCCAGTCGCCAGGCGTGGGCCCACTGGCCGATCCGGTCGCGGTCCGGGCGCAGGTGGTGCATACGGTAGAGCAGCCGGTGATCGAGGTTGACGCCGTCGGCGGTGCGCAGCGGACCCTCCGGCACGGGTTCGGCGAGCCAGTCGGCCAGGCTGTTCTCCAGCCCCCGCAGAAATCGGTCCCCCATCGGGGTCAGCTCCGCGTGGGCGCGCAGCGTCCGCAACCCGCGGGAGATCTGTGCACGCCGCAGGGCGAACTCGAAGTCCGCGGCACGGCCGATGGGTTCGGACGGTACGGCGTGCCGGCGGGCCTGCCAGAAAGCCGCGACGCCCAAAAAGGCGTACACCCCGTGCAGCAGCCCGCGCAGCGGGCGTGGATCCGCCCGCCACGGCGCGTAGTGGACCTCCTCCATGCCTCCGCGGAGCAAAGGGACCAAGTCCAGCAGCGCGCTGAGTTTGATGTGCTGGGCTTCATGGACCAGCGAAGCCGCGAGAGTGGCGGAGTCGGCCGGGGAGTTCAGCAGAACACAGCCATAGGCCTCGGGCGACGATGCGCTGAAAGGTTCCGCCCGAGCGGGGTAGCGGACCGGGACGACGGAGATCAGGCAGTCGGCGACACCGGCGGGATCCACGGTCGTCTGCTCCGCGACGAGCCGCCAGGCACTCCGGAAGTACTCCTGCCACTGTTGCGCCTCCGGTTCGCTCAGCCGCTCCGGAGGGGAGGGGCGCAGGAAGTCCCGGTACGGGTCGATGTCGTCCAGGTAGGGCGCGCAGGGGTGCTCCGGGTGCGGCCCGTGCAGGCGTCTCAGCGCATACCAGCCCTGGGCGTCCTGGGTGAGGTCGGAGGGCAGCGGCACCGTGTGCGAGCCGGCCAGCACGGCGCGGTCCTCTTCGCCGTCCGTGGAGATTTCCGCGATACGGGAATCGCATCCCGCCAGGTCGAGGAAGCCCAGCGCGGGGAGCATGATCCCGCCGTCGCGCACCGCGACCCGGATACGGAAGTCGATCTCCGCGAGCAGGGCCGCCGAGGCGGCCACGGTGTGCAGATGGCCCGTCTCCAGCCACAGCGGGACCTCTTCGGCCTCTTCCGCGATCCCCCGCAGCCTGCGCAGACAGCGGCTGAGCCATGCGCCGACCTGGGGGTGCAGCAGCAGGCGCTCCACGCTCGAGGGGCTGTGCCGCTCGGCCCGTATCAGCAGATTCCACGCCTCACGCGGCGCGGGCAGCGGCCCGGGAATCCGCGGATGGGCCGAGGCGATCTCGGTCAACGCGCGTAACAGCAGCATGAGTCGGCTGCGCTGGCCCGCCCTGAGCTCGGCGACCGCCGCCGCGTCCCCGGTGCCGTGCGCCAGTTGGTCGAAGCAGGCCGCGGACAGCCGGTGATGGGGGACCACCGGGGAGAGGGGGGTGCTTGGCGGCTGCGGACGGGACGTGAATGCCGCACCGCCGCCATGCCGGGAATCCCTCAACAGCCCGATTTGGTATCGGCCGAGGTCGCGCGCGTCGGCGGGGACTGTACGAGGTTGAGTAAGCGCTGGATCGCGAGGGCGAACTCCTGATTGCCGTCCAGTTCCTCAAGCGTCGCTCCCGAAAGGTCCAGCAGTTCCGTCTCGACCTCGGCCGCGACTCGCTCCATCACACCGTCCCCCTCCGGACGCTACACACCGGCTCATGTGAGGCATCCCCATGGTGACCTACCCCTATTGATTGCGAAAGGGTGAACACGGCCAGTCAGCGCCTGCCTTGTCAAGATTTTCGGACACTTCAGCGCGAGGGAGAGGGCGCCTTGGATGCCGGTGTCAGGTGCCCGTTCCGGATTGGACCGCCTCGACCTCGAAGACGCCTCCGCACACCCGGAAGGACCGCGCCGGCGCCTTCATCGCCCCGAAGGAATCCGGCGGATAGGCGCGGATCTCGGCGGGGGTGCGCCGGCACGGGGTGTCGGTCATGCCCTCGTTGAGCGTATGCAGGCTCGTGGAGGCGCTGCCGCCCGGCGGCAGGGAGACCGTCGAGTGCGTGGGGCCGCGCCGGGTGGCGGGGTCGCCGATCGCGGAGCCGGCGGAGTCGAGCAGCGAGACGCCGGGGAACCCGGTGAGGGTGCAGGTCGAGGTGCCCTTGTTGGTGAGGACCAGGGGCAGATACACATTCCCGGCGCCCACATCCATCCGCCCGACCGTCAGCGTCAACTGCTCCTTGGAGCAGATCCGGCGCGCGCCGGAGGCGGCGGCGGGCGCCGACGAGGAGGCATGCGAGGGGGAGGTGTGCGCCGAGGCCGTGGGGGGCTTCGCGCTGTGCGACACGGGCCGTTCGCTCCGCGGAGTGGTGCTTACGGACGATGTGGCCGTGTCGGAGGAGGTGGTCGCGGCGGACGAGGCGGCCGCGACGGATGAGGCGGGAGGCGAGGACGCCCCGTCCCCGGTGTCGCTGCCGCAGGCCGTGGCCGTGGCCAGCGCGCCGACGAGCAGCGCGCATAAGGCCAGTGGCCGAGGCGGCCGGGACCGTGGAGTCGTCGTGCCGTTCCGTTGCACCATGAGCGACCTCCCGAGGTCAGCCATCTGCCGGGTCACCGGCCGCGAGGGCGAGTGCCCCGATGCCTCCCGTCCATTCCCCCTTCGGGTCTCCCTTCCCCGCGTCGACGGCCTTATGTCTCCCGGTACATTGATCACATTATTGAGCCACTTCCCATTCCGGATTGTTCACCGCAAACAGTCTCGATGTCTTGTCGTGACCAAATCGATGTGATTACTGTTCGGCACCCGTCGCTTTCGCTGCACGGGTCTCCTTCGCCGGAGCGCCGAGTCCCGCCGTCGGCCGAGGGGGTGTGACGACGACCTGTCACGGCGGGAGCGGGGGAACCAGGTAGGCGCCGTACCGCGATCCGCGCGGCACGGCTTGGGGTGAAGACGCACGCCGCGGTGGAAAGCACCGTGTGCGGGTGGCCGGGCAACTCCAGCCCGAACCCGACAGCTCACCTCGCAGGCGTAGGAGAGGAAGAGCTCAATGGCTGCACGCGGACGTCACCGCCGGCCCCGGCCTCGTCGCGTCTCCCGCGCCTCGCTCGCGGTCACCGCGGGCGGCGCCGGGGTCGCCCTGCCGCTCATCGGCGTCGGCCAGGCGAACGCGGCCTCCGTCGGCACCTGGGACAACGTCGCGGAGTGCGAGTCCGCCAACAACTGGAGCATCAACACCGGGAACGGCTTCTACGGTGGGCTCCAGTTCACCCAGAGCACCTGGCAGGCGTACGGCGGCACCGCTCACGCCGCACGGGCCGACCTGGCCTCCAAGGCTCAGCAGATCGCGGTCGCGGAGAAGGTGCTCGCGAGCCAGGGGCCAACCGCCTGGCCCATCTGCTCGGTGAAGGCCGGCCTGACGCGCGGCGGCCCCGCCCCGGACACCTCCCCGGGCACCCCGGGATCCGGCACCCCGGGATCCGGCGGCCAGGGATCCGGCGGCCAGGGATCCGGCACACAGACCCCGAAGGCCGCCACCGAGGCGGCCCCCAAGGCCGCCCCGAGAGCCACCACCGAGGCGGCGCCGAAGGCCACCCCCAAGGCCACGGCGAAGGCTCTTCCGCAGTCCCCCTCATACACCGTCGCCCGCGGTGACACGCTCTCCAGGATCGCCGACGCGCAGAACGTCGCGGGCGGCTGGGAGGGGCTCTACGAGACCAACCGCCGGGTCATCGGCAGCGATCCGAATCTGATCCTGCCCGGTCAGCGGCTCGCCCTCGACACCCACGCCGACGCGCCCCGCACCACCCTCACCCAGCGCCCCCAGCAGCGCGGTGACCGGGAGCAGGCGCACACGAGCACGCCGCCGAAGCGGCAGACGGACACCGCCACCCGCTCGTCCTCGTCCTCGTCCTTCACCACCCCGGTCGGCAGCACCCTGGTGGGCACCCCGTACGGCGTATCCGGCAGCAGCTGGTCGAGCGGTCATCACACCGGCACCGACTTCCCCGTCCCCGTCGGCACCCAGGTGCGGGCCGTGGGCCCGGCGGAGGTGGTCGCGGCGGGCTGGGGCGGGGCATACGGCTATCAGGTGGTGCTCCGGCACTCCGACGGCATGTACACCCAGTACGCCCATATGTCGTCGCTGTCCGTCCAGGTGGGCCAGACGGTCGCCGGCGGCCGGCAGATAGGCCGGTCCGGTTCGACCGGCAACAGCACCGGTCCGCATGTGCACTTCGAGGTGCGCACCGACCCCGACTACGGCTCGGATGTCAATCCGCTCGCCTACCTCCGGTCGAAGGGCGTCCACATCTGAGCGGCGGCTGACC
Organism: Streptomyces sp. NPDC005393; assembly: GCF_040606675.1. Taxonomy (NCBI): domain Bacteria; kingdom Bacillati; phylum Actinomycetota; class Actinomycetes; order Kitasatosporales; family Streptomycetaceae; genus Streptomyces; species Streptomyces sp. NPDC005393. The sequence continues at coordinate 123,976 of NZ_JBEXFG010000003.1, read as the reverse complement.
GGCGTCCGCGCAGCAGCGTTTGCCGCGGTGGGGCCACCGCGGCAGACGCTCCCTCTTCCTACATCGCCAGATGTGCCTTGGCGTGGGTGACTTCCTCGATGTCGCCACCCGCCTTGCCGATCAGCCGGTGGGCCAGATTGGTCAGCGCCCTCGCTGCCGCGATCTCCTCACCGACTCTCGGCTGTGCCGGGTCGTCCGGATTCCGGTTCGCGCGGCCCTGGGCCAGCATTTCCGTGCCGTCATGCATCCTGAGCCGAACGACCGCCTCGGTCAGCGGACCGATCTCACGGAATTCCATCTGTATGTCGCATCCCACGATCGTCTCCATCGCGATCACCTCCTGCGTTACCTTCCAGGATGCGCCTCTCCCGTCTCTCCAGTCGACCGGGACAGCAACTCCACCACCTCGGCGTCTCCCGTCTGGGAGAAGTCCTCGTACCACTCCCCCACCGCCGAGAAGTCCGTGGGCCTGGACAGGCACACCACCTCGTCCGCGTCCTCGCGCAGCGACGCGGCCGCGTCCGGCGGCGCCACCGGGACGGCCAGAACCACCCGGGCCGCCCCCTGGGCCCGCGCGACCCGGCAGGCGGCGCGTGCCGTAGCGCCGGTCGCGATCCCGTCGTCCACGACGATCACCGTGCGGCCCTCGACCGCGATCCGCGACCGGCCCCGGCGGAACCGCCGCGCCTGGCGGTCCAGCTCCACCTGCTCGGTCCGTTCCACCTCCGCGAGGTCCTCCGCGTCGGCCCGGCTCATCCGGATGATCGCCTCGTGGACGACACGGACACCGCCCTCCCCGATGGCGCCGAAGCCCAGCTCCCGGTGGAAGGGGACACCGAGCTTACGGACGATGATCACATCCAGCGGCGCCTCCAGCGCCCGGGCCACCTCAAAGGCCACCGGCACCCCGCCCCGTGGCAGCCCGAGCACCACGGGTTTCTCCTCGCCCAGGGGCCGCAGCCGCCCGGCGAGGCGCCGCCCGGCGTCCACACGGTCGGTGAAGATCATCGCTCACCCCCGGCACAAGGCTCTCTGCCGAATCCATCGGGTCCCCTACGGACCCATCCGAATCAATCCGAGAATGTCCCCGTCCGCAATCAGGCGGGCCCCGGCCGGCGCTCCCGACGCGCGGATGCGGACGGCTGCGGCACCCTGGAGGTATGGAGCACGCCACCAGCCCGGGCGCATCCGGATACCCCGTCTTCGTCGAATCATTCGAATCCGACAGCCGGTACCGACGGGTGCGGCTGCGGGGCCTCGGCTGTGAGCCGCTCGAGCGGGAGGAGTTCGAACCGCGCGTCCGGCAGGCCTTCCCCGGTATCGACCTGGACGACCCGGCACAGGTCCACTGGGCCGACCGGCCGGGGCAGTGGCCGCCCTGGCATCCGGGCGAAGCATGACCGTCCTGGTCGGCACGTCGGGGTGGCAGTACAAGGACTGGCGTGGCGACCTCTACCCGGCCGGCTGCCCGCAGCGGCTGTGGCTGGAGGAATACGCCCGTGCCTTCGCCACCGTCGAGAGCAACAACGCCTTCTACCGGCTGCCCGACCGCGATCAGTTCGCCGCCTGGCGCAAGCGCACCCCCGACGACTTCGTGATGGCGCTCAAGGCCAGCCGCTATCTCACCCATATCAAGCGGCTCCGCGACCCGAGCGAGCCGGTGGCGCGGCTGATGTCCCACGCAGAGGGCCTCGGCGACCGGCTGGGCCCCGTACTCCTGCAGCTGCCGCCGACCCTGCGGGCCGACGGCGAGCTGCTGGACGCCTGTCTGCGCTGCTTCCCCTCCGAGACCCGGGTGGCCGTCGAACCGCGCCACGCCTCGTGGTGGACCGATGAGATCCGCGCGGTGCTGGAGCGCCGCGCCGCCGCGCTCTGCTGGGCGGACCGGGACTCCCGCCCGGTCACGCCGCTGTGGCGGACCGCCGAGTGGGGCTACCTCCGCTTCCACGGCGGCCGCGCCCAGCCCGCGCCGCGCTACGGCCGACAGGCGCTCGCCACCTGGGCCCGCCGCGTCGATGACACCTGGCCGGCCGACGCCGATGTCTACGCGTACTTCAACAACGACACGGGCGGGGCGGCCGTCCACGACGCGGTCGCCCTCGCCCGCTCCATCTCCCGCCTCGGCCGCCCGGTCAGCCGCACACCGTCCCTCTAGGGAATCTCACTCCTTCACCGCTCCGCCCAGCATGCCCTCGATGAACCGGCGCTGGAGGGCCACATAGACGACCACCACCGGCAGCGCGATCAGCACCGACGCCGCCGCGAGCAAGGCCGCGTCCGAGCTGTGCCGGCCCTGGAAGAAGGCGAGGCCGAGGGGGACCGTGCGGTGGGCCTCGTCGCTGACCATGACCAGGGCCATCAGGAACTCGTTCCAGGTCCACATGAAGGTGATGACGACCATGGTGGAGATCGCCGGGCGGCCCATCGGGACCAGGACGCGCCACAGCGTGGTCCAGGTGTTCGCGCCGTCGAGGCGGGCCGCCTCGATCATCGCCCGTGCGCTGCCCCGGAAGTACGTACGCATCCAGAAGACGCCGAAGGCGAGGGACTGCGCGGTCTGCGGGAGGATCAACGCCCAGTAGGTGTCGGTGAGTCCGGCGTACCGCAGATCGAAGTAGAGCGGGACAACCAGGGCCTCCTGGGGCAGGGTCAGTCCGATCACGAAGAGGTAGAACAGCACCGTGGAGCCGGGGAAGCGCATCACGCCGAAGGCATAGGCGGCCAGGATGGCCAGGACGGTGGTGGCGGCGACCACAACCGCCGTGACCAGCGCCGAGTTGCCGAGATACGTGCCGAAGTGGCCGCGGCTCCAGGCGTCGGCGAAGTTGCTCCAGTGCAGACCGCCCTGGGGCAGCGAAAACCCGGTGTCCAGGGAGTTCTGCGAGCCGAAGGCGGTGGAGAGGATGCCGATGACCGGGGTGAGCGCGATGACCGAGAACAGGGCCAGGATGGCGTAGGTGACCGTGCGTTCGAGGCGTGTGGTCATGCCCGCCGCCCTTCCACGAGCCGGGAGACCGTGACAGTCAGGACGAAGATCAAGGCCGTGAGGGCCACGCCAACGGCGGCGGCCGAGCCGACCTGGTTGGTCTCGAAGGCCCGGTGGTAGACCTCGTAGGCGGGCACGGAGGTGGAGTTTCCGGGGCCGCCGCTGGTCGTGATGTAGATGAGGTCGAAGTTGCGCAGCCCCGCGACGATCGTCAGGGTCAGCGCCACCGCGATCTGCGGCCGCAGGCCCGGCAGGGTGATGGTGAGGAACTCCCTCACCGCCCCCGCGCCGTCCATCCGCGCCGCCTCGTACAGCTCGCGCGGGATGCGCTGGGCCCCGGCGAGGAAGAGGATCATGCACAGTCCGGTGCCGACCCAGGTGCCGACGACGCCGACGGCGGGCAGTGCCCAGGTGTAGTCGCCGAGCCAGGGGCGGGCGAGCCGGCCGAGGCCGACGGCGCGGAGGGTGTCGTTGAGCAGCCCGTCGGGGGCGAGGATGGCTCGCCAGGCCACGCCGACCACGATCAGCGCGAGGACCTGCGGCAGAAACAGCACCGTACGGAAGAACGTCATCCCGCGCACCCGGACCCGGGACATCACGGCGGCCAGCAGCAGACCGATGGCCACCGGCAGGGCCGAGTAGAAGACGAGCAGCACCAGCGCGTGCGCGAAGGGGGCGCGCAGGGTGGGGTCGCTGAACAGATCGCGGTAGTTGTCGAATCCGGCGGGGGTGGCGACCGTCAACCCGTCCCAGTGGACGAAGGACAGCCACACCGACTGGCCGAAGGGGTACAGCAGGAAGACGGCATAGAGGACAAGGGCGGGCAGGATGTAGAGATAGCCGACGGCGCGGGGCTCACCGGGCGCCTGCCGCCGATAGCCGCTCGTCAGCGCGGTCAGGGAGCGCTTCATTTCGCCCCCGCCGGTGCGGTCTTCGCCGCGTGGCGCTCACGCTGTCGCGCCATGAAGGCGCCGTAGTCCTTCTGCAGGGTCGCGGCCAGCTTCTTGGGCGGGGTCTTGCCGCTGACGACGCCCTGGAGCGCGGCCGAGAGCGTGTCGTAGAAGGTGGGGGTGGAGTAGTCCAGATACGGGACGAGTCCATCGGCGGCGCTCAGCCGCCTCCAGCCCGCGATCATCTGGCCGTCGACGGTGTCCGGCTTCACCCGCGCCGCGGCCGCTCCGGGCACCGCGGGGAGCACCCCGTGCTCGGTCATGACGTCCGCCGCGTGCGCGCCTGTGAGGAAGTCCAGATAGGCGGCGGCCACCTCGGGGTGGGTGGAGCGGGAGGTGACGGACCAGGCGAGGCCCTGGCCGCCGGTGGTTACGGGGTCGCCGCCGGCCTTCGCGGGCGGCGGGGGCATGATCCCCAGCTTGTCGCCCATGGACTTCTTGAGGTCGGTCAGCTCCCAGATGCCGGTCATCAGATACGCGCCGTCGCCGGAGGCGAACCTCTTGGCCGCGTCGTCGTAGCCGAGCCCGTTGGCGCCCTTGGGGAGATAGCCGCGCCGCGTCCAGTCAGTGAGGGTCGCCGCGGCGTCCTGGGTGGCGGCGTTGTCGAAGCCGTCACCGCGGCCGAGCACGGTGTCGCGGGTGCGGGCGGCGGCAAGCTGGTCCTGGAGCACCCCGAAGGTGTGGATGGCCGGGTACTTGTCGAGGTTGCCGAACTGGATGGGCAGCTCGCCGCGGTCCTTGAGGCGGGCCAGGCCCTCGGTGAACTCGCCCCAGGTCTTCGGGGGCGTCAGGCCCGCCTTCTTCAGCAGGTCCTTGTTGTAGAAGAGCCCGATGTACTCACCGGTCTGGGAGATGCCGTAGAGCCGCCCCCTGCCGAAGTCGGTGCCGTCGGCGGAGACCCGGTTCAGATTGAGCAGGGTGTTCGGGTAGCGGGTGTTCCAGTCGTATATCCCGGCGTAGTTGTCGAGCGGGGCGAGCAGCCCGGCCTGGACGAAGGCGACCATGTCCGGATAGCCCTGGTTGGCCTGGATGACGTCCGGTGGGTTGTTGCCGGAGACGGCGAGCTTCAGCGTGGTCTTGAGATCGGTGAAGCTGCGCGCGACCCGCTTGATCCGCACATGGGGGTACTTCTTCTCGAACTCCTTGTTCAGCTGCTGTATTTCGCCGTTGGTCCCGCCGCGGATCTCCTGGTCCCATACGGTCAGCGTGGTCTTCCCGGCTTTCGCCGGATCCGGTACGGCGGTGGCCGCGCCGGTCCCGGGACCGGCGGCCCCCGAGCCGTCGGTGCCGGGGACGCAGCCCGCGGCGAGCAGGGCGAGCCCGATGGCGAGCGCGGCCGGTACGGCTCTGCCATGCGGCCGGCGCGCCCGGATACAGGGGAATCCCATGGAGTTCTCCTCCAGTCGGTGATCGGCACCGGCGGGCACGTCATTCGCCCCGGAAGCCGATGGTGGGCAGGGCGCGCGGCCGCGGCCAGTCGCGCACTGTGGCCGGTATCAGCCCGGTCGGGAAGTGGTGGCGGCGGGCGAGCGCGGCGGCGTCCGCCCCGCCGCCGGCCGACCGCTCCGTACGGTTCCACCACGCGGCCGCCTCCGCCCAGCCGGGCGCGGCCGGCGAGCCGCCGAAACGCTGTACCGAGAGGGCGGCGGTGAGGTTGGCGAAGGCGAGCCGGTCGGCCGGCGGCCACCCGGCGAGGCCGGTGAGATAGACGTCGTGCTCGGGGTCCGCGGGGGCGCGCGGCGCCGCGAGCGGGTCGATCGGTTGGACCGGATCGGGTGGTGCGGCCGTGGTGCTCACCGACGTGCCTTTCCTTGTTCGCCATGGCGTGGAGTGAGCGACACCATGCACCTCACGCACGCCTTATGCAAGAGATCGGTCAGAGTCGCGCAAACTCGCTCACCTGGAGTACGTTGCCACCATGCTGCGAGAGACCCGCCACGAGAAGCTGCTGAGCATCCTCGGTGAAGAGGGCGTGCTGCCGATCGGGGAGATCGCCAAGCGCCTGGGGATCAGCGCGGCCACGGCCCGCCGGGACATCACCGAGCTGGGCCGGGCCGGCCGGCTCACCCGGGTCTACGGCGGCGCGGTGGCCGCCCCCAACCCGGACGAGGAGCGCCCGTTCAGCGAGGTGGAGGTCGACGACCTGGCCGAGAAGGAGGCCGTCGCCCACCGCGCCGCCGAGCTGGTCGCGGACGGCGACGTGCTGCTGCTGGACATCGGCACCACCACCCTTCAGCTCGCCAAGCTGCTGCGCGGCCGTCCGGTCACCGTCGTGACCAGCAATCTCGCGATCTACGACGAGCTGCGCGACGACCCCCAGGTGACGCTGATCCTGCTCGGCGGCCAGGTGCGCGCCAACTACCGGTCGGTGGTCGGGTTTCTCACCGAGTCCAACATCCGGCAGCTGCACGTCGGCCGGCTGTTCCTGGGTGCGAGCGGTGTGCTGCCCGACGGCAGCGTGCTGGACAGCACGCATGTGGAGGTGCCGGTGAAGCGGGCCATGCTCGGCTCGTCCCGGGAGGTGGTGCTGCTGGTCACCGCGGGCAAGTTTCCCGGGGACACCGGCCTCGCCCGGATCTGCGGACCGCAGCAGATCGACACCCTGATCACCAACAAGACATCCGACCCGGCGACGCTCGCCGTGTTCCGGGAGGCCGATGTGGAGGTAGTGACCGTATGAGGCTGACTGTGCTGGGCGGCGGCGGGTTCCGTATGCCCCTGGTGTACCGGGCCCTGCTCGACGACACCGGGGACGACGCCGGGCGCCGCATCGAGCTGGTGCTGTACGACACCGACCGGCGCCGGCTCGACGCGATCGGCGCGGTCCTGGCCGAGCAGGCGGAGGGCCATCCCGCCGCCCCCGCGGTCCGGGCCACCACCGACCTCGATGACGCGCTGCGCGGCGCCGACTTCATCTTCTCCGCCATCCGCGTCGGCGGTCTGGAGGGCCGGGCGAACGACGAGCGCGTTCCGCTGGGCGAGGGCGTGCTCGGGCAGGAGACCGTCGGCGCGGGCGGGGTGCTCTACGGGCTGCGCACCCTGCCGGTGGCCGTACGGATCGCCGAGCGGATCGCCGCCGTGGCCCCGGACGCCTGGGTCATCAACTTCACCAACCCGGCGGGCATGGTCACCGAGGCGATGCAGCGGGTCCTCGGCGACCGGGTGATCGGCATCTGCGACTCACCGGTCGGGCTGTGCCGCCGCGCCGCGCGGGCGCTCGGCGCCGATCCGGGCCGGGCCTCTTACGACTATGTCGGCCTCAACCACCTCGGCTGGCTGCGCGGGTTGATCGTGGACGGGCGGGACCGGATGCCCGAACTGCTCGGCGACGCCGCCGCGCTGGAGTCCTTCGAGGAGGGCAAGCTGTTCGGGGCGGAGTGGCTCCAGGCGCTCGGCGCGCTGCCCAACGAGTATCTGCACTACTACTACTTCAACCGCGAGGCGGTGGCCTCCATCCGGCAGGCGCCGGCCACCCGTGGCGAGTTCCTCCGCGAACAGCAGGCCCACTTCTACGAGACGGCGCGCTCAGGCGCCACCGGGGCGCTCACCGCCTGGGAGCGGACCCGGCTGGAGCGCGAGGCGACGTACATGGCCGAGAGCCGTGAGGCCACCGGCGGCTGGGAGCGCGACTCCTGCGATCTGGACGGCGGCGGCTACGACCGGATCGCGCTGGCCATCATGCGGGCCATCGCCCGCGATGAGCGCGCCACGCTGATCCTCAATGTCCGCAACCGCACGGCCGTCCCCGGTCTCGACGCCGACGCCGTGGTGGAGGTGCCCGCTCTGGTGGACGCGGGCGGGGCGCGCCCGCTGGCCGTCGGCGCGGTGGCACCGGACCAGCTCGGGCTGATGCTGTCGCTGAAGGCCGTGGAGCGCTCGACCATCGAGGCGGCCATGACCGAGGCGGGCACCCGTACGGGCAGCGCCCGCGGCGCGGCCCTGCGGGCGCTCGCACTCCATCCGCTGGTGGATTCGGTCAACGTCGCGGGCCGGATTCTCGACGCCTCGGGGGCGCTGGCGCGTCTTTGACCCATGTCCGAACGGGCATTCACCAGCCCCTGGACGCGCCCGGTCGGGCCCCGCTTACGCCCTCTTGACGAAAACGGGCGGGAAACGGGCCCACCGGGTGCGCAATCAGCCATCCGCCATTCTCACCCCTTGGGTCTTTACCCGCACTGACCTGCCGAGATAACGTTCGCGAAACGGGCGCATACGGTCACGATCTCCTCTGTGCCAAGCCTGGCCTTGAGGTTGCGTGCTTGTAAAACTTCCACGCAAGCCCGAAGACCGAGGTGGCAGGAGGTGCGGTGTGGACGCGGAGGAACGCCGTCGGGAGATCCTTGACATGGCTCGCCGGGCCGGCGTCGTCGACGTCGGCAAACTCGCCGCCGACCTCGGGGTGTCCAAGGAGACGGTGCGCCGCGATCTGCGGGTGCTGGAGCAGCACGGTCTGGTACGGCGTACCCACGGCGGCGCGTATCCGGTGGAGAGCGCCGGCTTCGAGACCACCCTCGCCTTCCGCACCACCATGCATGTCCCGGAGAAGTCGCGGATCGCCACCGCGACGGCCGATCTCCTGGGCGACGCCGAGACGGTCTTCATCGACGAGGGATTCACCCCCCAGCTGATCGCGGAGGCCCTGCCCCGGGACCGGCCGCTCACCGTGATCACCGCCTCCCTCACGACCGCGGGCGGTCTCGCCACCCGTGAGAACACCACCGTGCTGCTCCTCGGCGGCCGGGTCCGCGGCGGCACCATGGCCACCGTCGACCACTGGGCGACGCATATGCTCTCCGGCTTCGTCATCGACCTGGCCTTCATCGGTGCCAACGGCATCTCCCGCCAGTACGGCCTCACCACCCCGGATCCGGCGGTCAGCGAGGTCAAGAAGCAGGTCGTGCGGGTGTCCCGGCGGAAGATCTTCTCCGGGGTGCACACCAAATTCGGGGCCGTCAGCTTCTGCCGGTTCGCGGATGTGTCCGACTTCGAAACGATCGTGACCGATACCGGACTCCCGCTGACCGAGGCGCATCGCTACTCACTGCTGGGTCCGCAGATCATCCGTGTCTGACGGGTCTCACGCCGCCTTTCCGCTCTGTATTTCTTTCCCCACGTCCCTTCGATTGGACTCGTTATGCCAGTCCTGACTCTTCGTGCTGCCCGGATACCGGTGGTGGCCATGACCGCGGGAGCGCTCCTCGCGGGGTGCGCCGGTATGGGGGGCGGCAGCTCCGGTGGCAAGACCATCAATGTTCTTATGGTGAACAACCCGCAGATGATGGAGTTGCAGAAGCTCACCGCCAAGCATTTCACCAAGGAAACCGGCATCAAGGTGAATTTCACGGTGCTGCCGGAGAACGACGTCCGCGACAAGATCAGCCAGGACTTCTCCAACCAGGCCGGGCAGTACGACGTCGCCACCATCAGCAACTTCGAGGTGCCCTTCTACGCCGAGAACAGCTGGCTGCTGCCGCTGGACGATCACGTTGCCAAGGACAAGGCCTTCGACCAGAAGGACATCCTGCCCCCGATGCGGGAGTCGCTGACCGCGGGTGACGGCCAGCTGTACGCCGAGCCCTTCTACGGCGAGTCGTCCTTCCTGATGTACCGCAAGGACATCTTCGCCGAGAAGCATCTGAAGATGCCCGAGCGGCCCACCTGGAACCAGGTCGCGGATCTCGCGGCCAAGGCCGATGGCGCCCGCAAGGGGATGAACGGCATCTGTCTGCGCGGGCTGCCCGGCTGGGGGGAGCTGATGGCCCCGCTCACCACGGTCGTCAACACCTTCGGCGGGACCTGGTTCACCAAGGACTGGAAGGCGCAGCTCACCTCGCCCGAGTTCACCAAGGCGACCAAGTTCTATGTCGACTTGGTCCGCAAGCACGGCGAGGCGGGCGCGGCCCAGTCCGGGTTCGCCGAGTGCCTCAACAACCTCACCCAGGGCAAGAGCGCCATGTGGTACGACGCCACCTCGGCCGCCGGTTCGCTGGAGGCTGCCAAGTCCCCGGTCAAGGGCAAGATCGGGTATGTCCAGGCGCCGGTGGTGAAGACCAAGAGCTCCGGCTGGCTCTACACCTGGGCCTGGGGCATCCAGAAGGCCTCGCGCAACACCGACAACGCGTGGAAGTTCGTCTCCTGGGCCTCCAGCAAGAAGTACGAGGCCCTGGTCGGCAAGACATTCGGCTGGGCCAACGTCCCCGCGGGCAAGCGGGCGTCCACCTACGCCAACCCGGACTACCGCGACTCCGCCGGCACCTTCTCCGAGGTCACCCGTGAGGCCATCAGCAACGCCAAGCCGCGCGACCCCGGCGTGCAGAAGCGGCCGACCATCGGCATCCAGTTCGTCGACATCCCCGAGTTCGCTGATCTCGGCACCAAGGTCGCCCAGGAGATCAGCGCCGCCATCGCCGGAAAACAGTCCGTCGATTCGGCATTGAAGAAGTCGCAGAAGCTGGCCGAGAAGGTCGGCGAGGAGTACCGAGATGAGTAATCCGACGACGGCGGTCCCCGTACCCGGCGGACGGCCACCGACCGTGGCCACCGCCCCGCAGCGCACGCCTGGACCGGCCAGGAACCGCGCACGCGAATGGGCCACCCGGGCGCCTCTGATGCCCGCGCTGATCTTCCTGATCGTGGTCACCCAGCTTCCGTTTGTGGCAACGCTGGTGATCTCCTTCTTCGACTGGAACTCCTTCCGTCCCGATCAGCGCGCATTCGCCGGTCTGGACAACTACACGACGGTGGCGAGCGACGCGGCGCTGCGCGACTCGATCCTGACCACCGTGTTGCTGACCGCGACCGTGGTGATCGTCAGCGTGGTGCTGGGACTGGCGCTGGCGCTGCTGCTGGACCGTAAATTCCGCGGCCGGGGGGTCGTGCGGACGATGCTCATCGCACCGTTCCTGCTGGTCCCGGTGGCGTCCGCGCTGTTGTGGAAGCATGCGCTGTACAATCCGGAGTACGGGCTGTTCAACGGTGTGCTCAACTGGCTGGGCGGGCCGCAGCCCGACTGGATCTCCGATATGCCGCTGATGGCGGTGGAGGCGTCGCTGATCTGGCAGTGGACGCCGTTCATGATGCTCATCCTGCTGGCCGGACTGCAGAGCCGCCCGCTGGACATGATCGAGGCGGCCCGGCTGGACGGGGCCGGCAACTGGCAGGTCTTCCGTTTTCTGACCCTGCCGCATCTGCGCCGCTATCTGGAGCTCGGCACCCTGCTGGGGTCTGTATACATCGTGCAGAACTTCGACGCCGTCTTCACCATCACCCGGGGCGGGCTCGACACCGCCAACCTCCCTTACACCATCTACGAAACCTTCTACAACGCCCACGAGTACGGGCTGGCATCGGCCGCCGGTGTGCTGGTGGTGATCGGCACGATCATCATTGCCACCTTCGCGCTGCGCGTGGTGTCGTCCCTCTTCCGTGAGGAGGGATCCCGCCCATGACCTCCTTGACCGCGACCGCGGCCGTCACCGCGGTTCCGCCGGCCGCCCGCCGGGCCAGGCGCCGTGGTGCGGCGCTCGGCCTGCTGGCCTGGTTCACCGGCATCGTGTTCGTGCTGCCGGTGCTGTGGATGGCGCTCACCTCATTCCACTCCGAGCCCGACGCCGCCACCAATCCGCCGTCCCTGGCCGCCCCGCTCACCCTGGACGGCTACCGCGAGTTCTTCGGGGCGGGCGGCGGAGCCAGCCCCTGGCCCGCGCTGCTCAACTCGATGGGCGCGAGCATCTTCTCGACCTGCTTCGTTCTCCTGCTGGCGCTTCCGGCGGCGTACGCGCTGTCGATCCGGCGGGTGCGCAAGTGGACCGACGTGATGTTCTTCTTCCTGTCCACCAAGATGCTGCCGGTGGTGGCCGGGCTGCTGCCGGTGTATCTGTTCGCGAAGAACACCGGCTTCCTGGACAACATCTGGCTGCTCGTCATCCTCTACACCTCGATGAATCTGCCGATCGCCGTGTGGATGATGCAGTCCTTCCTCGCCGACATCCCCGTGTCCATCATCGAGGCCGCCCAGATGGACGGGGCCCGGCTGCCCACCATTCTGGCGCGGGTCATCGCCCCGATCGCGGGGCCGGGCATCGCGGCCACCTCGCTGATCTGTTTCATCTTCAGCTGGAACGAGATGCTCTTCGCCCAAGTGCTCACCGGTGTGGTCGCCCAGACCGCCCCGGCGTTCCTGACCGGCTTCGTCACCAGCCAGGGCCTGTTCCTCGCCCAGGTGTGTGCCGCGTCGATCGTCATTTCCCTGCCGGTGCTCGCCGCCGGCTTCGCCGCCCAGGACAAGCTGGTCCAGGGCCTGTCGCTAGGAGCAGTCAAATGAGGGCCGCCGTCATCGAAGCCCCCGGCAAGGTCACCGTCACCACCGTCCCGGACCCCACCCCGGGGCCCCGGGAGGTAGTGGTCGATGTGGCGGCCTGCGGTCTGTGCGGCACCGATCTGCACATTCTGCAGGGGGAGTTCGCGCCGACGCTGCCGATCGTCCCCGGGCATGAGTTCGCCGGGGAGGTCGTGGGCATCGGCAGCGAGGTCACCGAGGTGGCGGTGGGCGACCGGGTGGCCGTGGACCCCTCCCTGCACTGCCATGAGTGCCGCTACTGCCGGATCGGCCGGGGCAATCTGTGCGACAACTGGAACGCCATCGGCGTCAGCGTTCCCGGCGGCGCCGCCGAGTTCGCGGTCGCGCCGGTGGCCAACTGCGTACGGCTGCCGGAGCATGTGGACGTGGCGGACGCGGCCCTGATCGAGCCGCTGTCCTGTGCGGTGCGCGGCTATGACGTGCTGAGCGGCAATCTGGGCGCCGAGGTGCTGATCTACGGCTCCGGCACCATGGGGCTGATGATGCTGGAGCTGGCCAAGCGGACCGGTGCCACCAGCGTCGACGTCCTCGACGTCAACCCGGAGCGGCTGGCCACCGCCCGTACGCTCGGCTGCACCCGGGCCGGCGGCTCGGCGGACGAGCTGGAGCAGCCGCGCGGCTGGGACGTGGTCATCGACGCCACGGGCAACCAGGCCGCCATCCAGGACGGCTTGGGCCGGGTGGCCAAAGCCGGAACGTTCCTGCAGTTCGGTGTCGCGGACTATGCGACGCGGGCCACCATCGAGCCGTACAAGATCTACAACCAGGAGATCACCATCACCGGCTCCATGGCCGTGCTGCACAGCTATGAGCGGGCCGCCGGGCTGTTCGCGGCCGGGGTGCTCGATCCGCAGATCTTCATCAGCCACCGGCTGCCGCTGGCGGAGTACCCCAAGGCGCTGGAGCAGTTCCGGTCGGGCCAGGGGCGCAAGATCGTGGTCGTGCCGTAGGCCCGAGTCCTGATCGTGGGCCCGGTGAGGAGGGCCGTGTGCCCTCCTCACCGGGCCAGGTTGACGGGCCCTGCCCGGAGCCCCAGGCTTGGGCCGTATCGATCATGGGCCGGGAGGGGCTGGGGATGAGCGGCAGCGCGGTAGTGGTGGGCGGCGGGCTGGCGGGAACGCTGGCGGTGGGCGCGCTGATCGGGCACGTGGACACCGTCACGGTCGTCGAGCGCGACCGCTACCCCGACCGGCCCGTCTTCCGCAAGGGCGTCCCCCAGGGCCGCCATCTGCATGTCTTCCTCAGCGGCGGACAACTGGCCCTGGAGAAGCTGCTGCCCGGGACCACCGCGGACCTGGAGGCGGCGGGCGCGCGCCGGATGGAGGCGCCCCGCGATGTGATCACCAAGGGGGCGAACGGCTGGCAGCGCCGCTATCACGAGGGCAAACACGCCGTGGTCAGCTGCACCCGTCCGCTCTTCGACGCCACCGTACGGGAGCGGGTGCTCGCCGAGGCCGCCGGCTCCGGGACCCGGGTGGAGGTGCTGGAGGCGAGCGAGGCCATCAGGCTGCTCGGCAGCGCGGAGCGGGTGACCGGCGTACGGGTGCGCTCGCGCGATGCGGGGCACGCCGAGCGCGACCTCAACGCCGATCTGGTCGTCGATGCCTCCGGACGCGCCTCGCGCGCCCCCCAGTGGCTGGCCGAACTCGGCCGTCCGGCCCCGCGCGAGGAGGTCGTCGATGCCGGAATCGGCTACTCCACGCAGATGTTGCGGCCCACCGAGCCCTTCGACATGGCCGTGGTCGTCCAGCCGCGGCCCGACTGCCCGCGCGGCGCCGCGTGGGCACCCGTCGAGGGCGGCAACTGGCTGCTGACGCTGTCCGGTGCGCGCGGCCAGCATCCGCCCACCGACGGGTCCGCCGTACTCGCCTTCGTGGAGTCCCTCGGCGAACCGCATCTGGTCGACAACCTCAGAACCTCGGACGCCGTGTCGCCCCCGCACGGATTCCGCGACACCTTCAACCGCCGCCGGCACTATGACGCTCCGGGCGGCGTCCCCGAGGGGTACCTCGCGGTCTCGGACGCCGCCTGCACGTTCAACCCGATCTACGGGCAGGGCATGTCGGTCGCCGCGCTGAGCGGCCTGGCCCTGCGCGAGGCGCTCGCCGACGGCGGCCTGCGGCCGGGCTTCGCGCCCACGGCGCAGCGCGCGGTGGCACGGGCGAGCGACACCGCCTGGCTGACAGCGGTCGGCGCGGACCGCCCGTACGCCCAGGACACGGACGCGACGCCGCCGGGCCTCGCCGAGCGGATGCAGACGTGGTACTTCGGGCGCCTGGTCGACCGGGCGGCGATCGACCCGGTGGTCGGCGCGGCCTTCCGCGACATCACCCACCTGGCCGCCGGCCCCTCCCGGCTGCTCTCCCCCGTCGTAGCGCTGCGCACGATCCTGCTGCCGCGCGGTGCGGGCCTGGCGGCGATGCCGCTGCGGGCGGAGAGCGCGACGGGCTGATCCCACCCGGGGGGCTCCGCCCCCGGCCCCGGCCTCACTCCGGGCGTGTCCTCAAGCGCCGGACGGGCTGAAAACCGCGCCCGCTGTCGGTCTTGATGCGCCGGGGCCGGACCGGGAGTTCTCGCCCCGGGGCTGGGCCCCGCCGGCGCTCGGGCACCGGGCCCCGGGACGGCTCATCGTGGGCCAAGGGCTCCGGCCAGTCCCTCGGCCAGGCCGGCGAGGTTGTGTCCGCCGGAGAAGACATCGATGTGGGGCAGTGCGGCCTGCATTCCGCGTACCAGCGGTTCGTACGCCGGATCCTCCTTGAGGGGGTTGAGCCACACCACTCGGTGAGCGAGGCGGGACAACCGCAGCATCTGCTGTCCGAGCAGCTGCGGGTCACCGAACTCAAGCCCGTCCGAGCAGATGACCACCCATGCCCCTCGGGCGAGCCCACCATGGCCGTATTCGTCGAGGAAGCGCTTGAGGGATTCGCCGATACGCGTGCCGCCGTCCCAGTCGACGACCTCGTCGGCGGCCCGTCGCAGTGCTTCGTCCGGCGTGCCCTGCGCCAGCTCGCGGGTCACTCTCGTCAGCCGGGTGGCGAAGCAGAACACCTCCCACCCCCGCCGGGCCCGCACTCCGGCATGGGCGAAGAAGAGCAGCGCACGCGAGTAGGCCGCCATCGAACCGGAGACGTCGAGGAGGAGGATCACCCTGCGCGGGCGGCGCTTGCGGACCCGCCAAGTACGCTGCACCGGCTCGGCTCCCGTACGGAAGGAGGCCCGCAGAGTGCGCTGGAAGTCGGGCGATCCCTTGCGGGCGGCCCGGTACCGCCGGGAACGCCGGGTAGCCACCGGCAGGTGCGCGCCGGCCGCGGACAACGCGTGGAGCTCGTCCTCGGTGCAGTCGGCGAAGGACTTCTTCCGCAGCAGCTCGACGTAGCCGGCCATGGCGACCTGCTGGTCGGCGTCCTCGTCGGACGGGTCGGCCAGCCCCGCGGTGTCCGCAGTCCGCGTCAGGGACGGCGCGTCCGGCTGCGGCTCCGGCATGGACACCGAATCGTGGCCGCGGAAGAAGGCCCGGAAGACGCGGTCGTAGACCGCGATCTCATCCCGGTCGCTGACCAGGGTGGCCAGGCCCGCCCAGTAGAGTTCCTCGAGTTCGGCCGCGGCGCGGCAGAAGTCGATGATCTGGCCGCTGCCCACGGCCAGGCCCTCCGCACGCAGCACCCGGCAGAAACGGGTGGCGAGCTCTACCGGGTCACTCACCGACGAGCTCATGCAGCCGCGGTTCGACCAGGCGCATGTCGTCCTGGTTCTTGATCGCCCAGCCGAGCGTCAAGCGCCCTGCCTCACCGGTGACGGCCTCGGCTCCCAGCAGCGCGAGCGCGTTGGCCCAGTCGATCGTCTCCGCGCTGCCCGGCCGCTTGATCAGGTCGAGCTCGCGCAGACGCGCCACGGCGGTGACGACCGAACGGGCCAGCGGCTCCGACACGTTCGGGGCCCGCAGCCGCACGATCTCCACCTCCCGCTCGAGCTCGGGGAACTCGATCCACTGGTACATGCACCGCCGCTTCAGCGCGTCGTGCAGCTCCCTGGTGCGGTTGGACGTGAGGATCACCGCGGGCGGCGACACCGCCCGGATCGTGCCGAGTTCGGGGACGGTCACGGTGAATTCGGAGAGCACCTCCAGCAGGAAGGCCTCGAACTCGTCATCGGCCCTGTCGATCTCGTCGATCAACAGCACGGCCCGCTTCTCGGCCCGAATCGCCTGGAGCAACGGCCTGGCGAGCAGGAAGTCCGGGCCGTACAGCTGTCGTACCCGGTCCTGGGCATTGATCTCCCCGTCCTGCAGGGCGCGGGCGAACAGCAACTGGCGTCCGTAGTCCCACTCGTAGAGCGCCTGCGAGGCGTCGATGCCCTCGTAGCACTGCAGGCGTATGAGCTCGGTGTCCAGGACACCGGCCAGTGTCTTGGCGATCTCCGTCTTGCCGACCCCGGCTTCACCCTCGAGCAGCAGTGGCCGACCCATCTTGAGGGAGAGCAGGATGGCGGTGGCCAATCCACGCCCGGCCAGGTAGTTGCGATCGCGCAGGACGTCCTGCACTTCATCGACGGTATCGAACGGAAGACCGGACGGCCCGCCGCTTCGATGCTGCTCGTTGTTCATCGCTGCCCTTCCAGCTGGTGCCGGGTTGCCGCGACCTCGGGCGCGGCAACCCGGCACCGACTCTGCTCGATTGCTGTGCACTCGCCGCGTTCTCCGGCTAGCCGATCTTGCCCATCAGCCGCAGCACGTAGTCGGGCGTGAGCGGCAGCTTCTCGATGCGGGCTCCGAACGGGGTGAGAGCGTCCGCCACCGCGTTGGCCAGGCTGGCGGGGGCGGCGATCTGACCACCCTCGCCCATGCCCTTGATGCCGCCCACGGTGAAGGGAGACGGCGTCTCGATACTGATCACCTCGATCGGCGGCACGTCGCAGAACGTGGGCACCAGGTAATCCATGTACGTCGTGGTGAGCGGCTGGCCCTCGTCGCTGTAGATCAGGTGCTCGAGCATCGCGCCGCCGAGTCCCTGGACGATCGCGCCGTGCACCTGCGCTTCCACGATCATCGGGTTGATCACCATGCCGCAGTCCTCGACCGCGACGATGCGGTCCAGGGTGACCACGCCGGTGTCGGCGTCCACCTCGCACAGCGAGACGATGCAGCCGTTGGCGTAGTTGGCGGGCGGGTCGTAGAACCGGGTTGCCGACAGCAGCGGTTCGCTGTTGCGCACGTCCGAGTCCCAGTGCGCTGCGTAGGCCACGTCGGCCAGGGCCTTGAACCGCGACGGGGTGCCCGCGACGGAGACCTTCCCGTCTTCGATCATCAGGTCCTCCGGGCTGGCCTCGAGCATCTTCCCGGCCACCTGCAGGATCTGCTCGCGGACGTCCGCGGCGGCCCTGGCCACGGTGGCACCGCCGATAACGGCGCTGCGGCTGGCGTAGGTGCCCAGTCCGTACGGCGTGTTCGAGGTGTCGCCGTGCAGGACCACGATGTCCTCGATGTCCACCCCGAGGCCGTCGGCGGCGACCTGGGCGAGCGAGGTCTCGTGCCCCTGGCCGTGGCTGGACACGCTGACCGCGACGGTCACCTTGCCCGACGGATCGACAGTGACGGTGGCGTTGTCGTGCGACGGCAGCGGCGTTCCGGCCTGGGCCGACGATTCGCTGCCCCACGCGGTCTGCTCCACGTAGGAACTGATGCCCAGACCGATGTAGCGGCCCTGCTTGCGCAGTTCCTCCTGCTTCTCGCGGAACCCCGAGTAGTCGACGGCCTCGAGCGCCTTGTCAAGCGACTCCAGGTAGCTACCGCTGTCGTAGACCTGACCGGTGCACGAGAGGTACGGAAGCTCGTCGGAGTGGAGCATGTTGCGGCGGCGGAACTCCGCCGGATCGATGCCGAGGCCGCGTGCGATCTCGTCGAAGAGGAGTTCCCGCGCGGTGTTCGCGGCGGTCCAGCCCACTCCGCGGTACGCCGCCACGGGGCTCTTGTTGGTCAGGAAGGCCCCGACCTCCTCACGGTAGTTCTCGATCCGGTACGGGCCGGGCAGCGCCTTCGCCGCGAGCGCCGGCTCGATCAGCGCGCTCTCGGTGTTGAAGGAGTAGCCTCCGCCATCACCGACGAACTCCCCGCGGACACCGAGTACCTTGCCGTCGTTGGTGACGGCGACCTCGAGGCTGATCGACTGCTGCTTGGAGTGGGTGGCCGCGATGAGGTGCTCGTGCCGGTCCTCGATCCACTTGACCGGACGCCCGAGCTGGGTCGCGATGTAGGGAATGGCGATCTCTTCGGGCACCGTGCACATCTTCTGGCCGAACCCGCCGCCGACCTCGGGTGCGATCACCCGGACCTTGTTCTCGGGCAGGCTGAGCTGGCCGGCGATCACCGAGCGCAGGAAGTGCGGCATCTGGGTCGACGACCAGACGGTCAGCTGCTGGTCGGCGCGGTCGAAGTTGGCCAGCACCCCCCTGGTCTCCATGGGTGCCGCCATGTAGCGGTTGTGGTGGAACTCCGTGCTGAACACGCGGTCGGCCCTGGCGAACGCCTCGTCGACCTCGCCGTGCGTTTCCGCCTGGCGGTAGATCTCGTTCGTGCCCAGTTCCTCGAACAGCAGCGCGGCGTCCGACGCACCGGCAGCCGCCACATGCGGCACCGGCGGCAGCTCCTCGTACTCGACGGCAGCACCGAGTGCCTCGGCCGCGTCTTCGGCGGCGTAGCGGTCCGCTGCGAGGACGATCGCCACCGCGTCCCCGACGAACCGGACCTTGTCGATCGCGACGACCTGCTGGGGCGTCCTCAGGAGGTTGTCGAGCGCGACGTGGTCGATCAGCGGCGGCACATCGCGCAGGTCCTCGCCCGTGAAGGCGAACACGGTCTTGCCAAGCCCTGGCAACACGGACTTGTCGATGGAGACGATGCGGGCGTGCGGGTGGGGGGAGCGGACGTACACGGCGTGCAGCATCCGGGGCAGATCGAGATCCGCCACGTAGCGGGCCGCACCGGTCAGATACCGCGCGTCCTCAAGACGCCTGGCCGGCTTTCCGATCCACTTTCCCTTGCGGATCGCGCGGTTGTCGCCTCCCCACTTCCGGATCGCCTGTTCCCTGAGGTCCAACGTTTCAGACATGTGAGCTCTTCCTCTCGCCGGAAGGTGTTGCCGTCCTGCTGCTCTGCACCGGGGGAATGGCCGTCATGAAACTCGGACGTCCTTCTCCGCTGTCTTCGCTGCTTCGGCAGCGGCCGCGGTCGACTTGATGATGTTCTGGTAGCCGGTGCACCGGCAGAGGTTCCCGTTCATCCCCTCGCAGATCTGCTCCCGCGTGGGCTCGGGGTTCTCGGCGAGGAAAGCATGCGCGGTTATCAGCATTCCGGGTGTGCAGTATCCGCACTGCAGGCCGTGATTCTCGGCGAAAGCCTTCTGGATGTGGTCGAGTTCGCCGTCCGAGGCGAGTCCCTCGACGGTGGTGATTTCTGATCCCTGAGCCTGGACGGCGAACATCAGGCAGGCCCGGACGGCACGGCCGTCGACCAGGACGGTGCACGCCCCGCAGACACCGTGTTCGCAACCGAGCTTGGTTCCGGTGAGGTCGAGATCGTCACGGAGAACGTCAGCGAGCGTCCTCCGCGGCTCGACCAGTAGCTGATGCGGAATGCCGTTGACATTCAGCTCCACAATCTGCTTCGAGCTCGTTGTCATGCCGAATCTCCTTCGCCTTGGTCGGACATCGCGAGCGGGCAGTGCGCGCTGCGCGGGGTGGTCACGCGGGAGATCCCGCACGGTCGAGTGACCGGGTGATGGCCCGCTTCGTCAGCAGGCCCGCAACGTGGCGCCGGTAGTCCGCACTGCCGTGGATGTCGTCGGTCGGCCGCACCGCGGCGGAGGCTTCGTCCGCCGCACGTTCGAGGAGGTCACCGCCTATTTCGCTGGCCTTGACACCGGTGATCAGCTGCTCGACGGCGGTCATCCGCAGGGGAGTGGGAGCGCCGCCGAAGATAGTGATCCGCGCCCTGCTCACGGTGTCGGCCTCGAGCGAGATGAGCGCCACCACACCGAGAATGGCGAAGTCGCCGTGCCGACGGGCGACTTCCTCGAAGTACCAGCCGGTTCGCCCGCTCGGTACGTCGAATTTCACCTCCGTGACGATCTCGTTTGGCTCGAGCAGGGTGGTGAGGTACGACTCGAAGAAGTCGTCCGAGCCGATGGTGCGCGTTCCTGTGGCACTGCGGGCGGTGATCTCACCACCGACGGTCAGGAACACCGCCGGCATTTCGGCAGCCGGATCCGCGTGGCAGATGCTCCCAACGATGGTGCCACGGTTGCGGATTTGCGAGTGGCCGACATGGGATAGCGCCTCCCGTACCACGGGCAGCACCGAGTGGATTTGGTCGGAGCGCTCCACGGCGAACTGCCGCGTCGCCGCCCCGATCGCCACGTGATCCGGTTGGACCCGCATGTGGTCAAGGCCCGCGATGGAGTTGATGTCCACGAGGTTCTCAGGGGCGGCCAGCCGGAGATTCAGTACGGGAACAAGGCTCTGGCCGCCGGCCAGCACCTTCGAGTCGTCCGGGTCGGAATCAAGGATGCCGACCGCCTCATCGATCGTTCGGCAGGCGTGGTACTTGAACGGAGGTGGCTTCATGGCTGGTCGTCTCCCAGGTTGAGAGCGCTCGGAATCGGAGGCTTTCGGGCGAGCCCACGTACATCGTCGAAGTGGCGGCGGCGGACCCGATCGAGCTGATGATCTGCGAGGCTAGTGGCCCCGTGGCATTGCATCTTTAGGCGTTCGGCCGAAGCTTGGAAGGCCACTTGTTTATTCTGCACAAGGTGTTTCCGTCCGATGGCCGTGATGTTTGGGCACTGTCGCCGCCGGGCGGTGGCACCTCGAGGAACAGTCCCCCGAGACGCGCTCGGGGGACTGCGGAGGACGCTGCGGTGCCTCCGGCTATCCAGCCGTACCGGCCTGGTCCGGCAGCTGTTCGGCCGCCGCCCTCACCACAGCCCGGACGATCTTCTGATAGCCCGTGCAGCGGCACAGGTTTCCACCCAGTGCCAGCCGGACCTCGTCCTCGTCGCACGACGGGTTGGTGTCCAGCAGGGCCTTGGCGGACATCACGATGCCTGGTGTGCAGAAGCCGCACTGCACACCGCCCTCCTCCAGCAGCGCCTGCTGGATCGGGTGCGGTCGCGAGGGCTCCGACACGCCTTCGATCGTGGTGATCTCCCGCCCACCGGTCTGCAGGGCGAGATAGGAGCAGGAGTTCACCGGCCGCCCGTCCACAAGCACCATGCATGCGCCGCACTCGGAGTCGTCGCACCCCTCCTTCGGCCCGGTCAGGCCGATGTCCTCCCGCAACATGTTCAGCAGCGATCGGTGCGGCTCGACGTCCACGGACGTCTCGACGCCGTTGACCCTCACGTTGAGCGGATACCTCATCCTGTACTCCCGGCGTTGACCGTGGGCAGATTGCGATTGGCGGGGACGGCGATATCGGTTCCCGCGGCGCGCGCGGCGGCGACCGTCAGCGCCCGGCGCACGACGACCGAGATCATGGCCCGGCGGTACCGGGCGCTCGCCCTGACGTCGGTGATCGGCTGTACGGCCTCGGCCGCGAGGGCCGCCGCGTCGCGGAAGGCCGCGGCGTCCGGCTGGAGTCCGGGCAGAAGGGTTTCGGCCTCCCGCGCCCGTACGCACGTGGGTGCTGCCGCGCTCAGTGCGATCCGGGAGTCGGCCACCCGGCCGTCGTCCCCGAGCGTGACCAGTACGGCCGCCCCGACGACCGCGATCTCCATCGCGCGCCGGTGCTCCAGACGGACGTACGCACTCCCTGTCGCGGGGGGCAGATCCGGCAGGCGCACCGAGGTGAGCAGTTCGTCGGACTCGGCGGTGGTGCGGCCGGGGCCGACGAGCAGATCCGCGACCGGCACGGTGCGAGCCCCGCGATGGCTCAGCAGCTCCACATCGGCCTCGAAGACCAGGAGCGGGGCACCGGTGTCCATCGCCGGCGAGGCGTTCATCAGGTTGCCGCCCAGCGTGCCCATGTTCCTGGTGGCGGGTGAGCCGACCAAGGCGGACGCATCGGCCAACGCGGACCAGTTGTCACCGACCAGAGGCGATCGTTCGAGCCACGCATGGGATGTCAGAGCTCCCAGACGCAACCCTTCTTCGGTCTGCACCCGGGAAGTCAGGTCGGTCGCGCCGTGGATGGCGATCAGCGCCTCTGGCATGGGGTGTTTGCCGCCCCTGGCGGCCACTACCAGGTCGGTCCCGCCCGCGACCACGCGCGCGCCCTCGTTCTCTGCCAGCAGCGCGGCGGCCTCCGCCGCGGTGGTTGGCGCGAAATAGCGGCTCATGCCGGCTCTCCTTCTTGCTCGTGCAGTGCCGTCCACACGCGTTCAGCTGTCATGGGCAGGGCACGGACCCGTGTGCCGGCCGCCGCAGCGATCGCGTTGCCGATGGCCGCGGCGGTGCCCACGACCGGCGGCTCGCCCACCGCCTTGGCGCCGTGTGGTCCCCCTTGTTCGACCGGGTCCTCGAGCAGCTCGACGTTGACGCGGGGAGCGTCAGCGGCGGTGAGCAGTTTGTAGCCCAGCAGGCCGGGGTTGAGCTGGTGCCCGCCGTCGTACTGGCTTCCCTCCAGCACCGCCATGCCGACCGAGTGGATCACACCGCCCTCGACCTGGCCCTGAGCGCCGAGTGGATTAAGGACGCGGCCGAACTCGTGCACGGCGGTCACTTCGGGCACCGTGACGGTGCCGGTGTCCGGGTCGACGCGGACCCTGGCGATGTGGCAGAAGAAGGAGGGCGCAAGGAAGGCGGAGTACCCGAGCCGGCCCCCACAGCCGCGCAGGTCGTGCTCCGGCAGTGATGGCGGGTTGCCCGAACCACTGCCGATCAGCAGGGAGGACTGGTGCGATTGTGCCGCGACCCTCGCGATCGGCAGCGCCCTGGACGGAACGCCGCGGACCCGGGCAGCCCCATCGACGAGTTCGAGGTCCTCCTCGGCGACCTCCAGCATCTCAGCCGCCTGCCGCAGGAGCTTCGTACGGACTTCCCTGGATGCCTCGATCACCGCCCGTCCGTTGTTGAACGTGGTCTGGCTGCCGGCACTGCCCAGATCGAACGGCCCGGCCTCGGTGTCCTGGTACACGATGGAGAACTGGTCCGGCCGCATGCCGAGTTCCTCGGCGGCGAGCGTGGTCAGGCCCATCACCGAGCCACTGCCGTTCTCCTGCGCTCCGGTGACGATCGTTCCGGTCCCATCGGCGTTGAGCTTCACGTACGCACCGGAGCTTGCGGGCAGGCTGAACCACCAGCCCACCGCGATCCCCAGGGCCTCGCCGGGAGCGAGGTCCTTGCCGGGCCATCCCGCGATCTCGGCCGCGCGCCGCAGGCACTCCTCCGCACTCGAGCTGATGAACCGCTGACCGGTCTGACCGGTGTCTCCGGCCCGGACGAGGTTGCGGCGGCGGAACTCGAGCGGATCCAACCCCACGCGCCTGGCGAGTTCGTCGGTGTGCTGCTCCACTGCCCAGCAGGCCTGCGGCCCGCCGGGGGCTCGGACGCTGCCGGCAGGGGTGCGGTTGGTGTAGACGGTGTGTACCTCGGCGTGCAGGTTCGGCACTCGGTAGGGCCCGGCCACCATCATCAGGCCGATCTCTGTCGCGAACAGTGCGTCCCCGCAGTAGGCGCCAGAGTTGAGCAGTATTCGTGCTCGCCGCGCGGTGATGGTCCCGTCCGCCTTGACCCCGGTCGTCAACTCGATCTGGGCCGCGTGCCGCACCTTGTCCGTGGCGACGAACTCCTCACGGCGAGTGAAGACGAGCCGGACCGGTCGCCGGGCCCGCCTGGCCAGCAGTGCCACATGGGCCTCGAAGTGGAAGTCACACTTCCCTCCGAATCCTCCGCCGAGGTGCGGAACGACGAGCCGCACGTTGCTCTGCGGGATCTGCAGCGTCTCCGCCACGCCGGCGCGGGCCGGGAACGGCACCTGGCTCGTGCTCCAGATCGTGACCTTGTCACCTTGCCACTGCGCGACGACGGCATGCGGCTCGATCGGGACGGCGTGTGACATGTCGGTGCGGTAGGTCTCGGTGAGAATGTGGTCGGCCTCGGCGAATCCCGCGTCGACGTCCCCCTTGACCGATGTCATGTGGCCGCAGTCGTTCGGGCCCCGGTTCATGCCTTCCTGCGCCTGGTAGCTCTTCCAGTCCGGATGCACCAGCGGCGAGGAGCTCCCCAGCGCCTCCTCCACGTCAAGGATCGGGTCGAGGTCCTCGTAGACCACGCGGATCGCAGCGCAGGCGGCCTCGGCCTGCTCTGGGGTCTCGGCCGCGACGGCGGCCACGATCTCGCCCTCGAACCGGACCACCTCATGGGCGAACAGCGTCCGGTCCTTGACGAACATGCCATACCGCACCATTGGGGCATCGGCCTGGGTGACCACGGCGTGCACCCCGCGCATGGCGCGCGCCGCAGCGGTGTCGATGCTCACGATCCGGGCGTGCGCCCGTTCGGCGTACACGAACTTGGCGTGCAGCAGGCCGGTGAACGCCAAGTCAGCGGTGTACCGGGCTTGACCGGTCACTTTCTCCAGCCCGTCCCTTCGGACGAACTCCTGGCCGATGAGCGAGGTCATGCCGAGTGCCTCCTGGCTCGTTGTGCACTTTCTGATTGCTGCGGGTTGAAGGTCACGGGAGGACCGACCGCCCGAGCCTTGATCCGGACCGCGGGGTCGCGGAGGTAGGTCAGCGGGATCTCCTCGACGTCGACGACCCGTACACCTGCCGGGTCGGCGCCGGCTTGGATGGCCCGCCCCACGGCTTCTGCCGAGACCTCGTCCACGGCCGCCCGGAGGCGGTCGGGACGGCTCGCGCAGATCCGCTCGGCGTGCCCGCTGACGGGGGCGGTGGCGGCCCCGAGTGCGTTGGCGACCTCGAAGTGCGGTGGCCGGATGACTTCGCGGACGCCGGAAAAGCTGTCCGGTGCGATGTCGCCGCCCCCGCCGACCACGATCAGGGGGAGATCGTCGGCCCCCAGCCGGACCCGGTCGACGGCCTCGGCGAGCAACCCGTCCCACAGCTCCAAGTGCTGAGCCAATCCGGTGTGCCACTTGGCCGGGACGGGGCAGGTGCCCGTCGCGGCGCGCCCGGCGGCGACGGCCGCATCCGTGATCGTGGGTGTCGATCCGCCGAAACAGAGTGCTTCGGCAACCAGCGAGCTGCCGACGTTCATCCGGCCGTTCGCCCACTGCTCTGCCGCGCCCAGTACCACGGAGCCACCGCCGACCGGGATGCTGAGCACGTCCGGCAGCCGGAAGTTGGTGTCGACACCGCCAATCGAATTGGGCGGCAGCGATTCCCAGGGAAAGCCGTTGACGAGCCGTCCGACCGCGGTCGTCGCGCCGCCGATGTCGGCGACGATGGCGTCGGTGACTCCGCTGCTGTGCGCACCACCACGCATGCTGTTCGCCGGGCCGCTGCTGATGGTCAGCATCGGGAACCGCAGTGAGTACTCCAGCGCCATGAGGGTGCCGTCGTTCTGGGTGATGTAGCACTCGGCGTCAAGGCCGTTCCGCTCGACCGCGGTGTGGAACGACCGCCCGACGTCGACCGCAACGCCGGAGAGGGCAGCGTTGAGAATGGTGGCGTTCTCCCGCTCCACCAGCCCCATGACGCCGATCTCGTGGCTCATCGAGATGGGGATGTCACCCAGTTCCCGCCGCATGATCTCGGCTGCCCGCAGCTCGTCCGCCGGGTTCACCAGGGAGAACACGGATGTGATGGCGACTGCAGCGGCAGCGGTGCCGACCGCGGACGCGAATGCGACAATCGCCGCCTCGTCGAGGGCCGCGAGCGGTTCGCCGTCGAACTCGCATCCGCCGGCGACGGTCGCGCTGCCGGCGTGAACTGCGTGACGCAGCTCGGGCGGCCAGGCCACCAGCGGCGGTATCGCGAAAGTGAGCGGGGCGCCGATGCGCAGGACGGCGACATGGCGCAGGCCCGAGGCGGTCCGGATCGCGTTCGTGGCGCGCCTGGCACCGAGCGTGGCGCAGCGTACCCGCTTGGGATCGACGGCCGGATCCTCGAGCAGCCGCGCGATCCCCTGTTCGACGCTGGTGCTCAAGTCGTCCGTGGTCGGGACTTTGACCTTGGCGACCAGCGTCCCCGCCCAATCGACGATCACCGCGTCGGTGTTGGTGCCGCCTACGTCGACGCCCAGTCGCAGCTCTTCAGTGGTCGGCACCGGTGACTCCCCGTACGTAGTCCACGTCGTATCCGAACGACCTCGGACCGACTACTCGCAGGCCCTGTTCGGTTCGCCACACGTCTGGTCCGGGGAGGGCCACGACTCCGACCCGCTGCCCGTGGTGCAACCGCTCGGTACCCACCGGGTGGCCGTCCGCGAGGGTGAGCATGGTGATGATGTCCGGGACCGTGACGAGCACCTCGCCGTCCTCGAGAGCGACCAGCAGCTCGTTCTGCAACTCCAGGCGGAGTCGCCGTCCCGCGTAAGCGCCGGTGCCGTCGACGACCGCATGACCGTGGCTGAATCCGACGCCTGTCCGCCGCTGGATCTCGGTGACCCGTCCCTCGATGAGGACACGGCCGGCGGTTTCGTCGGCCAGGGCCTCCGGCCATCCGCTCCGGCGGTTTCTCATCATCTCGCCGATCCGGAGGGACTTGGAGACAGATCCGCGGATCGCGGCCGCCCCGGCGGAGCGGGCGGTCATGGTGTACAGGGCTCCGGCGCAGGTCCCGCCCAACGTGGCGGCACAGCTGCGGACGAGGCGTTCGGCATCCAGGTTCCCAGCCGCCTTGACGACGATGACATTGCCCCGGCCATCGGTCAGCAGGGCCGGACTCGCGGCAATGCCGGCGATATGCATCGCCTGCTGCTGCATCTCGGGGAACGCCCGTCCCATGCCGTCAGCGTCGAGCAGTGGCTTCCCCAGCCGGGACGCCCACATCACCGGCAGCAGGCCGTTCACTCCCGCGATCTCGTAGCACATCATCGCGCTGACCGAGGAGTGGGTGCACTCTTCGACGGCCCGCACCAGCTGCGCGCCCTCCTGGCCGTTCCACACGCGCTCCTGGGCGACCGTGGGCGAGCCGATCAGGCCGCAGGGCATGATCAGGGCCCCGGGATCCAGGCTTCCGGGATCGACGATCTCGACCGGCCCGCTCTCGGCGATGGCGTGGCGGGCCATGACGAGCCCGATGCCGGGGTCTCCGCCGCCGCCGGCGCTCAGGATCGCGCACCCCAGCGCGAACGCCTCGATGTTTGCCGTGTCCAACCGCACGGCATCGAACCTAGGGCTCCGACCTCCCGGGGTTCATTGACGTTGGGCACAAAAGGCTTCTATGTTTTCGTGCACTTCGCCGAGAGGGACTCGTATGACGATGCTCGCCGACCTGAAGGACGCGCCCGGGCTGCGGCTCGAATGCGTGGCCCGTGGCGCCGACGATCCGGAGATTGAATGCGTCTTCGTGGCCGAGCGGCTGCTGGACCTGCAGAACGCGCCTTCGCAGTCCATCGCAGTCCTTGGCTCACACGTCTGCGCGGCCGTGGACGGCTACCAGTTTGACATCGCGTTGCGTATGGCCGTGGCTCGGGGTGTGGCCGCTCTCGTCCTCGCTGAGCCCAATACATCCCCGTTGACCTCCACCTCCGTGGAGACCGCACGCCGGTTCGGGATCACCATTCTTCGCCAGACGGATCCGGTGAACCTGGCGGACCTTGTCACCACTCTCGACGCGGGACTGCGCGGGTCGGCGGAGCTGGCGCTGCGCCGGGCGGTCGAGGCCTTCCAGCGGACCACTGCCATGGCCCCGGATCCCGCGGCAATGGTCCAAGACGTCGCCAAAGCCGCATCTGCGGACATAGACGTCAGATCGGAACCGGATGGCGAACTCTCGTTTCCGGTCCAGGTGGACGGCGAACCGGACCGGTGGGTCGTCGTCCGAGACTCCTCGGCCCGGTCTCGCCCCGAGCTTGTCCTGGTCGGCAGGCTGCTCGCGGACACTCTGGCGCTCGCGGCGGACGCCGCCCGCCGTGCCGAGGAACTGCCGATCCGGTCCCGTGCCGAGCTGCTGTCCGAGATCCTGGACAGTTCGGAACAAGGCCGCTCGGAGCTATTGCGGCGAGCCCGAGCCATGGGCCTGCCCATCGACGGCTGGCACGTCGTGGTGCGGATCGAGCACGACAACGCCGAGGAGCTGTGGCGGGAGGAGGTCGCCGGGTTCGAGGCACGCCAACTGCTCGGCCGGACAGTCCTGGACGCCGTCCGGTCCACCGGCGGCACCTGGCACCTGGCCTGGACGGAACGCTCAGTGCTGGCCGTCAGAATGTGCCGCAACGATCCCGGGCCCTCCGCCGGAGCCCAGGCCACGAAGTCGGCGAACCGGGCGTTGCAGGAGGCGGTACGCCGGTTCCCCGAGGCGGTGCTGTACTGCGGCGTCGGCACCGCGCACTCGGGTTCGCTCGGGCTGATCAACTCCGCCGCCGAAGCCAGAGCGGCCGTCGCCGCCTCCCGGACCCGCAACCGGCCCAACGTCGCCACCGCCTTCGACAACCTCGGCCTGCGGCGCACACTCGTGGAGTGGTACGCCTCGCACACGGCGCGCAAAGCCATCGCCACAGTGCTCGCACCACTCGACCGAATGAGCAACAGCAAAGCCGAGGAGGCGATCAGGACGTTGCAGGTCTACCTCGACAACCACGGCTCGTTGTCGAAGACCGCGGCAGCGCTGCACCTGCATCGCAACTCGGTTGCCTACCGGATTGAACGAATCTTCTCCGAACTCGACGTCGACCCGGACAGCCCCGACGACTGGCTGCTTCTGCAGCTCGCCTGCCGAGCCCGCGGGCTCGCCTGAGATCTCCTCTCAGTACGGGCGGCCGATCAGCGAGCGCCAGTCGGCGCACTTCTCCGTGGTGCCGTGCCGGGTGGCGCGCAGGAGTACGCCACCCGGCACCCGTCATCCGTGCTCAGCGCCCGGTGGAGCCGCGCGCCTCCGAGCGTGCATGCCGGTAGAACGTGGGACTGGCCTGGGCGTCGCCCGCGCAGATCGCCTGGTGCCCGTGGCTCGGGTCCCGGTCCATCTCGACGGCCAGGTAGAACTTCCCGCAGCGGTGGCAGCGGATCCTCGCCTCCCACGGGTCGTCGACCTCCTTGCGCGGGTCCCGCGGTCGCTGCATGACCGTCCGCTCCGGGCCGGACAGGGCGAGCACCAGCAGTTCCACCAGCGCCGACACCACGAAGGACAGCGGCAGTGCCCAGGTCGCGGTCCACGAGCTGTCGTCACCGACGCTGAGCATCACCATCCCGACGGCCGTTCCTGCCGCCCAGGCGGACAGACCACCCCAGTTGAACAGCGTCACGCGGCCCGGCCGCCACTCGGTGTGCTCCGCGGACGGCCCGCGGAACCAGCCCCAGGCGATCCAGACCAGCACGCACGCCGTCCAGGTGACCGTCAGCACCGACTGGTACCGCAGCGCGGCGAGCAGGAACGAGAAGACGTCGCTGAGCATCACCACGTACACGATCGCGCCCACGATGATCGCCCACGTCACCCGCGACAACTTCAGTTTGAAGACGCGGGCGGCCACGTTCTCGAGGTTGGTGGTCGCAACGTAGAAATTTGCGGTATTTATTCTTGTTTGACTAATCCATACCAGGATGACCGCCGTCAGGCCCATCAACTGCACCATGCCCAGCACGCCGGAGAGCTCGGTCAGCTGCCCCTTCGAGGGGATCGTCAGGGCGATGAAGATGCCGATCAGACCGTTCACCAGGATCGTGAACATGTAGAAGCCTGGACCGAAGGTCAACCAGCCGTTGACCCGGATGTCGCGGCGCGAGGTCCGGCCGAACCGCGCGTAGTCCCAGGTGAACATCATCAGCACCCAGTCACCCATGTACACGGTGAACGCCCAGAACCAACCGGGCCCGCTTACCTGGATCTCGTCCGGACGCCAGGTGAGCCAGTCCCCGCCGGTGCCGTGCGCCTGGACCGTCCAGACCACCGCGACGACCAGCCCGATGACGTAGAACGGGAACAGCAGTCCGTTGAACTTGTCCAGGAAGACCCGGACGCCGCCGAACACCAGCGGCACGCTGTAGGCCACCACGATCAGGTACCAGATCTTCAGGTCGACGCCGCCGAAGTACTCATGGAAGGCGACGGCGATCACCGAGCCTTCGAAGGTGGCGAAGTAGATCGAGATCACGGCGACCAGCAGCGGGGCCAGGACCCCGCCCGCGTAGCCGAACAACCCGCGGGAGAACAAGTTGACGGTCGTGCCCGTGCGGGCTGCGTAGGCCGACAGCACGTAGTTGACGGCGCCGTAGGCGATCACGGACAGCACCATGCCGATGATGGCGTCCACCGTGCCGACGGTGAGCGCCACCAGCGCGCCGAGGATCAGCCAGAACATGGCGCTGGCCAGAGCCCACCAGGCGCTCGCCAGCGGCAGCGGACTCATCCGCCACGAGCGCGGCACGACATGCTGGGTGTAGTCCTCGGTGGCGGCCTCGCGCACGACCTCGGGATCGTCGGTGTAGATCACCTCGAGATCGGCTGATCTGGTCGGGTCGACTTTCATGGGCATTCGCTCCTTGAGTGGCTGGGGCCATGTGTTCACGCGGCACCTGCGAAGGCGAAGCCAGGGGTCCGCGAGCGCCGCGGTCAGGCGTCGGCGGCCCGCTCGATGGACGCATGCGAGAGCGATCGGGCGGGACGCACGGCAGATCGTGCCCCCGGTTTGCCCGCGACGACGTCTCCGGATCAGACATATGACGGGCCGAACTTTGCCCAGCTCGACTGTTCCCCCCAACTGCGGCCGAAGCGACAGTGGTGCCCTGGAAACGGATCATCCCGACGACGGTCGCAAGTGCGCCGGACCGTGGGTGCTGTCGGCGTCGACCCCAGAGGAGTGAGTCATGAACAAGGTGCCGGTTGGTGTGTTCATTGCGACGGCGACGACGCCGCCGGAGCAGGTGGGTCCGCTGGCCCGCCAAGCGGAGGACCTCGGTTTCGGCGAGGTCTGGGTCGCCGAGGACTGCTTCTACTACGGCGGCTTCACCGCGGCGGGGCTGGCCCTGCAGGCCACCACGGACATCACCGTCGGTCTCGGCATCATTTCCTCGATGACCCGTCACCCTGCGATGACCGCGATGGAGATTGCCACACTGGCGCGGGTCTAC
Source organism: Streptomyces sp. NPDC005393 (assembly GCF_040606675.1). Classification (NCBI taxonomy): domain Bacteria; kingdom Bacillati; phylum Actinomycetota; class Actinomycetes; order Kitasatosporales; family Streptomycetaceae; genus Streptomyces; species Streptomyces sp. NPDC005393. The sequence continues at coordinate 92,498 of NZ_JBEXFG010000003.1, read as the reverse complement.
CCGGACCGCTTTCTGCCGGGCATCGGCCACGGCGTGCCGGCCTGGACCGACCAGATGGGACTCACCCCCCGCTCGCCGCTCACCGCCCTGGACGAGTGCGTGACCAGTATCCGGCGGCTGCTGTCCGGCGAGACCGTCGACAACGAGGGCCGGCAGTTCACCTTCCGGGACGTGTCCCTGAGCTTTGTGCCCGACGCCGAGGTCCCACTGCTCACCGGCGTGCTCGGGCCCAAGTCCCTGCGCCTGTCGGGCAAGATCGCGGACGGCACCGTGATGAGCGTGCTGGCGGGCACCAAGTACATCGAGTCCGCACTCCAGCACATCCGCACCGGGATGACCGAGGCCGGTCGCAGCTCACACCTGTTGCCGACCTTCGCGCTGTTCAGCGTCAACAAGGACAGCAAGGCCGCACGCGCCGCGGTCCGGCCGCTGCTGGCCTTCTACCTCGAAGCCGTCGGCCCGCACAACGCGCTGACGGAGGCCTTCGGCTACAACGACCACCTGGCCGAGTTGATGAGCGAGGGCGGCACCGACCGACTGGTGCGGGAGATGCCGGAGGAATGGATCGACGAGCTGGCCGTGGCCGGCGATCCCGACCAGGTCGGCGCCCGCATCGAGCAGCTGCTCAAGGCGGGCGCGACGAGTGTCGTGCTGTCGCCGGTCAACCCGGAGAGCGCGGCTGAAGAGCTGGAACTTGTCGGGAAGTCCGTGCTGCCGGCACTTGGTCGCTGACGTCTTCGTGCCCTGCGTCGCCACCACCGGAGGTATACGTTCCCGGTGGTGGCGATGCCGCCGCGGCCAGGCTGCCGTCGTAACGTCCGGCCGCGCGAAGTGAGCCGGAACCGGGATCGGCCGGGTCAGTCGCCGAGGGACAGCCGCAGCTGCAGTTCCGCGACGAGTCTTTCCACCGGGTCGTCCAGGTTCAACCCGGACAGCTGTTGGATCCGCTGCAGCCGGTAGCGCAGCGTGTTGCGGTGGACGTAGAGCAGCTTGGCGGCCTCGGTGAGGTCGCACGCCGCATCGAAGTAGGCGAGCAGAGTGGCAATGTAATTGGTGTTGCGTTTCTCATCCAGCTCACGCAGTACGTCGATACTGCCCTGCAGAAGCTGTGGACGCTCATGGGCGAGCTCGCGGATTTCCGCCAGCACCGCCCTGGGCCGAAGCTCGTCCGGGGACGCGATGTCCGGCTCGTCGGTGCTCACGAGCAGACGCACGATCCGGTCGACCTGGGTGCGGGCCGCGGGCAGCGCGTCGAGGGAGTCGATCAAAGCGCTCATCCCGGCCACGAGCCGGACGTCGAGCTGGTTGGCCGTCAGGGTCACGATCTCCTGTGCCAGGGACGTGCTGGCCTCCCCGGAGGATGTGTCGGGGATCAGCGCGTAGATATGATCGCCTGCGGCCACTGCGGTTCCCCGTCGTTCCCCCATCTCGGCCCGCAATGCCACGAGACCGTGGACGAACAGCCGCTCCGCCCGGTCACCTGACCACCCGCCGCGGGGCCGGAACGCGAGGACGCGGAACCGCTCCCCGTCGCACGCTCCCAGCCGGGCGGCCAGCAGCGAGGCCAACCCGGTCCCCTCCAGCACACCGCGCAGGCACTGGGCCCGCAGTCTGCGGTCGACGTCCTCGACTGCCTTCGTCCGGACGATCTGTGCGGCCGCAATTCGCGCGATCTCGGTCAGTGCGGCTTCCGCATCGGGCGCGAACGGCCGGGTGCCCTGGACCACCCAGATATAGCCGAGCACGTCGATGCCGGCCCGGATGGCGGACACCAGCCGGGGGCACTGGCCGGGCGGGTCCAGCCGAACCGGGCGCAACGACTCGCGGATCTTGCCCATCGCACCCGAACCACGCAGCCACTCCATGAAGCTCTGCGGTGGATAGCGGCAGAGGATGGACGCGCGCCGCAGCTCGTCGATCTCGCCGCCGCGCGTGGAGAAGGCCTGCACGTGCATGCTCGCGTCGTCGATCTCCACCTCGCCACCGAGGTCCGCAGCCGCAGCGTCGGCAAGCGCGAAGAGATCACCGATGGACACCGTGCCCTCGTGGTCGGTACGGAACGCGTGGCCGGTGGCGACCGCGGCCCGCACCTGGGCGTGCAGGTGTTCCCAGGCCAGGTCGGGCGGTGCCACCAGAACCGCCACGTCCGCGCGGTCGGCCACCGCTCGGGCCCACTCGTGCTGTTCCAGGCCCTTCAGCACCACAGCGGATGCCTCCGCCTTGGCCGCCATCTCGATCAGCTGCACCAGACCGGGCGAATCACCCGAGACCCCTACCGCGAAGATGATGTCGTCGCGGCCGATGTGCACCGGGTTGGCGACGTCCCAGATCACCGCGGTGCGCACCCGCCGGTCGAGACCGGCGGGTGCTCGGACGACCTCCAGGAAGCCGCTGCCCAGCTGCGCCAGCAGCTGTTCGAGGGAGATCGCGTCTTTCGGCTGCGCGCTAGCGGTGCGCACCACCGAATCGGCCGACCTCTTCCTCGACATGGGTACGGACACGCGTCTCGCCGCCTCCTGTTCGTGTCGGAACGACTTTCACCAGCGGTCAGTCATCCGAGCCGATCTCCTCGTCCCGGCGGCGCAGCGCGGCGAGCACGTCGAACGGCGTGAGCGGGAGCGACCGCAGCGGGGTGCCGATCGCGTCAGCGACGGCGCAGCCGATGACGGCGGCGACCGGGATGATGGGCGGCTCCGCCACTCCCTTGGCGCCCAAGGGTCCGTACGGGCAGGGGTTCTCCAGAATCGCGATCTCGATCGGCGGTACGTCGAGTGCGGTCGGCAGCCGGTAGGTCTCCAGGCCGCTGTCCACGACGACCCCGTCGCTGACCCGCAGGTTCTCGTAAAGGGCGTAACCAATACCCTGCGCCACACCGCCCTGGATCTGGCCCTCGATCATCTGCGGGTTGATGGCCCGGCCGACGTCCTGTACGACGACGTAGCGGGTGACCCGTACCTGCCCGGTGTCCGGATCGACCTCCACCTCGGCCAGGTGTGCGTGGTAGGAGGCCGCGCTGAAGTGCGTGAACGCCGCCCCCACCATGCAGCCCGCGTCGAACGGCACCGGCGGGGCGACGAACTTGCCGGCCGCCGAGATCGGGCCGGACGCCCACATCGCGGTCGCGGCGACCGCGGCCAAGCTGACCCGCCGTCCCGGCGCGCCCGCCACACCTACGTGGCCGTCGACCAGCTCCAGGTCCTCCGGGGCGGCCTCGAGCATCCCGGAGGCCACGTCCAGCACCTGCTCGCGGACCTGCGCCGCGGCGTCGAGCGCCGCGCTGCCCGCCCCGAAGGTCGTCCGGCTGCCCTGGGCGCCGTGGTCGTAGCCTGCCGCGTCGGTGTCGGCAGGCGTCACCAGCACATCCTCGAACGGCACGCCCAGCTCGCCGGCGACTATCTGACGGATTCCGGTGGCTACCCCGCCGGTGCCGATCTCGGCGGCCGCGCTGGTCACCGTGACCGTACCGTCCTCGCCCAGCTTGACCGTCGCTGCGGCCGGACCGGGGTTGGTGACCCAGGTCATCGGCACCACCGCGATGCCCCGCAGCGGCCGGCGCGTGGCGGTCAGCTCGTCCCACGGCGCGATCTCGTCGGCCTTGGCCAGTGCCTGCTCGAGGAAGGCGTCGTCGAGTTGCTGGCCGTTGACCATCTGCTCGCCGGCCTTCAGGACATTGCGCAGTCGCAAACCCCGCCGGTCGAGGCCGAGTTCACGAGCGATGTGGTCCAGGTGCATCTCCTGGGCGAAGACGCAGTAGTTACCGTTGACGCCCCGGAACGCGGCGGTGGGCGCGGTGTTGGTGTAGACGACCTTGCTGACGTAGCGGACGTTGGGGATCCGGTAGGTCCCGCCGAGGGCGAGCGGTGCCAAGTTCGAGCACGCCACTGTCTCGCCGCTGGAGTTCGCGCCGTTGTCGCAGAGGATCACGCCCTCCTGGGCGAGGATGGTGCCGTCCTTTGCCACCGCAGTACGCAGGCGGACGATGGCGTTCTCCCTCGGGCCGCAGGTGGCCTGCTCCTCGGCCCGGCTGTTCACCACTCGCACCGGACGCCCGGCCTTGCGCGCCAGGACGCATGCAATCGGCTCGAGCATCGCGTCCAGCTTGCCGCCGAACCCGCCGCCGATGGTGGGCACCATGACCCGCACACTGGAGGGGCGGACGCCGAGCAGTTCGCCGACCCGCCCACGTACCAGGAAGGGGAACTGGGTCGGGGTGTGGACGATGTAGCGGCCCTGCTCGTAGCGGGCGACGGCGGCGTGCGGCTCGATCGAGCACTGATGCTGGCGGGGGGTGCGGTACTCGTCCTCGACCACCAGATGAGCCGAGGCGAAAGCGGCCTCCACCTCGCCCTGTTCGACCCGCGCCTCCCAGGCCAGGTTCCCGCCGCGGGGCCCCTCCAGGAGGGTCTCGTAGCTCTCCCAGTCGGGGTGGATGACCCTTGCGTCGTCGGCAAGTGCCGATTCGAGATCGTAGACCGGTTCGAGCGGGTCGATCTCCAATGCGATCGCGGCGATCGCCGCGTCGGCCTGCTCGGCGGTGTCCGCGGCGACCGCGGCGATCGGCTCGCCGACGTAGCGGATCTCGCCGCGGGCGAACACCGTCTGGTCCTTGAGGACGAGCATGCCGGACAGACCCGGTGTGTCGGCCGCGGTGGCGACCGCCCGGACCCCCGGGATCTTCTCCGCCCGGCCGGTGTCCAGCCGGGTGATCCGCGCGGCCGGCACGGAGGAGCGCAACACTCGGACCACCAGTGCGCCCGGTTCGGTGTAGTCCATGCCGTACACCGCGGTTCCGCGCACCTTCGCGTCCCCGTCCGCTCGGCGGACGCTGGTACCCACGACTGTCATCGCCGGCCTCCATCGGTTCCGGCGGCGCGCAGTGCCGCATCGACGATCTTCTGGTAGCCGGTGCAGCGGCAGATATTACCGGTCAGGGACTGGCGCACGATGTCCTCCGTCAGGTCGCGGCCCTGCTCCACGAGCGCGGTCAGGGTCATCGCCACGCCCGGTATGCAGGCCCCGCACTGCACTCCGCCGGCGTCGAGCAGCGCGTCCTGGACGGGGCTGAGCGGGCCGTCCGCGCCGGCCAGCGATTCCACGGTGCGCACCGAGCGTCCTTCCACGGTGGACACGGGGAGCAGGCAGGACCCGACGGGCTGATCGTCGAGCAGGACGGTGCACGCGCCGCACCGTCCCTCACCGCAGCCGGGTTTGGCTCCGGTGAGGCCCAAGCGCTCGCGCAGTACCTCCAGCAGTGGTGTCAGCCCTGGGACGTCGACATCGACGCCTCGGCCGTTGAGCGTGAACGCGTACGACACGACATCCTCCTAGGCGACAAGTTCCGCGCACGCGCGGCGCGCCAGCGACGGCAGCACCTCGCGGCGGTACCAACCGGGGGCGTCCAGACCGTCCCTCGGCGTGCAGTCGGCCGCGGCCAGCCGGCCCGCCTTCTCACCGGCGGCGGCCGACGGCCGGTAGCCGACCAGCGCGTCGGCCGCGGCGTGCGACAGCCGGGCGACAGGTTCCACGGATCCGATCGCCACGCGCGCCGCGGTGACGACTCCGTCGGGATCGAGATCCACACAGACGCAGACATTGGCGATGGCGTACTCGCCGCCGCCGCGCACGGTCAGGCGGACGAACGCGGAGCGACGGGTGACCGGCGCCGCAACCAGCGCCCGCACGATGATTTCGTCCGCGGGCCGCTGCGCTCGCTCACGCAGGTAGTCGCCGAGCGGCACGGTCGCCCGGCCCCGCGGCGAGGCCGTCTCGAGCCGGGCGTCGAGAGCGAGCAGGGCGGGCACCAGATCCGCCTCCGCGAACCCGGTCGCACCGATGTTGCCGCCCAGCGTCGCCACGTTCCGCACCTGGGGGAACGCGGACTGACCTGCCGCGCCGACCAGCCCCGCGAGCGCGGCGGGCAGTGCGCAGGACGCGAGGTCGGTGTGCGTCGTGAGTGCGCCCAGCGAAACCTCCTCGCCCGACTGGATCGCGCGCAGCTCTGCGATGCCATTCAGGGAGACGTAGCAGGAACGCTGGTCCTCACCCCGCAAGGAGGAGCGCATCACCCAGGTTCCAGCGGCCAGCGCCGCTCCGCGGTCACCGAGGTCGGCCAGTGCGCGCACCGCCTCGTCGACCGAGGTGGCCGGTAGTACCTCGCAACTGTTCGTGGTCGTACTCACCAAATCACCTCGCGGTGTTGTGTTTTCAGAGCCTCGAGCCAATCAGTGTCCGTTGCCGCTCGGAGCGGACGTGGCGGACATGGCGGGAACGCAGGCCGCGGCGTGGGCTGCGTGAGGGGTCCGAACCCGGGGCTCATGGACCCATGCCAATCCACTCGGCGCCGTCCGGAGAGATCTCCTTCTTCCAGATCGGCACTTCTTCCTTGAGCAGCTCGATGCACATCCGAGCCGCCTCGAACGCTTCTGCCCGATGCGGGGCGGATGCGGCGATGACGACGGCCGCTTCGCCGATCTCGAGTGGACCGGTGCGATGAGCGACCGCGACACGGACCCCGGTCGCGATGGACTGGCACCGGTGGACGATGTCGGCCAGGGTCTTGAGGACCATGCCCGGGTAGGCCTCGTATTCCAGGCGCGTCACCTGCCTGCCCTGGTTGTGGTCCCGCACGGTGCCGATGAACACAACGGTGCCCCCCTGCCCCGGCCCCGTGACAGCGGCCAGGACTTCGTCCACGCTGAGGGGCTGTTCGCTGAGGCGGCAGTAGGGCTCGGCGCCACCGGCCACCGGGGGGATCATCGCGACGACGTCACCATCGGCCAAGGGCTGCTCCGCGGATGCGAAGTCTTCGTTCACGGCCGCTTTGACATGGCGGCGGACACCCGCCAGGCCAGGGTGCGTGTGGCACAGCTGGTCGATGAGCCGGCCGAGTGTCGTACCGTCGGCGACGGTGACCTTCTCCTCGTGGGCACCGACGAACCGTTCGCGCAGCGCACCGAAATACAGCACGCGGATCTGCATGGAGGTCCTCTTTCTCTCCCTGGAAGGAGCTCTCAGCCCCCGATGGCGGACATCGGCCTGCTCGGCTGCAGGAATCCCAGGTCGTCGATGCCCGCACCCGCCTTCTTCGTCCACATCGCGGCTCTCCACTGTTCGGCGATCTCCTCATCGGTGGCTCCGGCACGCAGCGGGGTGCGCAGATCGGACTCCTCCCGCGCGAACAGGCAGTTGCGAATCTGGCCGTCCGCGGTGAGCCGCGTCCGGTCGCAGGAGCCGCAGAACGGCCGGGTCACGCTGGCGATGGCACCGACCCGCCCCGGACCGCCGTCCACCAGCCAGGATTCCGCCGGGGCACTGCCACGAAGCCCCTCGCCCTCCGGGGCGAGGTCGAACACCGCCGACAGCGAGTCGAGGATCTCCGCGGCGGTCACCATGCCGTCACGGCTCCAGCGGTGCTGCGCGTCCAGCGGCATCTGTTCGATGAAGCGCAGCTCGTACCCCCGCTCCAGACACCAGCGCAGCAGCTCGGGTGCCTCGTCGTCGTTGACGCCGCGCATGAGCACCGCGTTCACCTTGACCGGCCGCAGGCCCGCGGCGTCAGCCGCCGCGAGCCCAGCGACCACATCGGCCAGTCGGTCCCGCCGCGCGAGCTTGCGGAACCTCTCGGGCACCAACGTGTCCAGGGAGACGTTGACGCGGTCGAGGCCCGCCTCGCGCAGCGGCACGGCGAGGCGGGCCAGGCCGATACCGTTGGTGGTCAACGACATCTGGGGCCGTGGCTGAAGCGTGGCGACCCGGCCGACCACATCGAGCAGGTCACGCCGCAGCAGTGGCTCGCCGCCGGTGAAGCGGATCTCCCGTACGCCGAGCTGCGTCACCGCGATGCGGATCAGTCGGACGATCTCGTCCGCGGTCAGCAGCTCGGGTTTGGGAAGCCAGTCCAAACCCTCGGCGGGCATGCAGTACGTGCAGCGCAGGTTGCACCGATCCGTCAGCGATACCCGAAGGTCGGTCGCCACCCGGCCGTAGGTGTCGACGAGCATTGGTGTCTGCTCGGTGATCCGGCCCATGCGGTGCCTCGTCTCAGGTCGCGGGATGCAGGGTGTAGGACGGGAAGTTGCCGTGCAGCGGGTCGTCAGGCGCGCCGTCGGTCACCGCCCGCACGAGCAGCTCCCCTCCCACGAATGCGCCGCGCCACGAGGCTCCGTTGCCGCCGAAGACCTCCTCGCGGTCGCCGCGGGACCGCGGCTTGTTGATCCCCACCTTGAACGCCTGCAACTGCCTGCCCAGCCGCTGGGCCGTCGCCTCGTCGTCGCAGGCGAGGGACGCGACCAGGGCTCCGTTGCTGGCGTTCATCGCGGCGAGCAGCTCGGCTTCGGTGTCGACGAGCACGATGGTGTCGACGGGGCCGAACGGTTCGGCGTGGAAGAGCGCGGACGAGCTCGGGGGGCTCAGGATCGCGGCCGGCGCCAGGTAGGCGGAGCGGTCCTGGCCGTCGATGAAGCGGCCTTGGCCGACCTCTCCCCGGTACAGGGGAACACCGCCCCGGTCGAGGGTCTCCGCCACGGCGTCGTTCAACTCTTTGACCTTGGCGGCGTTGATGAGTGGCCCGTAGTCGAGATCGGGCAGAGCGTCGTCCGGTGCAGCGACCGCGAGCGGGTGCCCGAACCGGACCTCGTCCAGCACGGGCAGGTAGGCCGCGAGGAAGTCGTCGAACAGCGAGCGCTGCACCACGTAGCGGGGGTAGGCGGTGCACCGCTGCTTGGCGTAGTCGAAGCTCTTGCGCAGATGGCCGGCGAGTGTCTTCCAGTCGCTGAACTCCCACACCCCCCAGCAGTTCAGACCTTCCTGCTCCAGGATGTGCCGCTTGCCCTGGTCGACGAGGCTCTCGACCTGGCTCCCGGCCGCGCGTCCGCCGACGAACGAGACGCAGCTGATCTCCGGTGCCGCCACCAGGGCCGGGGCGAGCGTCCTCCCGGAACCGCTGACCAGCGTGATGGGCAGGCCCTCACCCGCTGCGAGCGCGCAGGCCAGCGTCAGGCAGGCCAGTCCGCCGTCGGTCGGCGTCTTCGCGATCACGGCGTTGCCGGCGAGCAACTGGACGAGCATGGCGTGCATCAGCACGCTCATCGGGTAGTTCCAGCTAGCGATGTTGCTGACCGGTCCCGCCAGTGGCGTGCGGCCGACGAGCATCCGGTCGATTTCCTCGACGTACCACCGCACTCCGTCGATGCAGCGGTCCACGTCGGCGGTTGCCAAGCGCCACGGCTTGCCGATCTCCCACACCAGCAGCAGGGACAGCAGGTCCCGGTGGGCCTCGAGCGCGTCCAGCGCGGCCGTGACCCTGGCCTTGCGCTCCGCGAGCGGCACCTGCCGCCACTCGCGGTGCGCCTGCGCGGCGGCGGCGACCGCGGCGGAGGCCTCCTCCGGACTCAGAAATGGCGGTCCGGCGATCTCAGTTCCGTCGACCGCGGAGGTCGCCGGGATCGGGGCACCGTCGCGGCGCCACTGGCCGCCCCACAGGTTGAGGACGCGGTCGTCGTGGAAGGCCTCCGGCGCAACCGCCATGCAACGCGCGTAGGCATCCGTCCAGGCCGTGCCGGGCTTGACGATGAGAGACATGTGCACCTCCGCGTTCAGTGACTTCTGGTCAGGCCGGTGACAGCGAGGCCGGAGTGCGTCGTGTACTTCTTGTTGATCGAGATGAGCACCGCTGTCAGCGGTTCGAGCTGGCGGGCCAGACGCAATGCCCCGGCGTCCACTCCGGTCCGGCCGGTGACCGTGCGGACGAGCTCCTGAACGACGCCCTTCGCGGCCGCGTCGTCACCGCAGACGAGGACGTCCTCGTCCTTGAGGTACTCGGCGTCGCCGAGCAGGCTCACCGCGGACACGTGGTGGAATGCCCCGACCACGCGGCTGCCCGGCAACAACGCTGCGGCCTGTTCGGCGGCACTGCCCTGGCTCACCGGCAGGCCGTACGGGCCGCGTTTGTCGAACCCCAGCGGATTGACGCAGCTGATCACGATCTTGCCGGCCAGCTCGTCGCGCAGACCTTCCACGAGCTCGGCGTGGCCGTTCCATGGAACGGCCAGCACGACGACATCATTGACCTCGGCGGCCGTGGCATTGGACGTCCCGGTGACGGCCCGGTCCACGCGAAGTCTGGCGCCCAGCTCCTGGGCCGCCTCCTGCGCCCGCTCGGGCGAACGGGATCCGAGGAAGACCCGGTGTCCGGCGCGGGCGAACCGGTACGCCAGTCCCTTGCCCTGCGGGCCCGTGCCACCGATCACGCCGATGGAGTAAGTCTGCGACTGCATGGGTGCTCCTGGGTGTTTTGGTCCGCGTCACAGCGGCGCGAGCTTCTCGACCGGCGTCCAGTCGTGGTCCAGGCCGAAGGCCCGGGGACCGAAGACGTCCAGCGCCTCGGGGGTACGCATGATCGCCGGCGTGGAGATGGCGACCACCCGAACGCGCTGCCCGTAGCGCAGCGCCTCGGTCGTGATCGGCGTCGCGGTCTCGGCATCGAGCACCGAGATGAGGTCCGGGACGATCGCGAGCAGCTTTCCGTCGCTGCGGGCCACCAAGTGCTCGTTCTGGAAGGTGAGCTCCACCTTCGTCGCGCCGTCGAACGTCGCGATGGTCGCGGTGCCGCGGACGAACCCGTCGGCGCTGCGGCGCTCGATGTCGACGACCTTGCCCTCGAGCAGGATGCGTGCGTGCTCGTAGATGGTGCCGGACAGGTAGTCGATCAACGCCTGAAACGGATCCCGCTGGCTCTCCCTGGCCTCCCGGATCACCCTGCCGATGCGGAGGGCCAGCGTCATGGTCCCCGGGATCGCGGTGCGCTTCACGTCGGCGCCGCTCATGGGGTATTCGGCGATGTAGGAGACGCCGCCCATCCGGATCGTCACTCCGCGCGCGAACCACTCCATGCTGCGGTTGTCATCGCCGGTGTCGATGATCGTCACGTTCTGGCGCTCGTCGCAGATCGCGATCGGTGAGCCCGCGACCCCGTACACCCCGAAGGTCTCCATCTGCAGCTCGGGGAAGGCGCGTCCCATCCCGTCGCCGTCGACGATCGGCAGCCCGGTGCGCGCCGCGACCAGCAGCGGGACCATGGAGTTCAGGCCGCCGCACTCCATCGGAATGATGGCATCGGCCTTCCTGCCGAGATGCTGCTCCAGCCGGCGCAGTGCCGTCACCGGCTCGTCCCCGCCGGGGATCTTCTCAATGACGACGGTCGGTGCGCCCATGAAGGCGCTGGCGATGACGAGCGCCTCGTCGTCGACCTCCTCCGGCTCGATCAGCCGGATGGTGCGGCCGCGCCGCAGTTCCTCGGCCACCAGCAGCGTCCCGATGTAGGGATCTCCGCCGCCACCGGTCCCCAGCAGGGCGGCGCCCCGCGCCAGGTCTTCCACGTCGTGAAGTTCAATCGTGTACGCCATGTTCCTGTTGTCCTTTCGATCGCCCGACACCGCGCCGCCTCACCGGGCGAGGATGAGGTCTCCCACTGCCTTGACCCGGATGCGTGTCGCGTTGCCCGGCAGGTAGGCCAGGGGGACTTCATCGACATCCACGATCTGCACCGACGAGCGGCTGGCACCGGCCGACACCGCTTTGTCGACGGCCTCTTGCTTGGCCTCGTCGAGCACGGCGTCCCGCTGGCCGGGCTGGATCGAGTACATGCGGTCGATCTCACCGCCCACCTGCGCGATGGCCGCGCCGATCGCGTTCGCGGTGGCGAAGAACTCCGGCCGCCGCACCTCACCGACGCCGGGGAGGCTCTCCGGGACAAGGATGCTGCCGCCGCCGACGGCCACCACGGCGATGGGCTCGGAGCTGGTGCGCACCCGGTCCACCACGTTGGTCATGTCCTCGGAGATCCGCTGCAACACGGCGTCGATGAACGACCGGTCGAGATGGCGGACCAGGCTCCGGTCCCCGATGTCGGCTATCCCGGCAGCCACCGCTATATCGGTGCAGGTCAGCGTGTCACCTCCGAACACCAGAGCCTTCTCGGTCAGCCGGTAGCCGACGCTGTCGGGGCCGACGCCGAACGGCTCGGCCCGTACGCGACTGCCTCCGCCGATACCGATCGAGAGGACGTCGGGCATACGGAAGTTGGTGCGGATACCGCTCACGCTGACCTCGGTCGAGGCTTCGTGCGGGAAGCCGTTGCGGAGCATGCCCACATCCGTCGTGGTGCCGCCGACGTCCACCACGGCGCAGTCGCGCAGGCCGGACAGGAAGGCCGCGCCGCGCATCGAGTTCGTCGGTCCGGAAGCGAAGGTGGCGACCGGGTAGCTGCGCGCGTAGTCGACGTCCATGAGGGTGCCGTCGTTCTGGCTGAGGAACAGGGGCGCATCGATCCCCGCGCTGCTCACGGCGTCCGCCAAGCCGCGGCAGATGTGGTCGGCGAGATCGCTCAGGCAGGCGTTGATGATGGTGGCGTTCTCGCGCTCCAGCAGGCCCATACGCCCGATCTCATGAGACAGGCTCAGCGACACCCCGGGGAGGAGTCCTGTGAGGATCTCGGCGGCCTCACGTTCGCACTCCTCGTTCACCGGGGAGTACACCGAGGAAATCGCGATGCTGCGCACCCCCTGCGCAGCGATCTCCTCAGCCGTCCTGGCCAGCTCGTCGCGGCTCAGCGGAGCGATCCGCCGCCCGTCGATCTCGTGCCCGCCGTGGCACATGTAGGCCCGGCCGTCGATCGCCCGCACCAGGCGTTCGGGCCAACTCGACATCGGGGGCAGGGCTGCGGTCGCCGGCAGCCCGAGCCGGATCGCAGCCGTCGGGGCAAGGCGGTTTCCCTCCACGATCGCGTTGATGAAATGCGTCGTGCCGATCATGACGCCCTGGATCGCCGATGCTGCGTATTGCGTACTCGTCAGCAAGAATTTCAATGCCTCGGCGATGCCCGTCGTCACGTCTTCAGTGGTTGCGACCTTGGTGTGCGCGCACACCCGATCGCCGTCCATGAGGACCGCGTCGGTATTCGTCCCACCTACATCAATACCAATGCGCATCGGCTCTCCATTGTTGTGTCCGGCAGGCCTCAGCCTCGTACCTTGTCCGCAGCGACGCAGCATGTCTGCGGACGAACGCAATTACCTTCGGCCTGCATGGACCTTAGATTCGGCGCACCCGACGGGTCATTGTGCTTTCTGCGACCAATGGAGCCGGAAATTGTGCAACCCGCCCGACACGGCCTGACGACCAGCGGCGTCACGCAGAGTGATCGACTCGGGCCGCGGCGCACTGCTTCGGCGGGCTGCGGAATGTCCCGCTCCGCCCCCGCCGGGCCACCCTTGCGAGATGCACAAGTTCTCGCGAGGAATCGTGGGAAGCGCCGAAGACCAGCAGGTCCGGGGCTCATAGTTTTCGGGACATGGGGCCGGGGCGTCTCCCCGGCCACCGCTGATCCACTTCGGCGTTCGTCCCCGGCCCCTCACCTTAGGAGGAGCGATGCTTGAGCAATCTGCGGTGCGGCACCCACGGGTGGGCGTGCGATGAACGCAGCGACTGACATGCCGGTCGGGCTGGTCCTGGGAAGCCATATGCCCGCCAAGGACATCGTGGCCATGGCCCGCCAGGCCGAAGATCTCGGTTTCGGAGAAATGTGGTTCTCCGAGGACTGTTTCTTCTCCGGTGGAATTGCCGGGGCCGCCGCGGCGCTTGCGGGGACCAACCACTTGCCGCTCGGTCTCGGAATCGTCTCCGCGGTGACTCGGCACCCCGCGATCCTGGCCATGGAACTCGCCACTCTCGACGTACTGTTTCCGGGCCGCATTTACGGCGGTATTGGGCACGGTGTGCCTGCCTGGCTGGACCAGATGGGCCTCATGGCGCCGGCGCCATTGAAAACCCTTCGCCAATGCGTGACCGGCGTCAGGCAGCTGCTTGACGGCAAATCGCTCACCGAAGAGGGCCACTTCAAGTTCGACAACGTCGAGCTGACGTACCCGGCGGCCACCCGCGTGCCGCTCTACACCGGGGTGGTGAACGAGAAGGGGCTGCGGGTGTCGGGCGCGGTCGCCGACGGCACGATCCTGTCGGTCCTGGCCAGCCCGGCCTACGTCGAGTGGGCCAAGGCCCGGATCGCCGAAGGTGCCGAAAAAGCCCAGCGCACCGACCCGCACCGGCTGGTGACCTACACCATCTTCTCGGTCCACTCCGACTCCAAGGTCGCCAGGGCCGCGGTGCGCGAATCCATCGCCTTCTACCTCGCTGCGATGCCCAACAGCGCCCTGTCGCAGGTGTACGGGATCCAGGACGAGCTCACGGAGCTGCTGGCGGCCGGCGGAGCCGAGGCTGTCGCGCGGGACATGCCCGACTCCTGGATCGATGACCTGGCGGTCGCCGGCGACCCTGACGAGTGCGCTGCGAAGCTGCGCCGCCTGCTCGACGCCGGCTCCGACTCCATCGGGCTGTGGCTGTTCCCGGCGGACCAGGCCGGCGAGGTCGCCGAGCTCACCGCCCGCGAAGTGCTCCCCCGACTCTGACGAAAGGACCCTCATGCCGTACCGCGTCTTCTTCCTCAACAAGCTCCGCGAAGGTGTCGACCCGGCCGACTACGAGAGCTGGATTCGGCGCACCGACTACCCCGTCGCCCGCCGGCACCCGGCGATCCAGCGCTACGAGGTCACCAGGCTCGAGGCGACGCTGGACGACGGCTCCCCCTCCTACGACTACCTCGAGGTGCTGGAGGTCGTCGGAATCGAGGAGTACCGCAAGGCGCTGGCCACACCGGAGTTCGAGCAACTCTTGGGCGAGTGGTCGGAGTTCATCGCCTCCTCCGAGGCGGTCCACGGTGGAGTGATCGAGTGACCCTCCGCCGGTCGGCGGCCCCTCGTACCAAGGAAGCGACGTATGCGTGACGTCCTGCACGCCATCACCGGCTGGTACGACTCCGGGGAGCGGTTCGCCCTCGGCACCGTGATCCATACCTCCCGCAGTGCGCCCCGCGGCCCGGGGGCGGCCATGGCCGTCTCCGCCGCGGGCGAGGCAGTGGGCAGCGTATCGGGCGGCTGCGTCGAGGGCGCCGTGTACGAAGCCGCTCAACTCGCCATCGACAGCGGCGAACCGGCGCTCGAGAAGTACGGGGTGAGCGACGACGAGGCCTTCGCTGTTGGCCTCACCTGCGGTGGAACCATCCACGTCTTCGTGGAGCCGGTCGACCGGACGACGCTCCCGGAGTTGGGCGAGGTCGTCGCGTCGATCGAACGGAGCGAGCCGGTGGCGGTGGCGACCGTGGTCGACGGCCGGGGCCGGCTCGGCGCTCACCTCGCGCTGTGGCCTGACCGCGCCTCCGGCTCGCTCGGCGACGAGCGGCTCGACCACGCGGTGACCGAGGACGCCCGCGCCATGCTGGCCCAGGCGCAGACCGGCACCCGGCATTACGGGCTGCACGGGGAGCGACGCCACGACGATGTGTCGGTGTTCGTGCAGTGCTACACGCCCGCTCCCAGGATGCTGGTGTTCGGTGCCATCGACTTCGCCTCCGCCGTGGCCAGGGTCGGAGTCTTCCTCGGCTACCACGTCACCGTCTGCGACGCCAGACCGGTGTTCGCGACCCGCAGGAGGTTTCCTGAGGCGCATGAAGTGGTCTGCGAGTGGCCACACCGGTATCTGGCCCGGACGGATATCGACGAGCGCACGGTGATCTGCGTCCTTACTCACGACCCCAAGTTCGACATACCGCTGCTCCAGGTCGCACTCGGGACGCCGGCCGCCTACATCGGTGTGATGGGCAGCAGACGGACCCACCGCGACCGGACCGACCGGCTCCGGGAGCAGGGGGTCACCGACGACGAGTTGCGGCGGCTCGCGTCGCCAATCGGTCTGGACATCGGTTCGCACACCCCGGAGGAAACCGCGATATCCATCGCGGCCGAGATCGTCCAATCCCGGGCGGGTGGAACCGGCGAGCGCCTGTCGCGGATCGATGGCCCCATTCACCGCGGAAGTGCCCGACCGACCGCATTGCTGGCAGATCTCAGGGAGTGATCCATGCAGCTCGAAAACACCTTCACCGTACCCCTGCCCGCGGACCAGGCGTGGCCGGTCCTGCTCGATGTCGAGCGGGTGGTGGCATGCGTTCCAGGGGCGACACTGGACTCTGTCGACGGCGATGACATCTCGGCGCGGATGCGCGTCAAGCTCGGCCCGATCATGATGACCTACCGAGGCCAGGCCCGATTCGTGGTCAGGGACGAGATCGCTCGCCGGGTCGTCATCGAAGCAACCGGTAAGGACAGCAAGAGCGCCGGAACCGCAAGTGCGACGGTGGAGACATCCCTGCGTGAACGCGGCAACGAGACCGAGGTCCACGTGATCACGCAGCTCAAGTTGACCGGGAAGCCCGCACAGTTCGGCCGCGGGGCCATTCAGGATGTCTCGTCGGCGTTGATCGATCGGTTCGCCCAGGCTCTGTCTGCCGAGCTGGCCACCTCTGAGTCGGCCACCTCTGAGCCGTCACAAGACAAGGACGCCCACCAGGACGCTGTGTCGCAGCTCCCCGCAGCGGCATCCAACGGCGGCGGCGCTCCCACCAGCCTCACGGCTCCCGCCACCGCGGGGACTCGCCTCCGTGTCGCGGAAGACCACCTGGATCTGCTCGAGGCGGTCGGTCCCGTGGCGAGGCGAATCGTGCCAAGGCTTGCCGGCGCGACACTGCTCATCGTCCTCTCGATTCTCCTGGCCTGGTATTTCACCAGCAATTGATCGGTCTGCGCAGGCCGGTCAACCGGCTCGTCGGCGGGGCCCCGAAGAGGGGCCCCGCCGACGGCCACTGCCGCCCGCCGGCCGTCAGCTCCTCTTCGAATCCGCGTACCTGATCAGGAACAGCGCCTCGGTGAGCGAGAGCCGCTCCAGCTCTTGAGGCGACACGCTTTCGTTCACCGCGTGGATCTGCGCCTCCGGCTCGCTAAGGCCGATCAATAGGATCTCCGCCTTCGGGTAAATCGAGGCCAGTGTGTTGCAAAGCGGGATCGAGAAGCCTTGACCGGCGACTTGCATCTCCTCCCCCGGGTAGGCGATCCGCATGGCCTCCGCCATCGATGTGTACGCCGGGCTGGTGGTGTCCACTTGGAACGGCTGCCCCTGGCCAACCTGCTCCACCGCGACCCGCGCACCCCAGGGGACCTTGGCATCGAGATGCGCGGTCAGCAGTGTGGCCGCCCCAGCCACTTCGGTCCCTGGTGGCACCCGCAGGCTGACCAGCGCGCGTGCGGACGCCTGAATCGACGCAGTGGCGCCGGTCGCCGACGGGCAGTCGATGCCGAGCACAGTGACGGACGGCCGCGCCCACAGACGGTCCGCGATCGTTCCGCTACCCGTCAGTGCCACCCCTGTGAGAACCCCGGCGTCCCGCCGGAAGTCCTCCTCCTGGTACTGCAGTCCCTCCCATGTTCCGTCCGCGGCCAGTCCATCCACGGTCGTCGAGCCGTCCTCGTCCCGCAGCGAGTCGAGGACGCGGATCAGCGCGGCGAGCGCGTCGGGCGCGGCTCCACCGAATTGGCCTGAGTGGAGATTGCCCTCAAGAGTGTTCACCTCCACGCGCATCAACGCCATGCCGCGCAGAGTCGCGGTGACTGTCGGCAGCCCGGCACGGAAGTTGCCGGCGTCACCGATGACGATCGCGTCGGCCGAAAGCAGTTCCGGGTGCTGCTCGGCGTACTGCTGCAGGCCTCCGGTGCCCTGCTCCTCCGAACCTTCTACGACAACCTTGACGCCGACCGGTATCCCGCCATTGGCCTTGAGCGCACGCAGCGCGAGAATGTGCATGATCAGGCCGCCCTTGCAGTCGGCCGCACCACGCCCGTACCAGCGCCCGTCGCGCTCGGCAAGCTCGAACGGGGGCGAGAGCCAGGCGGATTCATCAAGTGGTGGCTGCACATCGTAGTGGGCGTAAAGCAGCACGGTCCGGGCATCCGCAGGGCCGGGAAGATATCCGTATACGGAACGCGTACCGTCCGGGGTGTCCAACAGTGCGACGTCCCTGAACCCCTCCGCGCGGAGCAGGTCGGCGACCCAATTCGCGGCGGCCTCGCACTCACTCTTCGGGAACTGGGCGGGGTCGGCCACGGACTGGAATGCAACCAGTTCGGCGAGCTCAGTCTTGGCGCGCGGCATGAGCGACGCGATGGTCTCGGCCAGCGCGGTCGCGGGCGGGGAGGTCATCGATATCTCCTCGTAGGTGCTACAGGGTTACGCGGGTCACGGCCGCAATCACCCGGAGCTCGGCGCGTCTTTGGGCCGCCCTTGGGGACGGCCTGGTGATCGGGGGCCCGCCGGCATTGGGGCGGCGTGCACGACAGCCGTGCCCCGACGGCGGACGCTGTTCCCGGAAAGAAAACGCGTATCCAGAAAATAGGCCGCCACTCCCAGCACATCTCCGTGGACTCCTACAAATCATTACGCAGAACCATGCAGTCTGCACCGCAGTGTCGGGCTATCGACCGGACGGCCATCAGCTACGTCGCGGGGCACTTGACGGCCGCATGGGGTGCCCGTAAGTTGCCGTCCGAAGGATCGGACAACAAAGACTCCGAGCTGAAGATTCTGTGCGGGAGAGTCCACGTTCTGTGTTGGCGTGGCGCCGAAGGAGCAAATCCTCCCCGGAAACTCTCAGGCCTCGTTACCGCGCAGAGGAGGCGAACTCTGGAAAGCAGGCGCTCACGCGCCTCGCCCACGGTGCAAGCCGCGGATTCCCGCGGCGAAGCTCTCAGGCCAATGACAGAGGGGGAGGCTCACTCGGCCGCACGGGCTCCTGCCTGTGCTCGACACTCGAGGAGGTCTCCATGGTTCGCTGTACCCCGTCTACGTTCAACCTTCGCGCATGGTCTCTCGGAGCCCGGAACACCTCGCCGCCCCGGCCCATGACTGCGTCGAGATCACCTGCGTCGCTGCCGCCACCGTGGTGTTCGACCTGATCACGCCCACCTGACCTTTCGGCCAGGCCCGACAACTGAACATCGAGCTGTTCGAACCGAGGCGGGAGAGTCCTCGCCCACCCTTGGCGAGGCGCCGAAGGAGCAACTCTCCCCAGAATCTCTCAGGCCCAACTACCGCTTCGGCGAGGCTCCTCTGGAAAGACAGGACGTCACGTCCTGCGCCCACGGTGCAAACCGCCGGATCCGGTGGTGAAGCTCTCAGGTACCGATGACAGAGCGGGGAGGTCACCCGTCCACGGTGCCGCGTCCGCGGTGCCTCCAACAGGGAGCCTCCCGCCATGACCTCATCCGCGTCCGGCGCGTTCGCCACCCGTCACATCGGCGTCAGCGATGCCGACCGCGCCAAGATGCTGGCCGAAGTCGGCTACCCGACGCTGGCCGCGCTCATTGACGCCGCCGTTCCGAGCGGCATCCGGAGCACCTCCGACCTGAACCTGCCCCCCGCCGCCACCGAGGCCGAGGTGCGCGCCGAGCTGCAGGAGATCGCGAGCAGGAACACTGCGGCCGTCCCGATGATCGGCCTCGGCTACCACGCGACCACCACGCCCGCAGTGATCCGGCGCAACGTGCTGGAAGACCCGGCGTGGTACACCGCCTACACGCCGTACCAGCCGGAGATCAGCCAGGGCCGACTCGAGGCGCTGATCAATTTCCAGACCATGGTCGGCGACCTCACCGGGCTGCCGACTGCCAACGCATCGCTGCTGGACGAGGGTACGGCGGTCGCCGAGGCCGTCACGGTCATGCGCCGCGTCGCAGGCAAGAAGAGCTCCCCCCGCGTCCTGGTCGACCGCGACACCCTGCCGCAGACCCTCGACGTCCTGCGCACGCGTGCAGCCGCGGTCGGCATCGAGATCATCGAGATCGACCTCGCCAAGCCGCTGCCTGAGGACGACTTCTTCGGGATGGTGCTGTCCTACCCCGGGTGCTCGGGCGCGATCCGCGACCTGCGCGAGGTGACCGCTGCGGCACGGGCACGCGGGGCGCTGGTCACCGTGACCGCCGACCTGCTGGCGCTCACCCTGCTCGTGCCACCGGGGGAGTACGGCGCCGACATCGTCGTGGGATCGTCCCAGCGGTTCGGTGTCCCCCTGTTCTACGGCGGGCCGCACGCCGGCTACATCGCGGTCCGCGCAGGGCTCGAACGTCACCTGCCCGGCAGGCTCGTGGGCGTGTCCGTGGACGACGCCGGCCGGCCGGCGTACCGCCTCGCCCTGCAGACCCGCGAGCAGCACATCCGGCGCGACAAGGCGACCTCCAACATCTGCACGGCGCAGGTGCTGCTCGCCGTGGTCGCGTCGATGTACGCCGTCTACCACGGCCCCGACGGTCTGACCGAGATCGCCCGGCGGACGCACCGGTACGCCACGCTCATCGCCGCGGGCCTGCGGGCGAGCGGGATCACGGTGGTGCACCGCGAGTTCTTCGACACCCTGCTGGTGCGGGTCCCCGGCCGTGCCGAGGAGGTCGTCGCGGCCGCGCACGACAAGGGCCTGCGGGTGCGGCTGGTGGACGGCGACCACGTCGGCGTCTCCTGCTCCGAGGCCACCACGGAGGACCACGTCCGCCTCGTACTCGACGCCTTCGGCTGGGCCGGCGACGGCCTGGACGGGCTGGCGGCCGGCGCCCCGGCGGCGCTGCCGTCGGGGCTGCGCCGCACCTCCCCCTTCCTCACCCACCCGGTCTTCCACCAGCACCGCTCCGAGACCTCGATGCTGCGCTACCTGCGCAAGCTCGCCGACCGGGACTTCGCGCTGGACCGCGGCATGATCCCGCTCGGGTCCTGCACGATGAAGCTCAACGCGACCACAGAGATGGAGCCGGTCAGCTGGCCCGGGTTCGCCGACCTGCACCCGTTCGCGGCCATCACGGACGCGGCCGGGTACATGGCCCTGACGGAGCAGCTCGAGACCTGGCTGGCCGAGGTCACCGGCTACGCCAAGGTCTCCATCCAGCCCAACGCCGGATCGCAGGGCGAGCTCGCGGGCCTGCTGGCGATCCGCGCCTACCACCGGAGCAACGGCCAGGCCGGACGCGACGTATGCCTGATCCCGGCAAGCGCGCACGGCACCAACGCCGCCTCGGCCGCCCTGGCCGGCATGCGCGTCGCCGTGGTGGCGTCACGGCCCGACGGCACGGTCGACCTCGACGACCTCGAGGCCAAGTGCGCGAAGCACGCCGACGACCTGGCCGCGATCATGGTGACCTACCCCTCGACGCACGGCGTCTACGAGGAGAGCATCACCCGGCTGTGCGAGCTGGTGCACGAGTACGGCGGACAGGTGTACGTCGACGGCGCCAACCTCAACGCGCTGCTCGGGGTCGCCAAGCCCGGTGAATTCGGCGGCGACGTGTCACACCTCAACCTCCACAAGACGTTCTGCATCCCGCACGGCGGCGGCGGGCCGGGCGTCGGCCCGGTCGCCGTGCGCGCGCACCTCGCGCCGTACCTGCCCACCCACCCGCTGCACCCCGACACGGAGCGCCGCGACGGGATCGGGGCGGTGAGCGCCGCACCGTTCGGCAGCGCCGGCATCCTGCCGATCCCGTGGGCCTACATCCGGATGATGGGCGCCGAGGGGCTGACCGAGGCGACCCAAACTGCCGTGCTGAGCGCCAACTACGTCGCCCGTCGGCTCGCGCCGCACTTCCCGGTCCTGTACGCCGGGGAGGACGACCTCGTCGCGCACGAGTCCATCCTCGACGTACGCCCGATCACCGCCGCCACGGGTGTGACGGTCGACGACATCGCCAAGCGGCTCATCGACTACGGCTTCCACGCACCGACGATGAGCTTCCCGGTCGCCGGGACGCTGATGGTCGAGCCGACGGAGAGCGAGAGCCTGCAGGAGCTGGACCGCTTCTGCGAGGCCATGATCGCGATCCGCGCGGAGATCGACCTGGTGGCCAAGGCCGTCTGGACCCTCGAGGAGAGCCCGCTGCGACGGGCACCGCACACCGCCGCCGCGATCGCCGGCGAGTGGACCCGAGCCTACTCCCGCGAGCGGGCCGCCTTCCCGGCGGGCGTCACGCCGGACAAGTACTGGCCGCCGGTTGGCCGGATTGACCAGGCGCACGGCGACCGGAACCTGGTCTGCGCTTGCCCGCCTCCCGAGTCGTTCGAGTCCTGACCCGACCGGTCACTGTCCGAGAGGGACCACCATGTCGAGGAAGACACCCCTGCACGACATCCACGTGGAACTCGGTGCGTCGTTCACCGACTTCGCCGGCTGGGCCATGCCACTGCGCTACACCTCCGAGCTGGCCGAGCATCACGCCGTACGGACCGCCGCCGGAGTCTTCGACCTCACCCACATGGGTGAGATCGAACTGTCCGGTCCCGAGGTGGGCCGGGCCCTCGACCACGCCCTGGTCGGGGAGCCGTCGAAGATCGCCGTCGGCCGCGCGCGCTATTCCATGCTGGTCCACGAGACCGGCGGAGTGCTCGACGACCTCGTCGTCTACCGCCTGGCCGAGGAGAGGTACCTCGTCGTGGCCAACGCCGGCAACGCGCTGGTCGTGCTCTCCTGCCTGCGTGACCGGATCGACGGCTACGTCGCCACGATCCGGGACGCGTCCAGCGAGTGGGCGCTGGTCGCGGTCCAGGGCCCGAAGTCGCCGTCGATCGTCGGCCAACTGGCCGACGTCGACGTGCCGTCGCTGAAGTACTACGCGATCGACCGGGCGCGGCTGGCGGACCGCGAGGTGCTGCTCGCGCGCACCGGCTACACCGGCGAGGACGGGTTCGAGATCTACTGCCGCCCCGAGGACGCGGTGGCCCTCTGGCGGTCCGTCAGCGCAGCGGGCGCGGAGCACGGCCTGGTCCCGTGCGGCCTGGCCTGTCGTGACACGCTGCGCCTCGAGGCCGGCATGCCCTTGTACGGCCAGGAGCTCACCGTCCGCACCACGCCGTTCGACGCGGGACTGGGCCGAGTCGTGGCGTTCGGGAAGCCCGGCGGGTTCGTCGGCGAGGCGGCCCTGGCCGCCCGCCGTGACGAGGGGCCGACCCGCGTGCTGGTCGGGCTGGCCTCGACCTGTCGACGAGCTCCGCGCACCGGCTACGCCGTACTCGACCCGGATACCGGCCAGCGCATCGGCGAGGTCACCTCGGGCGCCTTGTCGCCCACCCTCGGCCACCCCGTGGCAATGGCCTACCTGCCGACCGACTGGAGCGAACCCGGCACGAAGGTGCTCGTCGACATCCGGAACAGTCGGGAGTACGCCGAGGTCGTCCCGCTGCCCTTCTACCGCCGCCCAGCCTGACCACTTCCCGAGGAGAACAGATCATGAGCCTGCCCACCGGCCTGAAGTACACCGACGACCACGAGTGGATCGCCAGTGAGGGGGACCTGTCGACCGTCGGTGTCACCGCCCACGCAGCAGACGCGCTCGGCGACGTCGTCTACCTCGACCTGCCTGCCGTTGGCGCGACGATCAAGGCCGGCGACGCGTGCGGAGAGATCGAGTCGACCAAGTCCGTGAGCGACCTGTTCGCTCCTGCGGACGGCGAGGTCGTCGATGTCAACGAAGCCGCAGTGGCCGACCCCAGCCTGGTCAACACCGACCCGTTCGGAGCGGGCTGGCTGTTCCGGATGCGGATCACCGGTACGCCGGATCTGCTGGACGCCACCGCCTACGCGGCTCTCACAGAAGGAGCCTGAGATGTCTGTGCTGGACCGTCGGCTCGCCGACTTCGACCCAGAGGTGCACGCCAATGTACGTGCCGAGTCGGAGCGTCAGCAGCGCACGCTGGAGATGATCGCGAGCGAGAACTTCGCACCGGTCTCGGTGATGGAGGCGCAGGGCTCCGTCTTGACGAACAAGTACGCCGAGGGCTACCCGGGGCGTCGCTACCACGGCGGTTGTGAGCACGTCGATGTCGTCGAGCAGCTCGCCATCGAACGGGTGAAGGCATTGTTCACCGTGGGCGGCGCGGTCCCCGACGGCGCGCCGGTCGAGGTCGGCGGCGAGCTCACCGTCCTCGTCCGGAGCCGGCCGGTGGCCTTCACCGCGCGGCTCACCGAGGCCACCGCCGGTGCGGCCCACCCTGGCCGCCGACCTCGAGATCGACCGTGATGACTTCGGTATGTCGTTGAACAAGGCCAACCTGATGGGCGGCCTGACCAAGGTGAGCGTCACCGCCCGTTCCACCCGCCGTTAGCCCGGCGGCGGTAAGGGGCGACCGGGGCGGTGCCGGCCCACGCCGGCCCGCGCGGGCCTCTAGAATCGCCGGATGGCTTTCCCCGAAAACGGTCCCGATGTCAGTGAGGCCCTGCGTGTTCTGCACCGCGTCTTCGGCTACGACGCGTTCAGGGGAGGCCAGCAGGAGATCATCGAGCATGTCATAGCCGGTGGTGACGCGCTGGTCCTCATGCCGACCGGCGGCGGCAAGTCGCTGTGCTACCAGATCCCCGCGCTCGTACGGAAGGGCGTCGGCGTCGTCGTCTCGCCGCTGATCGCGCTCATGCAGGACCAGGTCGACGCGCTGCGGAACCTCGGGGTGCGGGCCGGGTTCCTCAACTCCACCCAGGATCTGGACGAGCGGAGGCTGGTCGAGGCCGAGTTTCTCGCGGGCGAGCTGGACCTGCTCTATCTCGCTCCCGAGCGGCTGCGGGTCGAGTCGACGCTGCGGCTGCTGGAGCGGGGCACGGTCTCGCTGTTCGCCATCGACGAGGCGCACTGTGTGGCGCAGTGGGGGCACGACTTCCGGCCCGACTATCTGGCCCTGTCCGAGCTGCATGAGCGCTGGCCCACGGTGCCTCGGATCGCGCTGACCGCGACCGCGACCGAGGCCACCCACGCGGAGATCGCGTCCCGGCTGAAGCTGCAGGACGCCCACCACTTCGTGGCGAGCTTCGACCGCCCGAACATCCAGTACCGGATCGCCCCGAAGAACGAACCCAAGCGGCAGCTGCTGGAGCTGCTGCGCACCGAGCACGCGGGCGACGCGGGCATCGTCTACTGCCTGTCCCGCTCCTCGGTGGAGAAGACCGCCCAGTTCCTGGTGAGCAACGGGATCGAGGCGGTGCCCTACCACGCGGGTCTCGACGCCCGGACCCGCGCCGAGCACCAGGCGCGCTTCCTGCGGGAGGACGGTCTGGTCGTGGTGGCGACGATCGCGTTCGGCATGGGCATCGACAAGCCCGATGTGCGGTTTGTGGCCCATCTGGATCTGCCCAAGTCCGTCGAGGGCTACTACCAGGAGACGGGGCGCGCCGGGCGCGACGGTCTGCCCTCCACCGCATGGCTGGCGTACGGGCTCCAGGACGTCGTCCAGCAGCGGAAGATGATCGACACCTCCGAGGGCGACGACGCCCACCGGCGCCGCCTCGGGGCCCATCTCGACGCGATGCTGTCGCTGTGCGAGACCGTCGAATGCCGCCGGGTCCAGCTGCTCGCCTACTTCGACCAGCAGAGCACCGCGTGCGGCAACTGCGATACGTGCCTCACGCCCCCGGAGTCCTGGGACGGCACGATCGTCGCGCAGAAGCTGCTGTCGACGATCGTCCGGCTGAAGCGGGAGCGGAACCAGAAGTTCGGTGCGGGGCAGATCATCGACATCCTGCTCGGCAAGAAGACCGCCAAGGTCATCCAGTTCGACCATGACACGCTGTCGGTCTTCGGCATCGGCACGGAGCTGCGCGAGGCCGAATGGCGTGGTGTGGTACGGCAGTTGCTGGCCCAGGGGCTGATCGGCGTCGAGGGCGACTACGGCACGCTGGTGCTCACCGACGGGAGCGCCGAGGTGTTGAACCGGCAGCGCGAGGTCAGGCTGCGGCGCGAGCCGGAGCAGGCGGCGCGCGCCGGAAAGGGGAAGTCCGGGGCGCCGGGATCGGCCGGGAAGTCCAAGAAGGCCCCGGTGGATCTGCCGGAGGAGGCCGTACCGGTCTTCGAGGCGCTGCGGACCTGGCGTGGCGCCACCGCGAAGGAGCAGGGGGTCCCCGCGTATGTGATCTTCCACGACGCCACACTGCGCGAGATCGCCATCCTGGCCCCCGCCACGCTCGACGAGCTCGGCACGGTGAGCGGTGTCGGCGAGAACAAGCTCGCGAAGTACGGGCAGCAGATCCTGGACACGCTGGCGGCGGAGTAGCGCGAGGGGTGCGCCGGACGGGCCGGGAGACCCGGTCCGTCCGGCACCGCCTCACAGCTCCTTGACGCGGATATCGCGGAACGAGATCACATCGCTGGTGCTGTGGTTCTGCAGGCCGATGTATCCGGAGGCGTAGCGGCGGCCGTCCGTGCCCGGGTCGTCGGCGCGCGGCGGGGTGAACTCCTGACCGCCGGTGTTCTCGAACTCATTGATCAGCACACCGTTGCGGTAGACCGAGTAGTGCTGGCCGACCACCCGGATCTCGTAGTCGTTCCAGCTCCCCTTGGGGGTGACCCCCGCACCGCCGAGCCCGACGCGGTCGAAGCCGTAGATCGACCCCGTCTTGTACATATCGCCGTCGGGACGGTCGAGAATCTGCACCTCGTGTCCGTACTTGATCGCGACCCATTCGGGGCGGGACTCCTCGGAGTGGTCGTGCACATTCGGGAAGCGGACGAAGACACCACTGTTGGCGTTGCCGGTCCCCGGTGCGTCATCGCGGAACTGCAACTTCAGGGAGAAGTCGTCGTACGTCCGCTGCGGGAACCACAGCATGCCCATGCCGTCGACCGTGGAGCTGCTGGTGATGGTCCCGTCGTCGTTGAGACCGAAGGCCCCGCCGCCCACATGCTGCCACGTGTCGAAGGACTTCTTCGTCCCGTCGAAGAGGGGGCGGTAGCCCTCGCTCTGCCCGGGTCTGCCGATCCCGGACTGCTCGGCCGCCTCATTGATCAGGCCGTATTCACGCTGGTCGATGACGCCGTCGGCGAGCAGCTTGTCCGTGACCGCGGTGACATGCTTGAGGAAGAGGGCGTGGGAGGACCAGTCCTTCTCGTCCTCGATCAGCTCATTGATGGTGCAGCGGCTGCGGGTGATGCGGTTGGGAACGCCGGTGTCGACCGTACCGACGATCACGGTGAGCCGCTCGTCCCACTCCGGGCACGCGGGCGCGGGCACGCCGCCGCCCTCGGCCACGGTGAACGAGACCTGCCCCGCCTGTGAGGTGTTGCCCGCCTTGTCGGTGGCGCGGTGGGCGAGGGTGTGCCGGCCCACGCGGTCGACCACGACGGGGGTGGTGTAGGCGAGATAGGGGCCGCCATCGAGGGAGTACTCGGTCTTCTCCACACCGGATTCGGCGTCGGTGGCGGTGACGGTCACCTTGGCGGTGCCGATGTAGTTGCCGTCGGAGTTCTTCGTCCCGTCCACCTTGGCCGACGTCACCGGGGGCGTCTTGTCCTGGGTGGGCGGGGCGACCACCGTGAAGTCCACCGACTCCACCGCCGACACATTGCCCGCCTTGTCCGATGCCCGGTACCGCACCGTGTGCGCCCCCGTGTCATGGACCATCACCGGGGCGGTGTACGGCTGGAACTCCCCCTGGCCGAGGGCGTATTCGATCCGGTTGACACCGGATCCGGTGTCGGAGGCGGTGACGGTGACGGTGGCCATGCCGAGGTACGCACCGGACGGGTCCTTCTCTCCGGACACGGTCGCCGACGTGTCGGGCGGAGTCGTGTCGTCCGTGGGCGGCGCCACCACCGTGAAGTCGACCGACTTCACCTCCGACGCGTTCCCGGCCTTGTCGGTGGCCCGGTAGCGGACCGTATGCGCGCCGACCTCGTGCACCATCACCGGCGCGGTGTACGGCTGGAAAGCCCCGTCCCCCAGCGCGTACTCGACGGTGCCCACGCCCGAGCCCGCGTCGGTGGCGGACACCGTGACCGTGGCCATGCCGATGTACGCGCCGTCCGCGTTCTTCTCGCCCTCGACCTTCGCGGAGGTCTCGGGCGCCGTGGTGTCCTCGCCCCCGCCGCCGTCGGTGACGACGAGAATGCCCTGCATCTGGCCGTGGCCCGGGATGGAGCAGTGGTAGCGGTAGCGGCCCGGGGTGAGGGTGACCTCGGCGGTGTGCTTGCCGCCGCTGTCGTCCGAGGGGTTGGCGAGGATGTTCAGCGGGACGTCGTTGTTGTACTCGGGGTCGGAGACGTCGAAGGTCAGGGTGTGCGGCATCCCCATGGTGTTACCGGTGGCGGCGCTGTTCTCGAAGACAATGGTGGTCTTCCCGGCGACCGCGGTGGTGGGCGCCGAGGCGTATGTGGTGATGTCGTCGCCGGCGGTCCAGGTGAGGGTCTGCTGTGCGGCCTGCCGGGTGTCGTTCTGTCCATAGGCCGCGGTCGCCGTCGCCGAGCTCAGTCCGAGGATCATGAGCAGCGCGGCGAGCAGTGCCGTCCATGGTCTGTACGGTTTCTGGCGCCTTCGTTTCACCATTACTCCGCCTTCCTGGCCAGGTCCTTGGCGAGCGGAGTGGGCTCGCCGCCCTGGTAGGTGATGTGCCACAGCGCCGACTTGGCGTCGGAGGTGAAGAAGCCACGCCCGTAGTCGAGGACATAGAGGGAGCCGTCCGGGGCGAACTTCCAGTCCATGAGGTTGCGGATGCCGTCGGCGCCCACGGGGATGATCTTCTTGAGGGATTCGGCGTGCACTGGCAGCCCGCCCTTGCCGACGGTCCTGGGGTCGGTCAGCACCGCGTGGCGCGGCTGGTCGCCGTCGTAGAAGTCGCCGACGAACCACTTGCCGTCCCAGTACGCGGGCCATTTGGTGGTGCTGTCGCTCGTGGCGTCGTACCGGTAGACCGGGCCGTTCATGGTGGCCTGGCCGCCGCCCTTGAGCCACGGCAGCAGGAACTTCTGCTCGGTCACCTTGTAGCTGGGGATGCCATTGGCGTCGCGCGGATAGTCGGGTCCGCCGCCCTGGGGCGAGTACCAGATGGTGTTCGCGGTGATCGGCGGCAGGTTCACCAGTCCGTCGTTGTTGGGCGACTCGTTCTTGGGGTGGTCGCAGTCGTACCAGCCCAGCGGCTTGCTGGGGTCGGGCAGATTGCGGTCCCGGTAGGGCTGCTTGTTGCCCATGCAGTACGGCCAGCCGTGGTTGCCCGCCTTGGTGATGGCGGCGAACGTGTCGTACTTGGCCGGGCCCCAGGTGGTGCTGGGGTCGCTCGCGTCGGGGCCGACCCAGCCGGCGTAGAGGATGTCGGTCTTCTGGTCGACGAAGATCCGGGCCGGGTTGCGCACACCCATCACATAGATCTCGCCACGGGTCTTGCCACCGCCCTCGTCGGGCTCCTTGCCGGTGAAGAGATTGCCCTCGGGGAGGGTGTAGGTGCCGTCGTCCTCGGGGTGGATGCGCAGGATCTTGCCGTTGAGGTTGTGGGTGTTTCCGGCGGTGCGGCGGGCGTCGGCGAAGGACACGCCCTTGTGGTTCGGCTGCGGGTTGTTGCCGGAGTAACCGCCGCTGAACTGCGAGGAGTTGTTGTCGCCGGTGGCGATGTAGAGATTGCCCTTGGAGTCCCAGGCCATCCCCCCGCCCGCGTGGCAGCAGCTGTGGATCTGCACCGGCCAGGAGAGCAGGACCTTCTCCGAGGAGAGGTCGAGCTTGTTGGTCCTCAGGTTCAGGGTGAAGCGGGAGACGCGGCGCTCGGCCATCTGGGTGTCCCGGTTGATCCGGGAGTGCGGGGTGTAGTGGAGATAGACCCAGCCGTTGCTGAGGAAGTTCGGATCGAGCTCGATGCCGAGCAGTCCCTCCTCGTTCTTGATGAGCTCGTCGCCACCGCCCTTGTTGCCGAAGACGGTGAGGGCGCCCGCGAGGGTCACCTTGCCGGTGGCGGGGTCGTAGACGTGGATCTGGCCCTGGCCCTTGCCGATGTCGGGGTCGTTCCAGTCGGTGACCACGGGCGCGCTGTTGTCGCCGCCGCCGCGCCCGATGTACAGCACCCGGCCGTCCTTGGCGGTGACCAGGCCGTGCGGCTCGCCGATCTGGTCGGACTGGCCGGGCTGGTTGGGCTTGGTAACGCGCTCGGCCTTGTAGTTGGCGGTGATGGTGGCCTGGCAGTCGGCGGGGGCGAGCCGGGTGGTCCACAGCAGCGCGCCGCGCAGATGGGCGCGGAAGTCGGCCTCCTGGAAGCTTGCCGCGGTCCCGCCCATGCCGGTGTAGAAGGACCGGCCGCCGTCGTAGTCACGGCACCAGGAGATGGGGTGGTCCCAGCCGTTCGCGCCCGCGCCCGGCTGATAGCTCCTCTCCCGGACCCGTGCGACGGTGTGGACCTGGCCGGACGGGTTGGCCGACCAGTTGAGCCACTTGTCCGGGCGCTTCCACTCCAGCGGCAGGTCCTTGGTGGCCGGGTGGACGCGGTCGCCCACCTCCACCACGGCCCGCTGGGCGGTGGCGGGGCTGGTGGCGGCGGGGCGGGCGCCGACGAGCCCGGTGTACCAGTCCGAGTACGGCTCGTTGCGGGCCGCGTCATGGATGCCGAGGAAGCCGCCGCCCGCCTCCATGTACGTTTCGAGACCCGCTTCCTGCTCCGGGTCGAGCACATCGCCGGCGCCCGTCAGAAAGACGACCGCGTTGTAGGTGCCGAGCTTCGGCGCGGTGAAGACGGAGGCGTCGGCGGTGGCGTCGACCGTGAACCGCTCGGCCGCCGGGCCCTGACCGCCGATCTTCTCGATGGCCTCGATGCCCGCGTCCACGGTCGGCGGCTCGTCCCCGGCCGAGGCGTGGAAGACCAGCACCCGTACGTTGTCACCGCCCGGCGGGGACGGCAGTGCGAGCGGCGCACGATCCTCGGGCCGGGCGGCGGCCGGGGTGCCGCCCAGCATGGTCGCGGTCAGGGCGCCGAAGAGCAGCGCCGCCACCCCCGCGCGTCTTCCGCGCAGCCGACGCGCCGTCAGCCCTCGCCTTTCCGAGGGCATTTGGTACGGTATGTCCCGCATTGGTCACCCATCCCTCTCACGTACCGGAAACACCGTTGAAGGAAGCTAGACCCCTTTTCGCAACCCGCCAATAGCTATGACCGCGATTCAACGAACTTTGTCCTGAGTGTGGATGAACGAAGATCCTCCGGATACCGTAAGGCGCATCCCCCCGGGCATGTACGCAGCATCAATGACAGTGGAACCACAGCGAGTTGGGAGATCAATGAGCGACGCACCCGGCACCATGCCCAGACGCGGATTCAGCCGACGGCTGCTCGCCGGCGGTGCGGCGGCGGCCATCGGCTCCTCGGCCCTCGCCTCCCCCGCCGCCGCGAAGGCGCCGTCCGCCAAGGTCCGTACGGCAGCGGCGGGCGGCGCGGTCCGCCATCTGAAGCTCTACGCCGAGAAGCTTCCGGACGGCCAGATGGGCTACGGCCTCGAGAAGGGCAAGGCGTCCGTCCCCGGCCCCCTGATCGAGCTGACCGAGGGCGACACCCTCCACATCGAGTTCGAGAACACCATGGATGTCACGGCCGGCCTCCATGTGCACGGACTCGACTACGACACCGCCAGCGACGGCACCCAGCTCAACCACAGCGCCGTGGAGCCGGGCGGCACCCGCACCTACACCTGGCGCACCCACACCCCGGGGACACGCGCGGACGGCACCTGGCGGCCCGGCAGCGCGGGCTACTGGCACTACCACGACCACGCGGTCGGCACGCCGCACGGCACCGGCGGCATCCGCAAGGGGCTGTACGGTCCTGTGGTGGTGCGACGGGCGGGCGACATCCTGCCGCAGAAGCAGTTCACCATCGTCTTCAACGACATGACGATCAACAACACGTCCGGGCACGAGGCGCCCGAGTTCCGGGCCACGGTGGGCGACCGGGTCGAGATCATCATGATCACGCACGGTGAGTACTACCACACCTTCCATATGCACGGACATCGCTGGGCGGACAACCGCACGGGGCTCCTCGAAGGGCCGGACGATCCGAGCCGGGTCATCGACAACAAGATCACCGGCCCGGCCGACTCCTTCGGCTTCCAGGTGATCGCCGGGGAGAACGTCGGCGCGGGCGCCTGGATGTACCACTGCCATGTCCAGAGCCACTCCGACATGGGCATGGCCGGACTCTTCCTGGTCGCCAAGGCAGACGGCACCATCCCGGGCTACGACCCGCACCATCTGAAGGCGAGCCGAACTCACGGCTGAGGGGGCGGGACATCGGCCCCGCCCCCTCTGTCGCGCCGGCGTTGCCCCAGGCGGGTGTCGCGGTGTTACGCGGTGTGCAGCCGCAGGCCGTACACGGACAGAATCTCGTTGACCGGCTGGTACCAGGTCTCGCCACCGCTCGAGCAGTTGCCCCAACCGCCCGAGGTCACGCCCTGGGCCTGGTCACCGCTGATGAACGAACCGCCGGAGTCCCCGGGCTCGGCGCACACATTGGTCTTGGTCATCTGGTACACCGCGCCCTGGCTGTAGTTCACCGTCTCGTTCTTGGCCAGGACCGTGCCGCAGTGCCAGTGCGAGGTGGAGCCGGAGCGGCAGATCGAGGCGCCGATCGGCGCCTCGACGGAGCCGCGGACCAGCGCGTCCGGGACGGTGCCCCAGCCGAGTACCACCGGGACGGTCCACCAGCCGCTGCCGACGCTGACGTACGCGTAGTCGTTGCCGGGGAAGGAGGAGCCCTGGAAGGCGCCGATATACGAACCGTCCCAGCCGCTGACCGAGGCGCCGGCCTGACCGCAGTGCCCGGCGGTGACAAAGCCGCCCTGCACCGAGAAGCCTATGGAACAGCGGACATTGCCGGTGTAGTACGGATCGCCGCCGACCGTGCCCGCCGCGAAGGTGGTCGGCACCTGGGCGGTGGCCTGCTCGACGATGACCGGGACCGGGGTCGGGCCCGAGCGCTTCACGTCGTCGATGAACGCACGTACGGCAGCGTCGTGTTCCGTCCCCCGGCGGACGTGGATCACGACGCTGCCCGCTCTGGGATCGACGCTCCAACTGCTCACCCCGGCCGGGGCCGCCTTCTTCGCGGCCTTCTTGTCGAGGCGCGCCTTCGCCGCGTCGAGCTCGGCGGCGCTGTGGGCGACCATGCGGGTCGAGGCGCCGGCGGCCCGTACGGCCGTGGCCTTCTTCGCGCTGGTGACCCCGACGACCAGCCGCCCGCTGTCCGCGTCGAACCAGGAGCCGCCGAAGGACGTCCCCGCGGCGCGCGTCGCCCTCGGCTCCAGCTTCATGGCCGCGGACTCCTGGCTCAGCCGCTGCCGCGTCTGGTCCGTGGTGAGACCGAGCTCCTCGCCAAGGGCGCGGACGAGCCCCGCGGACGGCGCGGACGCGGAGGCGGAGGCGGGCTCGGCAGCGGCCTTCGATGCGGGCGCGGCGGAGCCGGGAGCCGCCGCGGCGGACGAGAGCGCGCCGCCGGCGCCCGACAGGGCGCCCAGAACGAGAAGTGCGGACAGACCGGCACGGACAACGGGCTTACGTCTCATGGCAGTTCCCCTTCGGTCGCAGTCTGAGAGCGCTCTCAGGTTCTGATCGCGGAGGAGCCTAGCGACCCACGGGGAAAAGTCCATACCAGCGGCGCCAGTTCAGCAGGCGGACCTGGGCGACGGTACGGACATGGCGGCGCATGGCCGCGGCGCGTGCCGGCCACCGCGCCGGACGTCGACCGGGACCGGTTCTTCCGTCAGCTGATGGTCTACGGCGGCATCATGGTGGTCGCGGTCCCCGCCCTCGTCCGCTGACGGTGGCGGTCCCCGGTCTCGGCTGACCGGGGCGCACGGCGCGTCGGCGCGTCAGCCGGGCGGCAGCGGAAGCCAGAGGGACTCGCCGGGGGCGACGGTCAGGGCGCGGTCGGCGAGCCGTACCTCGATCGGCGACACTCCGAGTCCGGCACGCTGATGCGCCCCGGGGGGCGACATAGCCGTTGCCCAGGGCGCACGGCGACTCGCGCAGCGCGCCGCGCCTCCGCGCGGCGTGCGCTCAGCAGATCTTGTAGTCGACGCGGCTGCTGTTGTACGAGCAGGTGTCGACCGTGGATCCACTGCTCTTCCGCAGGGTGGCCTTGTCGCTGGTGTTGTTCCAGACGTACGCCCGGCGGTCCTGGTACTTGGTGGCGGAGGTGTCCGAGCCGGGCCCGGTCCGTACGGTCACGGTCTTGCCCGCGCCGAGGGTGTAGCCGGGAAAGGTGTACGCGTGGCGACTGGCGTCGACGAGCACCCAGCCCTTGAGGCTCACCCCGCGTGAGGTGGAGTTCTTGATCTGTACGTACTCGGCGTTGAGGCTGGCGTCGCTGCGGTTGTCCGTGCCGGGAGAGTCGTAATAGATCTTCGACAGATGGACGGAGCCCGAGGCCCCGGCGGGCCCCGCAGGGTACAGCAGCGCGGCGGCACAGCCCGCGGCGATGACCACGCCGGACAGTGCGGTCGGTCGGAACATGACGTCTCCCCTTGCATCGTGAACCGGTGGGGAGCCGATGGCACACACAGACGGACGGGCGGCCGCGCACGAAGATGGTTGGGAGTCAGCGAGCTGACTCCTTCGGTGCGGCCGTCCGTCCTTCTCCCCCCCCACCTGTGTGGGGAACCAGAGTGGACGACACTCCGCCGTGGCGGCAGGGCTGCGCGGCCCTTGGTCCAGGGCCGTACGGCCCTTGTGCGGCGGAGTGAGGCGCGATCAGCGGCCGAACACGATCCGACCGCCGGGCCGGTGCAGACGCGGCAGCAGGGCCTCGGTCAGGAGGACGGCGGTCAGCACATTGGCCGCGAAGCAGTCACATTCATGAACCGACGCCAGGAAGAAAGCGCATTCGCGTCAATGGCCGGATTCACCCGACGGGCACTGTTGCCTTGCGTTCACTATTGACAGGTTCTGTTGGAGATGGCGCAATGGCGGCGCCCCACTTGTCCCAACAGCTGTTCCAGCAAGGAGGACATGTGCGATTCCGTTCAGCTCTCACCAGATCCGTCATCGCAGCCCTGGCCCTGGCACTCGGCGCCCTCGGGTTACTTCCCGCCGCGGCCGACACCCCCTCCGACGATCCGGTCATCCACGGCCTCCGTGGCGACTACTACCTCCAATCCGCCCCGGGGGCCTTCGACTTCCACGAACTCACGGCGACCAGCCTCGATACCTCCCTCGACATCGACAACCTTGAGCCGAGGCTGCAGAGCGCCACCGGCCGGTCCGACGACGTCAGCGTCCGGTGGACCGGTCAGATCACCCCCGAGCGCACCGGTGCGCACACCTTCTCGATCATCGGCGACAACGGCTTCCGGCTGTGGATCGACGGCCGTCCCGTCATCGACCACTGGGTCGACGACTGGGACAAGGAGCAGACCTCCGCACCGGTCGAGCTCACCGCGGGCCGCGCCTACGACATCAAGGTCGAGTACTTCGAGCACTACGGCGGCTCCAACCTCCATCTGTCCTGGACCCCGCCGGGCGCGGCGAAGGCGCCGGTGCCCGCCTCGGCGTTCCGGCTGCCCGCGGACTTCGACTACGACGGCCCCCTCAGCAGCGCCGTCCAGCCCGACGGACGTACGCTCCTGATGGACTTCGCCCGGCCCCTCACCGCTCCCCCGGCCGATCTGCCCACCCATCTCACCGCCGTCATCGGTGGCGCCGCCTGGCCGCTGGGCCCCGCCCGGCTGGACCCCGGCGACCCGTCCCGGCTGCTGCTCGCGCTCAAGGAGCCGGTGGTCGGCCGGGGCGGCGAGGCGGTCGTGCGCTACGACGGCAAGGGCGGACTCGAGAACGACCACGGCGCCATCAGCCCGTACCTGGCCATCGGCGCCAACCACTCGACCTACCAACTGACCACCCCGTGGGCCGATGACGTCAGCGCGGACAACGCCCACCCCGAATATCCACGCCCGCAGCTGACCCGCGATCAGTGGCGCAACCTCAACGGAACCTGGCAGTTCGCCGCCGCCGAGGACGGTCAGTCGCCCCCGTTCGGACAGCGGCTGGCGGAACGGATCCTGGTGCCGTACCCGGTGGAGTCCAAGCTGTCCGGGCTGGAGCGCCATGAGGACCGCATGTGGTACCGGCGGACCTTCACCGTCCCCGCCGATTGGAAGGTCGGCGAGGGAAAGCGGTTGCGGCTGAACTTCGACGCCGTGGACTGGCAGGCCCAGGTGTACGTCAACGGCAAGCGCGTCGCCGACCACCGGGGCGGCTACGACCGGTTCAGCGCGGATGTCACCGACGCCCTGCGGCCCGGCCGCACCCAGGAGTTGATCGTCGGCGTCTACGACCCGACCGACGCCCCGAGCGGTGAGAACCCGCCCATGGGCAAGCAGCGCCTCGACCCCAGCGGCATCTTCTATACCGCCTCCTCCGGAATCTGGCAGACCGTCTGGATGGAGCCGGTCGCCACCGACCACGTCGACACCCTCAAGCTGACGCCCGACGTCCCCGGACAGACCCTCTCCGCCGAAGTCCGCGGCGTCCGGGACGGCGTACCGGTCACGGCGACCGCGTACGACGGAAAGCGCGCGGTCGGCACGGCGAGCGGGCGCACCGGCGCGCCGCTGTCCGTCCCCGTGCCCTCCCCGCATCTGTGGTCCCCCGACGACCCCCATCTGTACCGGCTGAAGGTCACGGTCGGGCGGGACCGCGTGGAGAGCTACTTCGGGATGCGCAGCGTCGCGGTCAAGGAGGTCGCCGGAAAGCGGCGCACGGTCCTCAACGGCAAGCCCGTCTTCTCCATGGCCACCCTCGACCAGGGCTTCTGGCCCGACGGGCTGCACACCGCCCCGACGGACGAGGCGCTCGCGTACGACCTGAAGATGCACAAGCGGATGGGTTTCAACGCCGTCCGCAAGCATATAAAGGTCGAACCCGACCGCTGGTACTACTGGGCCGACCGGCTCGGTCTGATGGTGTGGCAGGACATGCCCGCCATGAACACCGTCACGCCCTCCGAGCAGGCGCGGCGGGAGTACGAGCACGAGATGAAACGCATGATCGACCAGCACGTCAGCAGCCCGTCGGTCGTCATGTGGGTCACCTTCAACGAGGGCTGGGGCCAGTACGGCGGCCCCAAGGTCCCCGCCCTCGCCAAGGGCTGGGACCCGACCCGGCTCATCAACGGCGCCAGCGGATGGAACGACACCGGCAACGGCGACATCGCCGACATCCACGCCTACCCGGGCCCGGGCGACCCCCGCCCCGACGCGGGCCGGGCCGGTGTCACCGGCGAGTACGGCGGCCTTGGCCTTGCCATGCCGGGGCATGCGTGGCCTGTCCAGCACACCTATGTCGGCGTCGACAAGAAGGACTACACGGATGAGTATCTGAAGCTGCTGGACAAGGTGCGGCAGCAGGTCGCGTGCCATGGCAGCAGTGGGGCGGTCTACACCCAGATCACGGATGTGGAGGGCGAGCTGAACGGGCTCCTCACGTATGACCGTAAGGGGACCAAACCCGATGTCGACCGCCTGCGGCGGGCGCATCAGTCGCTGATCCGGGCGGCGGAGGATCCGGCGACGCTGGACTGTGCCGGCTAGGTGTTGCCGCGGGGGGCTTCCCGTCCTGGCTGGGCCCGGCTGCCGGGTGCGGGCCGTGGGCGCTACGGCGGGAATGTCCCCCCTTCCCGAAACCACGGGGCTCCGCCCCGGACCCCGTTCGGTGCGCCCCCGCACCCCGCTCCTCAAACGCCGGAGGGGCTGGGTATGGGGCCCACCGGAGGGGCCGGGTGCCCGGAGGGGGCTGAGTGCCGGGCTCGGCCCGGCCCCCGGAACGCCCTTCGGGCGTGTCCTCAAGCGCCGGACGGGCTGGTTTTTCGGGCGAACCCGCGGCCGAACAGGCGCCTGGGGACGCTCGGGAGGGGGCGGGGGTGATCCCACCCCCGCCATCACCCACGGGCCGAACCCGGACCGGGCGGGGACCGGGCCACCGGCGGGGAGTCGCGACTCGGCGCCCCCGGAGGCCCCGCGCCCGGCACCCACCACCGGCACCCGCACCCCAGTGCCACCTCACACTCGTGCCGTCGGTCTTGAAGGCCGGCGCCCGCCATGCCAGCGTGGCGGTCCGCCCCACCCGCCCCGCCTCCTCGGGAGACCTCCGGTGACCGCATCCTCCCTGCCCGCCGTGGACATCGTGCGCGCCCGCCGCCACGGCATCGCCGATCTGCTGTCGCGCACCGCGGCTCGGCTGCCCGACAGGACGGCGGTCGTCCACGGCGGTCTGCGCCAGACGTACGCCGAGCTCGACGCGGTGGTGAGCCGTACCGCGGGGGCGCTGGCGGCGCGAGGTGTCGCGAAGGGCGATCGTGTGGTGCTGTTCGCCCGCAACTCGCACGGTTATGTGGTCGCGTACTTCGCCCTCGCCCGGCTGGGCGCGGTATCGGTGCCGGTCAACTTCATGCTGACACCACCGGAAGTGGCCTACGTCCTGGACCACTCGGGCGCCGTCGGCGTCATCGCGGGCGCCGACCTCCTCGACACCACCGAGGCCGCGCTGACGCAGGCCGCACCCCCGCGCCTTGTGCTCCGCGCGGCGATCGGCGGCGCGCAGAAGACAGGGTGGGAGGAGTTGGCCGCGCTGGGCGAGGAGCGCGGCCACCCTGTCCCCGAGCCCGCCCTCCACGACGACGACCCGGTCCAGCTGTTGTACACGTCGGGGACCGAGTCGCGGCCCAAGGGGGCCGTCATGACGAGCCGCAATCTCGTCGCGCAGTATCTGACGGCGATCGTGGACGGCGGGATGTCGGCGGACGACGTCGAGATTCACGCGCTGCCGCTGTACCACTGCGCCCAGTTGCACGCCTTCCTCACGCCGGACATCTATCTGGGCGCGACCTCCGTCATTCTGCCGGCCCCGGACCCGGCGGCGCTGCTGGCGACGATCGAGGCG
The DNA here is from genome assembly GCF_040606675.1 of Streptomyces sp. NPDC005393. Taxonomy (NCBI): domain Bacteria; kingdom Bacillati; phylum Actinomycetota; class Actinomycetes; order Kitasatosporales; family Streptomycetaceae; genus Streptomyces; species Streptomyces sp. NPDC005393. Next base: position 53,870 of record NZ_JBEXFG010000003.1, on the reverse strand, counting down.
GAGCGGGTGACCAAGCTGTTCGCGCCGCCGACCGTATGGATCTCGCTGCTCCACCATCCGGAATTCACCGAGCGGGATCTGTCATCGCTGCGGAAGGGGTATTACGGGGCGGCCGCCATGCCGGTCCCGGTACTGGCCGAGTTGCGCCGGCGGCTGCAGGGGCTCGCGTTGTACAACTTCTACGGGCAGACCGAGATGTCGCCGATCGCGACGGTGCTGGGCCCGGCCGATCAGGAGCGGAAGGCGGGGTCGGCGGGGCGGGCGGCGCTCAATGTGGAGACCCGGGTGGTGGACGAGGACGACCGCCCCGTCCCGCCGGGCACGGTCGGTGAGATCACGCACCGGGGTCCGCACACCCTGTTCGGCTACTGGCGGGATCCCGAGCGCACCGCGGAGGCGTTCCGGGGCGGCTGGTTCCACAGCGGCGATCTGGGGGTCATGGACGAGGAGGGGTATCTGACGGTCGTCGACCGCAAGAAGGACATGGTCAACAGCGGTGGGGAGAACGTGTCGGGGCGCGAGGTGGAGGAGGTCATCCACGCCCATCCGGCGGTCACAGAGGCGGCCGTGTTCGGTGTGCCGCACCCGTACTGGATCGAGGCGGTGACGGCGGTGGTCGTGGTCGAGCCGGGGCGGCGGGTGGGCGCCGAGGACATCGTCGCGCACTGCCGTGAGCGGCTGGCGGGGTTCAAGGTGCCCAAGTACGTGGCGCTTGCCGAGTCCCTGCCGAAGAACCCCAGCGGCAAGATCCTCAAGCGCCAACTCCGCGATGATTACGCACACTTGGGCGAGGACTCCGAGCGCGGGATGTGACGTACGCGGGCACACGCGGGCGGCCGACGGTGTCCGCGATCCGCACCATGTTTAGGATGCGACATTCCCTGCCGCGACCACGACCGCACGAGGGCCGCAATGACCAATGTCTCGTCCGCGAGCGAGGGGGCGATGGTGACCCCGAGCTGTCGCGTCCAGCACTGGGCCTCGGGGTGGTGGTCCGGCTCGGCCAGGATGTGCGGCACCGACATGAGTTCAGCCAGTGGTGAGCGGCCGACATGCACGTCGGCGGCCCGTGCGCACCGGAGACCGAGCGTGATCCCCACGGACGCAGCCTACGCGGCAGGCTCCCGTTCGGTCTCTCAACGGCGGGAGCGCCGCCGACTCGGCTCCTCGTCCTCCTCGTATTCCTCGGGCTCCTCGGGCTCCTCGGGCTCCTCGGGCTCCTCCTCGTCGTACTCGTCCTCGGGCTCCTCGTCCCCTTCGTACTCTTCGGGCTCCTCGGGCTCTTCTTCCTCACCCTCGGGCTCTTCCTCCTCGCCCTCCTCGGGCTCACCCCCCTCTCGCTCGTCCTCCTCCACGACTTCGCCGTCGTGCACCACACCGCGCCAGCCCATGACCTCGTCGGGGTTCAGCAGCACCTCGCGCATGAGGTGACGGCGGAAGTGCTTGATCTCCAGCCGCACCCGGCGGCCCTGGGCGCGCCAGAGGTTGCCGGTCTGCTCGAAGAAGCCTTGGGGCCAGTACTCCAGGACGAACAGGATCCTGGTGAGCTCGGGACCCAGCTCATGGAAGGTGACCGTGCCGTCCACATGGCCTTTGTCGGCCCGTGACTTCCAGATGATCCGCTTATCCGGCACCTGCTCGATGACCTCGGCCCGCCACTTGCGGTGCGACCACCAGATCTGGGCCTTCCACTCCGACTCCGTCTCTTCCTCGTTCCGGACGTCCTCGACCTTCTTCATGTACGAGGGGAAGTTCTCCCACTCGGTCCAGAGGTTGTAGGTGAGGGAGAGGGGCGCACCCACATCGATCTGTTCGACGATGTTGGTGACCTTGAGCCTCTTGCCGCCCTTGTCGCCGCCGCCGAGGCCCGGGATGAGCTCCTTGGCCTTGTCGACGGTCTTCTCCTTGACCTTGTCGACGGCCTTCTCCTTGACCTTGTCGACGGCCTTCTCCTTGACCTCTTCCAACCCGGCCTTCACCATCGGCTTCGCCGGTATGTCGAGCCCGCCTCCGTCCCCGCCCTTGCCCAGATTGGTCACCGAGGACAGGGCCTTCTCGCCCAGGGCGGTCAGCAGGCCTCGTGCTTCCTTCTTCAGACGTCCGGTCGGCAGCTGCTTGGCGACAGCGCCAAGCCCGCCCGAACGCCGGTCGCCGGTTTCCTCAGCCATCACTCGTCACCCTTGGCTCGTCGCTCGGACCCACCGGCGGTGGTCTTCTTCTGACCCTTCGCCGGACGGTCGGCTGGCTTCTGCGGCGGCTTGCTGCCGCGCCGTTCACCACCGCGGCGTTCGCCGCCGCGCCGCTCGCCGCCGCGCCGCTCGTCGCCGCCGGACCGCCGCGAGGCGGCCTCCTCCTCGCGCTCTTCGTCCTCTTCGCTCTCCTCGCGCTCTTCGTCCTCTGCCGCCGGCTCCTCGCGCTCCCGCCCCTCCGAACCGGAGCGCAGCATCGAGGCACGGCGCTCCATCCGGTCGCTGAGAGCGTCGATGCGGTGACTGGCCGCCGACATGGCCGCCGACCGTCCCGCGGACACCAGCTGACGTCCGACCTTGTTGCCCAGCTTGCCGAGTTCGGAGGACTTCAGCCGGCCCACGCCCCCTGGGGCGCGGCAGGATCCGAGCTGCTTGCCCGCTGCCAGACCGGCGAGCATGAGGGCCGTCCTCTTGTGGCCACGCCCGAAGAGGTAACCGCTGGTGAAGACCAGCGCCACCCGGCCGTTCTTCATGATCGCTCCTCCTCCCGCCGTCGAAGCGAGGTAGCCGTACAGGGCATATCACCAATTATGGTGCACTTCACCCGATCCAGTGACCTTTTACGGCGCGGTGGACGCCGACTCGACTACGGAGGATGTTCGAGGGTGAGCCCTGTGTGAGGGCCGAGGGCCCATTCGCGCGTGCGAGCTTCAAAAACTCCTGGTGTACCGGGAGTTCGCCGATCCTTCCAGCTCCCGGGCTTGCCGGTCGGATGGTCTCACGTAAGTCAGGGACGGCGGTTGTGGGTTCCGGGGGTGTAGCCGAAAGGAGCGGCGGATGACGTCGATGAAGGCGCTGGTGGAGGACCATCCGCAGCGGTGGGCGACAGTGGTGACGGAGGTGTTGTCGGCCGGCATGCGCAGGGCGCGGTAGAGGCGCGACTGGGTGCGCCATTGGGGGAAGGTCATGCCGAGTTCGGAGCGGAAGAGGCGGCTGAGGGTGCGTTCGCCGGCTCCGGTCGCGGCGCCGAGGGCGGCGAGGGTGCGGGGGGTCCGCCGGGTTGTCGTGGAGGATGGCGCAAACGGCCGCCAGCCGGGAGTCGGTGCGGGTGGGCAGCTGGATGGGCTGCTGGGGCGAGGCGCGCGACTGGTCACGCAGGACGGCGAGCAGCCGTCGGCGTTCGGCAGCGGTGTCGTCGGGGGCGCGGGTGTAGGCGAGGATCAGCTCGCGCAGCAGCGGGCTGACGGCGAGGACGGTGGGGGCGTCCAGGCCGAGCGGGTTGTCGCCGGCGGGCAGGCCGACCAGGTGCAGATCGAGGTGGCCGTGGGCGCGATGGGCACGGCAGCCGAGCCGGGCATCGTCTCGGGCACGAGAACCTGGGCATCATCGAGGAGACCGGCTCCGGCGTCACCTCGCTGTCCAAGGGCTACCGCGTCGTCATGGCGTTCAACGTGGCGTGCGGCTTCTGCAAGAACTGCATCGAGGGCCATACCGGGTTCTGTCTCACCGTCAACCCCGGCTTCGCCGGGGGCGCCTACGGCTATGTGTCCATGGGCCCGTATCGTCGACGTTCTTCACGGCTACCGAATAGGGCTTCTCGTAGACGACGGCTTTCACCTCGATCACCTCCACGGGTACGTTCTCAGGTAACGGCCGTCCGGCTGCCGCCGCAACCGCGACCCGCACGACACCCGCTAGCGGACCTCCACCCAGTCCAGGGTGCGCTGGACGGCCTTCTTCCAGCCCGCGTAGCCCTCCTCCCGCGCCTCCTCGCTCCACTGGGGCTCCCAGCGCTTGGACTCGCTCCAGTGGGTGCGCAGCTCATCGGTGTCGCGCCAGAAGCCGGTGGCCAGCCCCGCGGCGTAGGCGGCGCCCAGGGCCGTGGTCTCGGCGATGGCGGGGCGGCTGACCGGCACGCCCAGCACATCCGCCTGGATCTGCATGCACAGCTCGTTGTCGGTGACGCCGCCGTCGGCCTTGAGCACATCGAGGTGGATGCCGGAGTCCTTCTCCATGGCCTCCACGACGTCCCGGCTCTGGTAGCAGATGGCCTCCAGGGTGGCCCGCGCCAGATGACCGTTGTTGTTGTAGCGGGTGAGGCCCACGATCGCGCCGCGGGCGTCGGAGCGCCAGTACGGGGCGAACAGCCCGGAGAAGGCGGGGACGAAGTAGACCCCGCCGTTGTCCTCGACGGTGCGGGCGAGCCGCTCGCTCTCGGAGGCGTCGTTGATGATTTTCAACTGGTCCCGCAGCCACTGGACGGCCGCGCCGGTCACGGCGATGGAGCCCTCCAGGGCGTAGACGACGGGGCTGTCGCCGAACTGGTACGCCACGGTGGAGAGCAGCCCGCTGCGCGAGCGGACCAGCTCAGCGCCGGTGTTGAGCACCAGGAAGTTGCCGGTGCCGTAGGTGTTCTTGGCCTCGCCGGGCGCGAAGCACACCTGACCCACGGTGGCCGCCTGCTGGTCGCCGAGGACTCCGGTGATGGGGGTCGCGGTGCGCAGCGGGCGGGAGGTGCGGGCCGTGCCGTAGGCCTCCGGGTGGGAGGAGGGGTTGATCGTCGGCAGCATCGCGCGCGGGATGCCGAAGATCTCCAGCAGCTCGTCGTCCCAGTCCAGGGTCTCCAGGTTCATCAGCATGGTGCGGCTGGCGTTGGTGACGTCGGTGGCGTGGATGCCACCGTTGGGGCCGCCGGTGAGGTTCCACAGCACCCAGGCGTCGGTGTTGCCGAAGAGGGCGTGACCGCGCTCGGCGGCCTCGCGGACGCCGTCGACGTTCTCCAGAATCCACTTGATCTTGCCGCCGGAGAAGTAGGTGGCGGGCGGCAGCCCGGCCTTGCGGCGGATGACCTCCCCATGACCGTCGCGTTCGAGAGCGGCGGCGATGGTGTCGGTGCGGGTGTCCTGCCAGACGATGGCGTTGTAGTACGGCTGCCCATTGCGGGGATCCCAGATGACGGTGGTCTCGCGCTGGTTGGTGATGCCGATCGTGGTCAGGTCGTCGGGTGAGAGCCCGCCGCTGCGGAGGGCGTTTTGCATCACGGAGTTGGTGCGCTCCCAGATCTCCACCGGATCGTGCTCGACCCACCCCGCGCGCGGCAGGATCTGGTGGTGTTCGAGCTGGTACTTCGCCACCTCGTTGCCGTCGTGATCGAAGATCATGAAGCGGGAGCTGGTGGTTCCCTGATCCACCGCACCGACGAATTCCGGCATGCTGCCTCCTTTCGTGGCGGGTTCTCGGCCGGCTCAGGTCTCGGGGACGGGGGTGCGGCCCGGCTCCGGCGGTGCGGGCATCGGGAGGTAGCGACTGATCAGGACCTTGTAGAGGGCGGCGCCGGCCAGCCCGCCGACGAGCGGGCCGACGATGGGCACCCAGAAGTAGAGATTCCCGTACTGGTCGCGCCAGGCGCTGTGGTAGCCGGTGATGAAGCTCGCGAGCCGGGGGCCGAAGTCACGGGCCGGGTTGATGGCGTATCCGGCGTCGGCGCCCCACGCCATGCCGATCGCGACCACGATGAGGCCGGTGATGAACGGCCCCAGATTGGCCTTCGGAGCCGAGTTCAGCACATCGGTGACGGCGAAGATGAGCAGCACGAGGATCGCGGTGCCGATGATCTGGTCGCGCAGCGCGCCCCATTCGCTGACCGGGAGCGCGCCGTTGCCGGGCAGGGTCGAGAAGACGAACTGGGTCTTGAAGGTGTGCCCGGGGTCGGCGCCCGCCAGGACTTCGGTGTAGTTCCAGCGCACCAGCAGGGCGGCGACGAACGCGCCGAACGTCTGGGCCAGCGTGTACGGCAGGACCTTGCTCCAGGGGAAGCCCTTGAAGGCCGCCAGGGAGAGGGTGACCGCGGGGTTGATGTGCGCGCCGCTGAGCCGCGCCGCGACATAGACGCCGAGCGTGACGCCGAGCCCCCAGCCCCAGGCGATGGAGTCGTGGTCGCCGAGCCCGCCCGGGGGCTTGGTGAGGGCGCCGCCGGCCACGACCTGAGCGACGACACCGCAGCCGAAGAGAATGAGGATCATGGTTCCGGCGAACTCCGCGCAGAGTTCGCCGACCAGGCCCGACCTCGGGCGGATCCGCTTTGGCTCAGTCATGGGCCCATGGTGGGCGGGCGGCGGCGCGGTGGCCCGTTCTGCTGGACCGTCCGGGGCACGGCGGGCGGCACCCGGGTCTGTACGGATCGGGGTGCGGCCCTGTACCAAGGTCATTGCCATGTCGCCCAGGGCCCCGGACAGGGCCGCGACCCTCCAGCAGAATCAGGACCACGCGGATGCCGACCACCGGAGCCCCGACGAACTGGGCAGGGAACATCACCTTCACAGCGGCCCGGCTGCACCGCCCGGAAACGCTCGCCGAGCTGCGGCGGATCGTCGCCTCCGCCGACCGGGTCCGCGCCCTGGGCACCGGGCACTCCTTCAACCGCATAGCCGACACCGACGGCGATCTGGTGAGCCTGGACCGGCTGCCGCACCGGATCGAGATCGCCCCCGACGGCTCGACGGTGACCATCGCCGCGGGCATGCGCTACGCCCATGTCGCCGCGCCCCTGCACGCGAAGGGCTACGCGCTGGCGAACCTCGCCTCGCTGCCGCACATCACGGTCGCCGGGGCCTGCGCCACCGCCACCCATGGCTCCGGGAACACCCAGCGCTGTCTGGCGGCGGCGGTGGCGGGGCTGGAGATCGTCGGCCCGGGGGGCGAGATCACCGAGCTGCGCCGGGACACCGCGGCGGACCGCCTGAACGGGGCGGTGGTGGGGCTCGGCGGGCTCGGCGTCGTCACCGGGATGACGCTGGACATCGAGCCGGCGTACGAGGTGGCCCAGTGGGTGTGGACCGGGCTCCCGCTGGACCGGCTGGACGACAGCTTCGAGGAGATCTTCGGCGCCGCGTACAGCGTCAGCGTCTTCACCGACTGGCAGGCGGGCGACGGGGTGGTGTGGCTGAAATGCCGTACGGACCGGCCCGGCCCGCCGGAGCCGGGACAGCCGTGGCTGGGCGCCCGCCCGGCCGACCGCCACCACCATCCCGTCCCCGCCATGCCGCCGCTGCACTGCACCGAGCAGCTGGGCGCGCCGGGGCCCTGGCATGAGCGGCTGCCGCACTTCCGGCCGGACTTCACGCCCAGCAACGGCGATGAGCTCCAGTCGGAGCTGCTGCTGCCGCGCGAGGCGGCGCGGGACGCCTTCGCCGCGCTGCGCGGCCTCGGCGACCGGATCGCCCCCGTCGTACAGGTCTCCGAGGTCCGTACGGTCGCGGCGGACGAGCTGTGGCTGAGCCCCGCGTACGGCCGGGACAGCGTCGCCTTCCACTTCACCTGGGTCCCCGACCACGAGGCGGTGATCGGTGTGGTGGCCGCGATGGAGGAACTGCTGCTGCCGCTCGGGGCGCGGCCGCACTGGGGCAAACTGACCGCGGCCGCGCCGGAGCGGATCACCGCCTCGTACGAGCGGGCCGCCGACTTCGGGCGGCTGCTGGCGGAGCACGACCCCAAGGGCACGTTCCGGAACCGGTATCTGGAGCGCCACTTCCCGGCCGGCTGAGCCACACCGGACGGGCTACCCCGTCCAGGACCATTCGGCGACCTCGGGCATATCGGTGCCGTGTTCGCGGATCCACGCGTGGTGGCGGGTGCGGGCGTCCTGCATCCGCTGCCGCACGGCCGCGGCGCGCACCGCGAGCCCCGGGGTCCGGTCGATGACGTCCATGACCAGGCGGTAGCGGTCCAGGTCGTTGCGGACGACCATGTCGAAGGGCGTGGTCGTGGTGCCCGACTCCACATAGCCGCGCACATGCAGGTGCGGGTGGACCGCCCGGCGGTAGGCCAGCCGGTGCACCAGCCAGGGATAGCCGTGGTAAGCGAAGATGACGGGCTTGTCGCGGGTGAACAGGGCGTCGAACTCGGCGTCCGGCATCCCGTGCGGATGCACGCCCTGGGGCAGTAGCCGGGTCATGTCGACGACGTTGACGACGCGTACGGCCACGTCCGGCAGATGGCGGCGGAGGATCCCGGCGGCCGCGAGCACCTCCTGGGTCGGCACATCGCCCGCGGCGGCGAGCACCACATCGGGCTCGCCCGAGCCGCTCTCGGTGCCGGCCCAGTCCCAGCTCCCGGCGCCGCGGGCGCAGTGGGCGCGCGCCTGGTCGAGGTCGAGCCAGTCGAAGCAGGGCTGTTTGCCCGCGACGACGACGTTGACGTAGTCGCGGCTGCGCAGGATGTGGTCGGTGACGGAGAGCAGGGTGTTGGCGTCCGGCGGCAGATAGACCCGTACGACCTGGGGGCTCTTGTTGAGCACATGGTCGACGAAGCCGGGGTCCTGGTGCGAGAAGCCGTTGTGGTCCTGGCGCCACACATGCGAGGTCAGCAGGTAGTTGAGGGAGGCGACGGGGCGCCGCCAGGGCAGTGAGCGGGCGACCTTCAGCCATTTGATGTGCTGGTTGACCATGGAGTCGACGATGTGCACGAACGCCTCGTAGCAGGAGAACAGGCCGTGCCGGCCGGTCAGCAGATAGCCCTCCAGCCACCCCTGGCAGAGATGCTCGGAGAGGATCTCCATGACCCGTCCGTGCCGGCTCAGATGCTCATCGGTGGGGAGCATGCGCTCCTGCCACGCCTTGCCGGTGGCCGCGAAGAGGGCATCGAGCCGGTTGGAGGCGGTCTCGTCGGGGCCGACGACCCGGAAGTCGCGGCGGGCGGCGCTGTCCTCCATGACCTTCTCCAGCAGATCGCCGAGGACGCGGGTCGGCTCGTGGAGGGTCGCGCCGGGCTTGTCGACGGGGACCGCGTACGACTCCAGGGCGGGAAGCGGCAGATCACGCAGCAGCAGCCCGCCGTTGGCGTGCGGATTGGCGCCGAGGCGGCGGTCGCCGTCCGGGACGCAGGCGAGGACCTCCGGCCGGGGCCTGCCGTCGGTGTCGAAGAGCTCCTCGGGCCGGTACGAGCGCAGCCAGCGCTCCAGGAGCCGCAGATGCTCCGGGTTCTCCCGGACGCCCGGCAGCGGCACCTGGTGGGCGCGCCAGGTGCCCTCGACGGGGAGCCCGTCGACCTCCGCCGGGCCGGTCCAGCCCTTGGGCGTACGGAGCACGATCACCGGCCAGCGCGGGCGCTCGGCGACGCCCTCCTCGCGGGCCGTGCCCTGGAGCAGGGCGATCCGGTCCAGGGCCTGGTCCATGGCGCGCGCCAGGGCCCGGTGCACCGCGGTCGGGTCGTCGCCCGCGACATGGATGGGCTCATGGCCGTATCCCCGCAGCAGATCGTCGAGTTCGGGCTCGGGGAGGCGGGCGAGCACCGTCGGATTGGCGATCTTGTAACCGTTGAGATGGAGGATCGGCAGGACGGCGCCGTCGTGGACCGGGTCGAGGAACTTGTTGGCGTGCCAGGAGGTGGCCAGCGGCCCGGTCTCGGCCTCGCCGTCGCCGATGACGCAGGCGACGAGCAGATCGGGATTGTCCAGCGCCGCGCCGTAGGCGTGGGCGAGGGAGTAGCCGAGCTCGCCGCCCTCGTGGATGGAGCCGGGGATCTGGGGGGCGACATGGCTGGGCACGCCGCCGGGGAAGGAGAACTGGCGGAAGAGCCGGGCCATACCGGTCGCGTCCCGGCTGACGTCCGGGTAGATCGCGGAGTAGCTGCCGTCCAGCCAGGAGCCGGCGAGCACGGCGGGGCCGCCGTGGCCGGGGCCCCAGATACAGATCGCGTCCAGGTCACGGGCCTTGATGACGCGGTTCAGATGGGTGTGGACGAGGTTGAGTCCGGGTGAGGTGCCCCAGTGGCCCAGCAGCCGGGGCTTGATGTGGTCGGGGCGCAGCGGCTCGGTCAGGAGCGGGTTCGCCAGCAGATAGATCTGGCCCGCCGCGAGGTAGTTCGCGGCGCGCCAGTGGGCGTCCAGGGCGTGGAGTTCGTCGTCGGCGAGCCCGCTCGTCGCGGTGGTCGGTGCGTCTGGCATGGACCTCTCTCCCTCATTGGGTCTCCGGGATACGTACCCGGTGTGGCGCGCAGCGGTCCCATCAGCCGGGCTCCGGCACGATGGCCACCGGGCAGGGTGCGTGGTGCAGCGCCGTATGGGCGACGCGGCCGAGCTGGAGGCCGACGGCGTGGCCGTGCCGCCGGCGGGCACCGAGGATCAGCAGATCGGCGGTGGCCGCCGCGTGGAGCAGCACCTTGCGGGCCGATCCCTCGACGGTCTCGCGGCGGACGGTGACTTTGGGGTGGTCGCGTTCGGGCCCCCGCAGCGCGTCCTCCAGCATCCGCTCCGCCCGGTCCCAGTGGGCGCGGACGGGGTCCCCGTAGATCATCAGATCGTCCGTCACCTCCCCCGCCGGGCAGCGCCAGGCCCGTACGGCGGTGAGTTCGCAGCCGCGCGCCTCGGCCTCGCGGAAGGCGAACCGCATCGCGGCCGCCGGCCCGGCCCCCTCGCCCACACCGAGCACGATCCGGCCGAAGGCGCCGCGCCGGTTGGGCTCTCCGCCCCGGACGACGGTGACCGGGCAGGGGGCGCGGGCGGCGACCGTGAGGCTCACCGATCCGAGGAGCAGTCCGGCGAGTTCGCCCCGGCCGCGCGAGCCGGTGACGACGCCGGAGGCATCCTGGCCCGCGCTCAGGAGCGCGGAGACGGGGTCCTCGGGCAGGACCTCGGTGGAGATCCTCACATCGGGCCGGCGCCGTGCGGCGCGCTCCGCGGCGGAGGCGGCGATCCGGTCGGCCATGACCTGCTCCCAGGGGCGCTCGGGGTCGGTGGCGGGTCTGATGCCCTCGTACCGCTCCCACAGCGAGGCGTAGACCAGGCGCAGCGGCAACCCGTGCCGGGCCGCCTCGTCCGCCGCCCAGTCCACCGCCTGGAGGCTGGAGTGCGATCCGTCGACGCCCACGACCAGGGGGAGCTCCACCGTTCCCACCGCCTTCCGCGCACCGTCCGCTCGGTCCGGTGCCTCCGGTGTCTTTCACCCTCGCGCCCCCGGGGTCCCGGCGCGAGGGGCGATTCGGCCCCGCCCGGGGTCGTTCGGCCCAGGGCGCTCGGCGCGGGCCGAACGGCCCCGACAGGACCCCGGGCAGCCCAAGAGGCCGGCGGGGGCGCCATTGGAGGCTGGGAGCGGGATTGGGGAGGCATGGATGAAGCACCGCAAGATCGGCAACGTGATGACCGACGATGTCGTCCGGGTCGGCTACGGAGCCTCGTTCGAGGAGGTGAGCGCGCTGCTCGCGCGGCACCGCATCAACGGGCTGCCCGTGGTGGACGAGGACGACAAGGTGGTCGGCGTGATCACCGGGACCGATCTGAGCGAACCCGCCCGGACCGCCGGACAGCTGATGTCGCGGCCCGCCGTCACCGTGCGCCCCCAGGACACCATCGTGGACGCCGCGCGCTCCATGGCCCGCCATCGGATCGAACGGCTTCCGGTCATCGACGAGGAGGACCGGCTGATCGGCATCGTCACCCGCCGCGATCTGCTGCGGGTCTTCCTGCGCCCGGACGACGAGATCCGCGAGGAGGTGATCGACGAGGTGCTGGTGCGCTCGCTGTGGCTCGTGCCGCAGACCGTCACGGTCACGGTGACCGACGGGGTCGTACGGCTGGAGGGAGAGCTGGACCGGCACAGCGAGATCCCCATCGCGGTCCGGATGGCTGGCCAGGTGGACGGGGTGGTGGCCGTCGTGGACCGCCTCACCTACCGCGTCGACGACTCCGCCGGCCGGGGAGGTGCGGTGCGATGACGGCTCCCGGCAGGCCGGCGCAGGACGGCCGGGTCGTGGTGGGCCTCGACGGCTCCGACAGCGCGTGGAACGCGCTGGACCGGGCGGTCGCCGAGGCGCGGCGGCGCGACGCCACGCTGGAGATCGTGCACGCCTGGCCGTGGGCCCGGGCCGACCCGCTCGCCTTCGACGCGGAGACCGAGCCGCAGCGGCCCCCGGTCGAGGTCGCCAGGACCGTACTGCGGCTGGCCGTGGCACGGGCCTCCGAGAAGGACCCGGGCTTGCGGATCGTGCCCACCCTCACCGCGCAGGACGCGGTGCCGGAGCTGCTGCGGATCGGTCAGGACGCCTCGCTCATCGTCATCGGCACCCGGGGCCTCGGCGGCTTCACCGGGCTGCTGCTCGGCTCGGTCGGGCTGCGGCTGGCCGCCCACACCCGCCGCCCACTGCTGGTGGTGCGCGGCGACATCCCGGCCGCGTACGGGCCCGAGGGCCATGGCAAGGTCCTGGTCGGGATCGAGAGCGGGGCGGACGAGTCGGCGGCCCGGTTCGCGTTCGAGGAGGCGATCCGGCGCGGGGCGCGGCTGCGTGTGCTGTACGCGTGGACGCATCCCCGGGTCTTCGGCGGCGATCACACGCTGCCCTCACGGGAGGTCGTGGCGCTGCGCGCCGAGCACGAGCAGGCGGTGACGTATCGCGTGGTGGCCGGCTTGCGCGAGGAGTTCGAGCAGGTGCGGGTCCGGGAGCACACGGTCCACAGCGCCCCGGCCCAGGCGCTGGTGGAGGCCTCGCGGGCGGCGGACGTCCTGGTGCTGGCCGTGCACCGGCGCACGGCCCGGCTCGGGATGCAGCTCGGCCCGGTCACCCACGCGGTGCTGCACCACGCGCACTGCCCGGTGGTGCTGATCCCGGTCGGCGAGTAGGGGTTGTCCCCTGGTTGATCCACGAGACACCCCCTGGGCCCGAAAGGGCCGGATGACCTCGTACGACAGGGCCGTCCGGGACCGGTCGGCCCTGTCGTACACGGCGCCCGCCGTGGTGCCGTGGAAGTGGCACCGGGGGCGTCCAGCAGACGCGGAGAAGCGGACCCGATGGGTTACCGCGCACCGCGCAATCAGGGCCCGCGAGAAGCGGGCGGCCCCCGGCGCCGCGCCCGGCGCCCCGCCCGGAGAGGAGGCAGCAGCCATGGCGCGCCCCGTCACCGTCGGACTGGACGGTTCTCCCGAGAGCCTGGCCGCCGCCGGCTGGGCCGGCCATGAGGCCCTGCTGCGCGACGCGTCGCTGCGGCTGGTGAACGCCTGGCCGGGACCCGATCAGCCGGCGCTGACCCCGGGCCGGGAGACGGCCTGGCGCTACTGGGCCGAACAGGCCCTGAGCTCGGCGTTGGCCGAGCTGGGCGCGGACCACGCGGACATGGAGCTCACAACCGCCCAGATTCCCGGCTACCCCGCGCCCGTCCTGCTGGCCGAGGCGGAGCGGGCCCAGCTGCTGGTCGTGGGATCGCGCTCGATCGGACCGGTGGCGGGCTTCTTCCTCGGCTCCGTCGGCGTGGAGCTCGCCGCCCGCGCCGTCACCCCCGTGGCCCTGGTGCGGGCGGACAGGCCCGACGCCCGGCACGGCGATGTGGTGGTGGGCGTGGAGCCGCGGGGTCCGTGCGAGGACGTGCTGGAGTTCGCCTTCGACGCCGCCGCCCGGCGCGGCGCCGCGCTGCGGTCCGTCCACGCCGGCCGGGTCCCCGCGATCCGGGGCTCCGCGCCCTGGGTCGTCGATGTGGGCCTGAGCGACGCCCGCGATGAGGCGGCGCACGCACTGGAGGAGGTGCTGGCGCCGTGGCGGGACAATTTCCCCGACGTGCGGGTCTTCGCGGAGATCGCGTCCGACAGCCCGGCCCGCCGGCTGGTGGGCGCGGCGGCGGGGACGGCACTGCTGGTCGTGGGCCGCGCTCCACGCCGCTCCGGCCTCGGCCCCCGGCTCGGGCCGGTCGCCCAGGCGGTGGCACACCACGCCGCCTGCCCGGTCGCGGTGGTCCCCCAGCGCTGAGGCCGCCCGGCGGAGGCGGCGGACGAGACGGCGGGACGAGCAAGACGACGAGACGACGAGACGACGAGAAGACAAGCCGACGAGACGAGGAAGAAGCGGAGAAGAGGCAAGGCCATGAAAGCACTCGTCTTCCACGGACCGGAGTCGGCCTCCTGGCAGGAGGTGCCCGACCCCGATCTGGAGAACCCCACCGACGCGATCGTGCGGATCGAGACCGTCACCATCTGCGGCACCGATCTGCATATCCTCCGCGGCGAGGTGCCGGACGTCAGGCCCGGTACGGTCCTCGGCCACGAGGCCGTCGGCGAGGTGGTCGAGACGGGCGCCGAGGTACGGAGCGTGCGCCCCGGCGACCGGGTGCTGATCTCCTGCATCTCGGCCTGCGGCCACTGCCGGTTCTGCCGGGAGCGCGCGTACGGGCAGTGCCGGGGCGGCGGGGGCTGGATCCTGGGGCGTTCGATCAACGGCACCCAGGCCGAGTACGTCCGGGTGCCCTTCACCGATCTCTCGGTCCATCCGCTGCCCGGCTCGGCCGAGGACCGTGACGCCGTGCTCCTGGCGGACATCTTCCCCACCGCCTACGAGGTGGGCGTACTCAACGGCCGGGTAGGGCCGGGCGATACGGTCGCGGTGGTGGGCGCCGGGCCCGTCGGGCTCGCCGCGATCGCCACGGCGGAGTTCTTCTCCCCCGGCCGGATCATCGCCGTCGATCTGGCGCCCGCCCGGCTGGACGCGGCCAAGCGGGTCGGCGCCGACGCGGTGGCCGACGCCACCGAGGACCCGGAGCGCCTGGTCGACGACCTCACCGACGGGCTCGGCGCCGATGTGGTGATCGAGGCCGTGGGCACCCCGCGGAGCTTCGAGACCTGCACCCGCATGGTGCGGCCGGGCGGCCGGCTCGCCAATGTCGGGGTGCACACCAGGCCCGCGACCCTGCATCTGGAAAAGCTGTGGAACAAGAACGTGACGATCACCACCGGGCTGGTCGACACGTACTCCATCCCCACGCTGCTGTCCATGCTGGCCGCCGGGCGGCTGCCCGCGTCCACGCTCATCACCCATCTCTTCGAGCTGGACCGGATGGAGGAGGCGTACGACGTCTTCTCCCGCGCGGCCGACACCGGCGCCATCAAGATCGCACTCGGCGGCACCAACCGGCCGCTGATGACCCGGGGAGGTGAGCGGTAGTGACCACACCGTCGCGGCCCGGCACGGCGGCCATCCGGCCCATCGGGGGCCCGGGCGACATCGGACGGCGGCTGGCGCTGCGGCGCGGAGAGCTCGGTATCTCCCGGGACGATGTGGCGGAACGGGCGGGCACCTCGCCCGGCTATGTGCGGTACCTGGAGGAGTATCCGGCCGAACCGAGCGCCGGATCCCTGCTGCGGATCGCCGCGGCGGTGGACCTCACCCCGGCCGAACTGCTCGGCGGCGGGGTGGACCTGCCGCCCAGCCTCGGCCGGGCCGGGTACCACCCCGAACTGGTGGAGCTGAGCCCCCAGGAGTGCCGGGACCGGCTCTCCACCCATGGGGTGGGCCGGGTCTCGGTGACCACCTCGCGGGGGCCCGCCATCATCCCGGTCAACTACAGCATGATCGACGACGCCGTGGTCTTCCGGACCGCGCCCGACGCCTCCCCCGCGGCGGCCGCGGGCGCCGAGATCGCCTTCGAGGTGGACCACATCGACCCGGCGCTCAGCCAGGGCTGGAGCGTGCTCGTCATCGGACGGGCCCGGCAGATCACCGAGCCGGCGGCCGTACAGCGGCTGACGGAGCAGGCGTACAGCACCCCCTGGCCCGGGGGCAGCCGCGATATGTGGCTGCGCATCGATCCCCACAGCATCACCGGCCGCCGGATCCAGGCGACCTGAACCGGACCGCCACAGGAGGCAGGAGTCCGGACGGAGAGGACAGAGAGGCAGGGAGACAGCCAGCGGAGAGGGACATGCGACCAACCATCACCGTCGGCATCGACGGCTTTCCCGAAAGCCCGCACGCCGCGCACTGGGCCGCGCGCGAGGCGCTGCTGCGCGATCTGCCGCTGCGCCTCGTCCACGCCTGGGTGCTGCTCGCGCCCGCGGTCCCGGACGTCCCCCGGGAGCACGACCGGAACTACTGGGCGCGGCGGCTGCTGACCGACACGGTCGCCGAGTTGCGCGAGGCCCACCCTGGGCTGCGGGTGACGGCCGAGCTGGTGCCGCGGGAGACCGCTCCCGCGCTGCTGGCGGCGGCCCGGGACGCCGAGATGCTGGTGCTCGGCTCGCGCGGGCACGGCACCGTGGGCGGGTTCCTCCTCGGCTCGACCGGCCGGTATGTCCTCGCGCGGGGCGTCCGGCCGATGGTCCTGGTGCACGCGGACGACCAGGAGCCGAGCCCGGATGTGACCGTGGCGCTGGGCCTGCGACGGCCGGGCGACGCGGTGCTGGAGTTCGCCTTCGACGCCGCCGCCCGGCGCGGCGGCGGGCTGCGCGCGGTGCACGCGGGCGCCCGGCGGACGGACGAGGAGACCAGGGCGCTGAGCGCGGCGGTGCGCCCCTGGCGCGAGAGGTACCCGGGCGTCCGGGTGGCCGAGGACGTCACCTCGGAGCGCGCCCCGCGCGCCGTGGTGAACGCCGCGGCGGGCTCCGGACTGCTGGTCCTCGGCCGGGACGGGTCGGAGTCCACCGCCGTCCCGCGGCTGGGCCCCGTGGCCCACGCCGCCGTGCACCACGCGCCGTGTCCGGTGGCGGTCGTCCCGTAAGGGGCGGCGGGCGGCGAGGAGACCACGATGTCGGACGCGATGACCACCGATCTCTACGAGGCGACGATGGCCCTGTCGTATCTGCGGGAGGGCATGACCGCCCCGGCCACCTTCGATCTGTACGTCCGTGGACTCCCGCCCGAGCGGGGCTTCCTGGTCGCGGCGGGGCTCGAACCGGCGCTGGACTATCTGTCCCGCTTCCGGGTGGGGCCGGATGACGTCGAGGCGTTCGCGGCGGCGCTCCACCGTCCGTACAAAGACCTCGCCCCCCTGCTGGGGCTCGGCTTCGACGGCGAGGTGCGGGCGGTGCCCGAGGGCCGGATCGTGCTCGCCGGGGAGCCGCTGCTGGAGCTGACCGCGCCGCTGCCGCAGGCCCAGCTGGTCGAGACGTATCTGCTGAACCAGCTCAGCCACCAGACCACCGTCGCCTCCAAAGCGGCCCGGTGCGTGCTCGCGGCGGACGGGCGCCCGGTCGTGGACTTCTCGCTGCGCCGCGCCCACGGTCCGCAGGCCGGAATGCAGGCGGCCCGGCTGGGCGCCATGACCGGGTTCGCGGGCACGAGCAATGTCGCGGCGGCCACCGCCTACGGGATTCCCGCCATCGGCACCATGGCCCACTCGTACATCGAGGCGTTCCCGGACGAGGAGACGGCGTTCCGGGCGTTCGTGCGCACCCACCCCGGTCCGGTGACCTTCCTGGTCGACACGTACGACACCGCGACCGGCGTGGCCACCGCCGCGCGGGTGCTGCGCGATCTGGGCCTCGGCCCCGGCTGTGCGGTCCGGCTGGACAGCGGCGACCTCGGCGCGCTGGCGGTGCTGGCGCGGCGGATCCTCGACGACGCGGGGCTGCCCGAGGTCCGGATCGTCGCGAGCGGCGGGCTCGACGAGTACGCCGTCAAGGACCTGGTCCGGTCCGGGGCGCCGATCGACACCTTCGCCGTCGGCACCCGCGTCGGGGTCTCGGCCGACGTCCCGTATCTCGACAGCGCGTACAAGCTGGTCGCCTACGACGGCGAGCCGGTGATGAAGCTGTCCTCGGCGAAGGCCACGGCCCCGGGCGCCAAGCAGGTGTGGCGCCGCCCCGGCTATGCCGATGTGATCGGCGAACGGGACGAGCCCCAGCCGCACGGCGCCGCCCCGCTGCTGGAGACCGTGATGCGGGCCGGCCGGCGGACCACGGCAACCGACACGCTCGAGCGCGCGCGGGAGCGGTTCACCGCCGATCTGGCGGTGTTGCCGCCGAA
This sequence comes from Streptomyces sp. NPDC005393, assembly GCF_040606675.1. Taxonomy (NCBI): domain Bacteria; kingdom Bacillati; phylum Actinomycetota; class Actinomycetes; order Kitasatosporales; family Streptomycetaceae; genus Streptomyces; species Streptomyces sp. NPDC005393. Next base: position 35,967 of record NZ_JBEXFG010000003.1, on the reverse strand, counting down.
AGCCCGGCGGATCCGTGATCCCGTCGCGCCCCGGCCGGCGACCTCCCCCTCGCTGGCCCGGCTGGCGGGCCAGGTGCGCCATCGGATCGAGCACCGGCTGGCCGCGGACGGCGAGGCCGAGCGGACCGGCTCAGGGGCCGCTCGGCCCCTGCCTGGGAGGGGTGGCGCGCTTCCACGATGGTCATGACGGAACATCTGCGGACATCTGGAGAAGGGGCCTCGATGATCACCAGGAACGGGGTGGTGGCCGCCGTGCCGACGGACCACCGCGAGCAGCTGATACGCCTCGCCCGAGAGGTCTGCTTCCCCATCGGCACCCGCGTTTTCGAGGAGGGCGGTCCGGCCGACCGCTTCTGGATCATCAGCAGCGGCGGGGTCGCCCTCGATGTGCATGTCCCGGGCCGGCAGGCGCCGACCGTGGACACCCTGGGCACCGGCGATCTGCTCGGCTGGTCATGGATCGTCCCGCCGTGCCGCTGGCATCTGGGGGCGGAGGCCGTCACCCCGGTGCGCGCCGAGGAGTTCGACGCGGCGGCGGTGCGTGCCCTCTGCGACGAGGACCCGGTGCTGGGCCATGCGCTGGCCGCCTATGTCGCGGGCGTGGTCGGGCGGCGGCTGCGCTCGACCCGTAACCGGCTGCTGGACCTCTACGGGCCCTACGGCAGCGGCTCGGCCCGCTGATACCCAAGGCAAGGAGGACCCCGTGCACCGGACCTCGCACATCGTGAGCGATGTGATGACCCATACCGTCGTCGCCGTCGGCGGCGAAGCGCCGTTCAAGGAGATCGTCAGAACGCTGGAGCAGTGGAAGGTGAGCGCGCTGCCGGTGCTGGCGGGCGAGGGCCGGGTCATCGGCGTGGTCTCCGAGGCGGACCTGCTGCCCAAGGAGGAGTTCCGGGACAGCGATCCGGCGCGCGTGGCCCAGCCGCGCGAACTCCCGGACGCCGTCAAGGCGGGCGCGGTGACCGCCGATCAGCTGATGACCTCCCCCGCCATCACCGTGCACGCGAGCGCGACGCTCGCCGAGGCCGCCCGCATCATGACCCATAGGCGGGTCAAGCGGCTTCCGGTGGTCGACCAGGAGGGCCGTCTGGAGGGCATCGTCAGCCGCGCCGATCTGCTGAAGGTCTTTCTGCGGCCGGACGAGGAGATCGAGGAGGAGGTGCGCGACGAGGTGGTGGCCCATCTCTTCCCGGCCGCGGGGCAGACCGTCCGGGTGAGCGTGAACGAGGGCGTGGTCACCCTCACCGGGCAGGTCAGGGAGGCCGTCCTCATCCCGGCGGCGGCCCGTCTCATCCGCGCGATCGAGGGCGTCGTGGACTTCGAGAACCAGCTGACGGCCACGCCGCCCGCCGCGCAGCGGCCGTAGCCCCCACGTCACCGTCCCCCCCGCTCCCGTCGACCTCGGCGAGCCGCGCGTCGAATACGCCATCGAGGGGCGTCAAGGGGCCTACGGTTGTCGCGTTCGCCGACGTCAGCGTGATGCCTTCCGCGGCGACAGCCTCCGACCGGCCGGCGATAGCGTACGGCGCCCAGGACAAGGGCTGGGGGTCGAACGATTTCCAGGACGTCAGCATCCGACTAGCACCGGGGCCCGCGGCCGAGAAGATCGGCACTCTCAAAGCCGGACAGGCCCTACGGCGGCTCAGGTGTTGTGCCGGCGGCTCCAGCGCGGTCCGACCTCGGCCCAGGCCCGCCCCCACTCCTGCGTGCGGTTGCGGTCCAGCCGCCACCGCACGACCCCGCGCCCGGCCAGCGACACCGCGCCCACGCCGGCCGCCGCCGACGCACCGGCCAGCACGGACCGGGTCGCGATCTGCTCCGGGGTGGGCGGCTGCTGGACGAGACGGCCCCGTCCGTCGGTCCAGACCGCCGTCGCGTCACCGGCCTTCCGCCCCTCGTGGACCCGCGCCGTTCCGGTGTGGACGGCGCCGTCGGGGCCGGTCCAGCGGACGACCGCGCGGACCCGGGAGGTGCCCGTACCGTCGGCGGCGGGCGTCGCGGTGGGGGCGTCCTCCTTCAGCACCGCGGGCACCCGGTGCCGGTCGGCGCGCTCCTGGCGCAGGGCCTCGTCCACGGCGCTGCCCGCGGCCACCCCCGCCGCCGGGCCGCCGACCGCCATCACGAGGCCCGTGACCAGCACGACCCACGCCTCGATCACATCCGAGCGGCGTCTGAGCGGATTGCGCCGCCACCGCCACATCCGCGGCCCCCGCACTTCCGTGCCCATGCCGCGACCGTCGCATGTGCGGGAGCCGGGAAACGAGGGCCGGGCAGCCCCCTGTGCCGGGGGTCTTTCGGTCCCCTCGCCGCGCCGTAGGGGCCCGTTCGGCCCTGGTGCGGTGTCGGCGGGTGCGCCACGATCCTGTGCGGGGGCCGGGCGACAGGCGGCGAGGACAGCCGACGACGGTGCGAGGGGCGCCATGACCGAGACACGGGAAACACCGGCGACACCGACACCGATCAGAGTGTTCCTGCTCGACGACCACGAGATCGTCCGGCGCGGACTGCACGATCTCCTGGACGCCGAACCGGACATCGAGGTGGTCGGCGACGCCGGAACGGTCGACCACGCACTGGCCCGAGGCCCCGCGCTGCGGCCCGACGTCGCCATCCTGGACGTCCGGCTGCCGGACGGGGACGGCATCACGGTCTGCCGCGAGCTGCGCTCCCGGCTGCCCCGTCTCGCCTGTCTGATGCTCACCTCGTTCGACGACGACGATGCCCTGCTGGACGCGATCATGGCCGGGGCGGCCGGCTATGTCCTCAAACAGATCAAGGGGTCCGACCTCGTCTCCGCGGTGCGCACCGTCGCGTCCGGCCAGTCGATGCTCGACCCGGCCACCACCACCCGGCTGATGAGCACCCTGCGCGGTGACACCATCCCGCAGGAGCCCAGGGACGAGGTGCTGGCCGGGCTGTCCCCGCGCGAGCGGGAGATCCTGGCGCTGATCGGCGAGGGGCTGACCAACCGGGAGATCGGCAAGCGGCTCTATCTGTCCGAGAAGACGGTCAAGAACCATATCTCCCGGCTGCTGGCCAAGCTCGGCGTCGAGCGCCGCATCCAGGCGGCGGTGCTGGCGACCCACTCGGACCCGCGCACCGCGGACGAGCGCGTGGCGAGACCCGCCCCGCGCCCCTGACGGCATCCGCCCACGCATACGCACGTACCGTCCGGACCCTCCCCCGGGACCAACGGCCCCTGCCCGTCCCGGCGTCCCGCGCCGCACGCTGAGTGCGCGAGGAACCGCCCGCGCCCACCGGCGAGGAGAAGACCATGCAGCCCGCAGCACTCGACGCGGCGATCCTGGAGAAACTGATCTCCGCGGCCGTGGCCGCTCCGTCGATGCACAACACCCAGCCCTGGCGGTACCGGCTGAACCCCGACACCCTCACCCTGGAGGTCCGGGCCGCCCCGGAGCGCGGCCTGCGGCAGGCCGACCCCATGGGGCGGGCGCTGAGCGTGTCCGCCGGGGCCGCCGTGTTCAATCTGCGGGTCGCCGTGGCCCACTTCGGCTGGGACCCGGTGGTCCGGCTGCTGCCGTACCGCTCCCAGCCGGATCTGCTGGCCACGGTGCGGCTGGCCGCCGCGCCCCGCGGCGGCGCCATGCACCACGAGGACCTGTACGACGTGATCTGGCGACGGCACAGCAACCGCTTCCCCTTCTCGGGGCGCCGGCTGCCGCCGAGGGTGATGTGCGAACTGGCCGACGCCGCACGGGCGGACGGGGCGACGCTGTATCCGGCGGGCCCCGAGGAGACCTCGCGGCTGCTGCGGCTGACCGCCGAGGCGGAGGAGCGCAACGCCCACGATCCGGGCCGGGTCGCGGAGACCCGCGGCTGGATCCGCGAGACCGGTCCGTACGGGATTCCCAGCGCCGCCCTCGGCCCGCGCGACGCCGACGGGCAGCTGCCGCTGCGCGACTACCACGGGCCGGACGGGCGCCCCGGCGGCCATCCGCCGGCCGCGGTGTTCGAGAGCCGCCCGACCATCGCCGTGCTGACCACGAGCCACGACCGGCGCGCCGACTGGCTGCGGGCCGGACAGGCGCTGGAGCACGTGCTGCTGCTGGCCACCTCACACGCGGTACGGGCCTCGCTGCTGCACCAGGCGCTGGAGTGGTCCGATCTGCGGTGGGCGCTGAGCGACGGCCCCCGGGCACCCGGCCATGTGCAGATGCTGATCCGGCTCGGCTACGGGCCCACGGGGCCGGCCACCCCGCGCGGCGGCGCGCACGAGGTGCTGGCGGACGACGCGGCGCGCGGCCCGGCCACCTGAGGAGGCGGACAGCCGCGCGGCACCCGGCGCAGAGGGCCACTCCGGGCTGGAGGGCGGCGGCACCGGGCCCGGACGCGGCACACGGGGTGAGGCGGGGCCAGGAGATGCCCGGCGCCGATCGGCACTCGGACAGGGGCGGCGTGACCCGGCAGACAAGGCGAGCCGCGACGGGAGCCCGCCCTGGCCGCGGCGCGCGGCAGGGGTGCCGGTGGCGCGCTACCGCTCCGGCAGCGGTACGTCCCACACCAGACGGGTGCCGCCGCCCGCCGGTGCCCCGAGCACCAGCTCACCGCCGAGCTTCCCGGCGCGCTCGGCCAGATTCCGCAGCCCGCTGCGCCGGCCGCCCTCCGGGATGCCCACCCCGTCGTCGGTGACGGTGAGCGTCAGCCGGCCGGAGGCCACGACCAGGGAGATCTCCGCGGCGCCGGCATGGGCGTGCCGGGCGACGTTCGACAGCGCCTCCGCCAGGACCGCGACCATGTCGTCCGCGACAGGGCGTGGCACATCGGTGTCGACCAGCCCCTCGGTGCGCAGCGAGGGGGTGAAGCCGAGCGCGGGCACGACCTCCTCGATGGTCTTGGCCGTGCGGACGCGCAGGCCCTGGACGGCGGGGCCCGCCTCATGCGATCGCAGCCCGAAGATCGTCGAGCGGATGATCTTGATGGTGTCGTCCAGGTCGTCCACCACCCGCAGCAGCCGCTCGGAGCCCTCCGGATGCTGGACGAAGCGCACGGTGCTCTGCAGCGTCATCCCGGCGGCGAAGAGCCGCTGGATGGCCAGATCGTGCAGATCGCGGGCGATCCGGTCGCGGTCCTCGAGCAGCGCGAGCTGCTCGGCGTCGCGCCGCCGCTCGGCCAGCTTCATCGCGATCGCCGCCTGGCCCGCGAAGCCGAGCAGGGTGTCGGTCTCCATCTGGGTGAAGGCGGGGCTGCGCACGGCGCGGGCCAGCGACAGCACCCCGCCCACCCCGTCGCTGGTGCGCATCGGCACCGCGACGGCCGGGCCGAGTCCGCCCCAGCGCGGGGGCCCGACGGTGATCCGCGGATCGTTCTCGACATCGGTGCTGGTGACCGGCTCGGAGGCGGTGAAGGCGGCTCCGGCGAACGTGCCCCGGCAGGGCAGCACCAGACCCCGGTGGGCCTCGGCGTCGGTCCCCGCCGCAAGCCGGACCTCCAGTGCGTCGGAGCCGGTGACGGGCAGCATCAGCACGCCCAGATCGGCGGAGAGGATCCGGCGGGCGTGCTCGACGATCAGCTCGAGCACCCTCGTCTCGTCCACGCCGGACAGCAGGCTCTTGGTGACCTCGGCATTCGCCTCCAGCCAGCGCTGGCGGTGCCGGGCCTCCTCGTACAGCCGGGCGTTCTCGATGGCCACCCCGGCGGCCACGGCCAGGGTGGACAGTACCGTCTCGTCCTCGCCGTCGAACTCCTTACCGCCGCGCTTCCCGGTCAGATGGAGATTGCCGAACACCTCTTCCCGCACCCGGATGGGCACCCTGAGGAACGAGTGCATCGGCGGATGGTTCGGCCGAAAGCCGTAGGACGCCGGATGTTCCGAGAGCTCGGCCAGGCGCAGCGGCTCGGGGCGGCGGATCAACTCGCCGAGGATGCCGTGGCCGGACGGCAGCGAGCCGATCGCCTCGGTCTGCTCCTTGCCGACGCCCACCGGCGGGAACTCGGCCAGCCGCTGATCGTCGCCGATGACCCCCAGGGCCCCGTACTCGGCGTCCACGAGCACCACGGCGGCCTCCACGATCCGCCGCAGCACATGCGACAGATCCAGCTCCCGGCCGACCGAGAACACCGCTTCCAGCAGGCTGTGCACCCGGTCCTGGGTACCGCGCACCACGTCGATGCGTACCCGCAGCTCCTCCAGCAGCTCGTCCAGCCGCAGCCGGGGCAGGTCCTCGGAACTCCTCGCGCTCTCCATGCCCACCGTGCCTCCGTCGGCTTCAGCGCCTTCAGCGCGGCATCCCGCACGGCCCCCTCTTCACGGTAGCCGCGCACCGCGCGCGGTGAGGGCCATGGGCGATCCGCCCCGTTCTACGAGCGCTCCGCTCCGTTCACCAGCTCCTCGAGCCCGTCGAGGAAGGGCTCCTGGGTCGCGACGATCTTCCGACGGGCGGTGTCGAGATCGAACCAGGCGGCCCGGTCCAGCTCGGGAAACTCCTGGATCCGGCCGGACCCCTTGGGCCACTCCATCGTGAAGGTGCCCGGAGTGACCCGCTCGGGGTCGAGGTCGCCCGCTAGCGCCCAGACGGTGACGAGCTTGCCGCCGCTCTGCCGTACGGAGCCGAGCGGAAGGAGCTCACCGTCGGGCGGCGGCAGCCCGAGCTCCTCCTGGAACTCCCGGCGGGCCGCGGCCACCGGGGTCTCGTCCGGCTCGTACTCGCCCTTCGGCACCGTCCACGCGCGCTCGTCCTTCGCGGCCCAGAAGGGGCCTCCCATATGGCCGAGCAGCACCTCAAGGTCGGGGCCCGTACCGCGGAACAGCAGGATTCCGGCGCTGCGCTTCTCCGTCACAGTGCCCAGTGTGCTCCGGGGCGGCCGGACCGGCGCCCGGGGCTCACCCCCGCGGGCGTATCCGAGAGAGGTGACCCGCGGCTTGGCGTCCTGCGGCGACCCCCTCACGGTGCACAGCACCACCCAGCAGCTCCCGGGCCCCGGCGGCCACGTCGGTCCGGGCACCCGGGTCCTGGGGCCGCCGCCGGCTTCCCGCACCCCCGGACAGTGACTCGGGCCGGCGGTTCGGGGCGGCGGCGCTGGGCACCCGGCGGTGAGCCGGGCACTCAACCAAGGGGGCGCCGATCATGCGCTACGAAGAACTGACGGGTCAGGTCCAGGCCCTCGCACAGCTGCCGGACCGGCAGTCCGCCGAGCGGACCGTGCGCGCGACGCTCGAAACCCTCGCCGAGCGGATTCCGGACGGACTGGCGGTCCATATGGCGGCCCAGCTGCCGACCGAGGCGGCGGAGCCCCTCCGCCGGGTCGCCGCGTCCCACGAGGGCTCGCCCGAGGAGCGGGCGTACCGGCGCGACCACGGTGAGCGGTTCGACCTCACCGGCTTCGCGGGCCGGATCGCCTGGCGCATCGAGAGCTCCGAGGAGGAGGCGCTGCGGGAGGCGAGCGCCTTCTTCGAGGTGCTGGACTCCGCCGTGGACCCGGAGCTGATGGAGAAGGTGTACGGGGTGCTGCCGAGCGACATCCGGGAGCTGCTGCCGGAGACGCGGGCCGTCCAGGGCGAGGGCGGGCGCGGCGGCAGAGGCGGCCGGGCCACCGGCTGAACCCGCCCGGCACCCCCTCGGCTCGCCCGGGCCCCGGCCCCCTGGGGTCGGTTCACTTCGACTGCCCCGGGCGGTCGGGATGGCCGTGGTGCGGAGGAGGACTCGGCTCGGCCGATGTCTGCGGCGTCACCGGCGAACCGCCCCTCGGGGGCGGAGGCCGCTCGGGGACCGGCCCGGCATCCGGCTCGCCCGGCGAGGGAGTGGCGCCGCTCTCCAGCTGGCGCAGACGTGCCGTGAGCACCTCGATGACCGGGAGCCGGTCGGCGTGCGCGCGCTCGTACTCCAGCAGCTGCCGCAGCTGATCGGCGGTGAGCGGGCGGATACGGTGCTGCAGTGCGCTGAGCGGAAGATGGTCGTAGTCGGGCAGCGGCAATTCGTCGTGTGTACTCATCCGTCCTCCTCCCGGGCCCGCCGGGTGTGTCTGCGGTTGTGCCTCCGGATGGCGTCCAGCAGCTCCGGCCGGCTCATCCCCGAGCGGCCCTCGACGCCCAGCCGTTTCGCGACGTCGTACAGATGCTGCTTGCTCGCCTGCTCGTCGACGCCCTCGCCGGTGCGGCCGCCCAGCTGCCGCGGACGCGCCGACCGGGGGTCGGAGGGCCCTTTGCGCCCCTTCTCCTTGCGCTCCCAGTGGTCGCCGACCTTCTCGTACGTGTGCTTGAGAGCTCCATAGGCCACCCGGTGGGCTCGTTCGCCCTCGCCGTACTGGTCGACGGCCGAGTCATGGGCCTTGATCCAGGTGCGCTGGGCGTCCTCGGGCGAACGCTCCAGCGTGGAAGGAAGCTCTTCACGTCCAGGCATAGGGGACACCTCCGCTGTCAGAGCCGAGCGGGTACCCACCCATATAGGACGAAAACGGCGGAAGGATAAAGACTGCCGCTCCGCCGGGCCCAACGGGGAGAGCACCGCGGAGCGGCAGCGTGCCGGGTCGGGAATACCCGGATCGAGCCACGGGGGCGTGGGATTCCCCGGCGACTCACCACCCTCTACGGACCACATCCGCATCCGGTTCACCATTTGTCCGATCGTGAGCACGGACCGCCCAGACCGCCCGTCCCCCGCGGATTGCCCCGGCCTGATCGACTTGCCACGCTGTCCCCATGCCGACCACCACCTTGTCCGAGCTCGTCGAGGAACTGCTCTCCGGCACCCGCCCGCTGCCGATCATCTCCGCGGGCGTCCCCGTCCTGCGCCGGCCGGCCCTGCCGTACGAGGGTCAGCTGACCGCGGATCAGCTGGACCGGCTGCTGGGGGCGATGCGGGAGACGATGCACTCCGCCCCAGGAGTGGGCCTGGCCGCCCCGCAGATCGGGGTGGAGCTACGGCTCGCCGTGATCGAGGATCCGGCCGAGGTGGCGGCCGAGGTGCGCGAGGCGCGCGGCCGGGTGCCCCTCCCCTACCGGGTGCTGGTCAACCCGTCCTACGAACCGGTCGGCGAGGACCGGGCGGCGTTCTTCGAGGGGTGCCTGAGCATCCCCGGCTGGCAGGCGGTGGTCAGCCGCCCGGAGCGGATCCGGCTGCGCGGACAGGACGAGACGGGGCGGGAGCTGGACGAGGAGTTCACGGGGTGGCCGGCCCGGATCGTTCAGCACGAGACCGACCATCTTGACGGCGTCCTCTATCTCGATCTGGCCGAGACCCGCTCCCTCTCCTCCGCGCAGGCCGTCACCGACTACTGGTCCCAGCCCACCCCCGCCGCCGCGGCCCGGTCCCTGGGTTTTCCGCTCCCCGGCACCGGCTCGGCCACGGACACCGGCACGGGCGCTCCGTAACAGCTCGCTGACCGGCGGCATGTGTTCGTCATCGGCTGGCAGTCGCCGAATCACCACGCGGACACTGCGACGTTCGTCGCCACGGCAAGACTGGTGAAAGCCAAGCATGCGCGCCGCCTCCACGCATCGCCTTGGCGAGTGAGGCGTTTCCTCCGCTGTTCCCAGTCCCCACCGCTCCTGACTTCCCCCGAACGGAGAACAGGAATGCCCGTGCTCACGACGTCCACGGTATCGGCGTCCACCAGTTCCTACGTCACCTCCATCGCCGACACCGAGGAGCAGATCCACGCCGCGCAGCGGCTGCGCTACCAGGTGTTCGGCGAGGAGCGGGGAGGCCGGCTGGCCTCGGCCGTCTCCGACCGTGACGTGGACGAGTTCGACGATGTCATGGACCACCTGATCGTCACGGACACGGCGACGGGAACGGTGGTCGGCACCTACCGGCTGCTCCCCCCGGGGCGCAGCGAGCGGCTCTACTCGGACACCGAGTTCGATCTGCGCGGCCTTCCGACGGAGGTCCGCTCGTCGATGGTCGAGGCGGGCCGGGCCTGTGTGCACGCCGACCACCGCTCGGGCGCGGTCATCAACCTCATGTGGGCCGGTCTGGCGCGCTACGTCCTGCTCTCCGGCCACCGCTATCTCGCGGGCTGCGCCTCGGTGCCGCTGGCCGACGGCGGACAGGCCGCGGCCAACGCCTGGCTGCTCGGCACCACCAAGCACGCCGCCCCGCCCGAGCTGCGGGTCCACCCGCACGACCCCTGGATACCGACCCGGACGCTGGACGCCGAGCCGAACTACGCGAAGCTGCCGCCGCTGCTCCGCGGCTATCTGCGAGTCGGCGCCTGGATGTGCGGGTCCCCGCAGCACGACCAGGACTTCGACGACGCCGACTTCTTCGTGCTGCTGGACACCGAGCGGATGAACGACCGCTACCGCCGCTATTTCCTGGGTGAATCCCGGTGACCGTGCCGGTGAACGCGAACCTGCCGGCGCACGCCTGGGCCGCCTGGTCCCCCTGCGGCCCCAGCTGTGTCACCCATGCCGCCGCCCGTGTCCCGGCCACCACCATCGCCCGGCGCTACGCGTCGTTCGGCCGGGCGATCGTGGGCGCGCTGAGGAGCGGGGAGCGGATCGCCGAGCCCGAGACGCTGCGTTCGCGGGCCGCGGCGATGCTGGACGCGCTGGGCATCCGGCTGGAGCCGGCAGGCGACGGACTGCTGAGCGCCCCGGGTGGAACCGGCACGCTCGTCGTCGCGAACCACATCTCCTGGCTCGACATCATCGCGCTGCTCGCCGTCGAGCCGGTGATCATGCTGGCCAAGCGGGAGGTCGGGGGCTGGCCGATGGTCGGCCCGCTGACCAAGCGCGCGGGGACCATGTTCATCGACCGCGGCAGTCTGCGCGAACTGCCGCGGACCGTGGGCGAGATGGCCGACCGGCTGCGCGACGGGCGCTCGGTGATGGTCTTCCCGCAGGGCGTCACCTGGTGCGCCGGTACGGGAGGCAGTTTCCGGCGGGCGACCTTCCAGGCGGCGATCGACGCGGGCGCGCCCATCCGGCCGGTGACCCTGGACTACGTCCAGCACGGCGCCCCGACCACCGTGGCCGCCTTCGTCGGCGAGGACGACTTCGGCACCTCGCTGCGCCGGGTGATCAGCGCCCGCGGGCTCACCGTGCGGGTGACCGCGCATCGGCCGCTGCTGCCCGTGGCGGGCGTCGACGACCGGCGCACCGTCGCCGCGCGGGCGCAGGCGACCGTGTGCGGGGCGCGGCTGTCCGCCCACTGCTGAGTGCCAGCGGACCGCGGCGCCCGCCCCCGAGGCCCGGGGTGGGCGCGGCGTTGCTCAGCCCCGCGCGGAGAAGTCGCCGGTGAGCGCGCCCGCTATCCGCAGCGACCTGGCCGCCTCCGCGTGCCGCCCCTGGCGCTGGAGGGTGCGGCCCAGCATGAGATGGGCGTACGTCTCGACCGGATCGCGGTCGAGCACTTCGCGCAGCTGCTCCTCGGCGCGCCTCAGCTGGGCCGAGTGGTAATAGGCGCGGGCCAGCAGCAGCCGCGGGGAGATCTTTGCGGGCACGTCCTCGACCACGGTGGTGAGGATGCGGGCGGCCTCGGTGTACTCCTTCGCCTCGAAGAAGAGCCCGGCGCGCTCCCAGCGCTCCGCCGTGGTCTCCTCCGGGAGGGACGCGGTCGGTTGGTACGCGGTCACGGCAGCTCCTCTCCGGGTGCGGTGTGCGGGATCCGCTCGGCGGGGATGACGCCGAGGCGGCCGCTCCGGAAGTCCTCGATGGCCTGCGCGATCTCGGCCTTCGTGTTCATCACGAAGGGGCCGTAGTGCGCGACGGGCTCGCGGATCGGCCGTCCGCCGAGGATCAGCACATCGAGGTTCGGGGTCCGGGCGTCCGGCCGCTCGGTGGCGGCCACGCTCAGGGCGCCGCCCTGTCCGAGGACGGCGAGCTCATGGGCGTCCAGCGGACGCTGCCCGGCGCCGACCGTGCCGCGTCCGGACAGGGCGTAGACGAGCGCGTTGAAGTCGGGGCGCCAGGGCAGGTCCAGCCGGGCGCCCGGACTCACGGTGGCGTGGATCATGGTGATCGGGGTGAAGGTGCCACCGGGCCCCTGGTGCCCGGCGAGCTCCCCGGCGATGACGCGCACCAGCGCGCCGCCGTCGGGCGTGGAGAGCAGCGCGGCCTGCGGGCCCTCGATGCTCTGGTACTTCGGCGGGTTCCACTTGTTGGCGCGCGGCAGGTTCACCCACAGCTGGATGCCGTGGAAGAGTCCGCCGGAGACCACCAGATGCTCCGGGGGCGTCTCGATGTGGAGGATGCCGCCACCGGCGGTCATCCACTGGGTGGCGCCGTCGGCGATCAGCCCTCCGCCGCCGTTCGAGTCCTGGTGTTCCATCTGGCCGTCGATGATGTAGGTGACGGTTTCGAAGCCGCGGTGCGGATGCCAGGGGGTGCCCTTGGGTTCGCCCGGCCCGTACTCGACCTCGCCCATCTGGTCCATATGGATGAACGGGTCGAGGTCGCGCAGCGAGACACCGGCGAAGGCCCGGTAGACCGGGAAGCCCTCGCCCTCGAATCCCTGCGGGGCGCTGGTCACCGAGCGGACCGGCCGCGGCGGCGCGGTCTGCGGATCGGGGGTGGGGACGCGGGGCAGTTGCAGCGTGCTCTCGACGGTCACGGCGGGCATGGCACTCTCCTCCTTGCGAGGGCTCGGCGGTCGGTCGGCCACACGTTTGGTTGAACCGTGAACCATCTCCCTCCATTCCCGCCCCGGCCGCGGATCTACCGCGCAGGCGCCCCGGCGGGCACGGACGCACCGGCCGCCGCCCCCAGCAGCACACGGGCGGCGGCCTGGGCCTGTCGCGCGGGCTCGGCGGAACCGGAGATGGCGGCCGAGGTCATGGCGCCCTCCGCGAGCAGCGCCAGCTGGCCGGCGAGCGCTTCGGAGCGGCCGGCGGCGGCCACCAGACCGCCCAGATACGCCCGGAACGCTTCCTTGTGCGCACGGGCGGCGTCGGCCACCGCCGGAGTGGTGGCCCCGAGCTCGCCGAAGGAGTTGATGAAGCCGCAGCCCCGGAAGCCGGGATCGCCGAACCACCGGTGGAGCCAGTCGAAGACGGCCAGGATCCGCTCCTCGGGGCCCTCATGGGTCTCGACTTGGCACGCCAGCGCCTGGCGCCAGCGGGTGTCGCGCCGCGCCAGATACACCTGGACCAGCTCACCCTTGGACGGAAAGAGCTGGTAGAGGCGTTTGAGGGAGACCCCGGAGGCGGTGCGGATCTCATCCATGCCCACGGACTGCACCCCGCGGCCGTAGAACAGCTCCTCCGCCGCGTCGAGCACCCGGGTCCTGATCGGTTCCTGATCCATCAGGGGCCACCCTCGCCTGAGAACTAACGTTCTCCCACCGTACCGCGCGGCACGGCCCGGGCGCGGCTCCCCGCGGCCCCCTCACTTCGCGTCGCGCAGGTCCCTCACCCGGCGGATCTTGCCGACGGAGCGCTCCAGCGTCTCCGGGTCCACCACCGCCACCTCGACCGTCAGCCCCACCCCGTCCTTGATGCCCCTGGCGATCGCCGCCGCGGCGGCCTCGCGCTGTACGGGGGTCGCCCCGGGGCGCGCCTCGACCCGTACGGCCATATGGTCCATCCGGGCGCGCCGGGTCAGCTCCAGCCGGAAGTGCGGGGCCACGGCCGGGACCCGCAGCACGATCTCCTCGATCTGGCTGGGGAAGACATTCACCCCGCGCACGATGAGCATGTCGTCACAGCGGCCGGTGATCTTCTGGATGCGCCGGAAGGCGGGCCGGGCGGTGCCGGGCAGCAGCCGGGTCAGATCGCGGGTGCGATAGCGGATGACGGGCAGCGCCTCCTTGGTGAGCGTGGTGAAGGCCAGCTCGCCCTCCTCGCCGTCGGGCAGCACCGCGTCGGTGACCGGGTCGACGATCTCCGGGTAGAAGTGGTCCTCCCACACATGCAGACCGTCCTTGGTCTCCACGCACTCCTGCGCCACCCCCGGGCCCATCACCTCGGAGAGCCCGTATATGTCCACCGCGTGGATGTCCATGCGGTCCTCGATCTCCCGGCGCATCTCCTCCGTCCAGGGCTCGGCGCCGAAGATGCCGACCTGGAGCGAGGTGGAGCGCGGATCGACGCCCTGGCGCTCGAACTCATCGAGCAGCGTGAGCAGATAGGAGGGCGTGATCATGATGATCTCGGGCCTGAAGTCCTGGATGATCTGCACCTGCCGGGCGGTCATGCCGCCGGAGGCGGGGATGACCGTGCAGCCGAGGCGCTCGGCGCCGTAGTGGGCGCCGAGGCCGCCGGTGAACAGGCCATATCCGTAGGAGACATGCACCTTGTGGCCGGGCCGCCCGCCCGCCGCGCGGAGCGAGCGCGCGACCACATCGGCCCACACCGACAGGTCGTGCTCGGTGTAGCCGACGACGGTGGGACGGCCGGTGGTGCCGCTGGAGGCATGGACGCGCCGCACCTGGCTCTGCTCCACCGCGAACATCCCGAAGGGATAGGTGTCACGCAGATCGGCCTTGGTGGTGAAGGGGAACCGGGCCAGGTCCTCCAGGGTGCGGCAGTCCCCGGGCCCGACCCCGGCCTCGCGGAACTTCTTGCGGTACAGCTCCACATGGTCGTACGCATGGCGCAAGGTGGCCCGCAGCCGGATCAGCTGAAGCGCCCTCAGCTCCTCGCGGCTCATCCGCTCGGCGTCGTCGAGCAGCTCCGCGGGCGGGGGCGTCGGCTCGGTGGTCATGACGCCTCCACGGACACCGCGGTCTCCACGGCGCGAGGGCCCCGCGTGGTCCGGCTGCGGCCGCGGAACTCCGCTATCACCTCGTCACCGCGGACCACGGTCACGTCAGAGATGCCGCTGCGCCCGAACCGGGTCCGCTCCCGCGCCGTCGCCACCAGCACATCGCCCTCCCGGGCGGGGGCGACGAAGGTGATGTCGGCTCCGGCGGCGACGGTCATCGGGCCATGGCTGTTGCACGCGCAGGCGAAGGCCGTGTCCGCGAGCAGAAAGACATAGCCGCCGTGGGCGATGCCGTGCCCGTTCACCATCGAGGCGGTCACGCCCATCCGGAGCACCGCCGAGCCGTCCCCGGTCTCCAGCAGCTCGATGCCCAGACCGCGCGACGCCTCGTCCGCGGCGAACATCTCCTCCGCGGGGCCGGCCGCCGCGTTCATGGAGTCTGCCACGTGGTTTCCACCGCCTCCCAGAACCGACCGAACATTCGGTTTACCTGTGGACGCGGTCCAGTAATCCAGCATCCGACCTGGGCTGTCAAGAGTATGGACGCCTGCCGCTTCCCCGTGCCGCGGCCCGTCGGCGCGCCTTCCCTCCCCGTCCTCGGCACCTCCCGGATACCGACGCGCCATTGACGGGGTGTCCGGGGCATCGCGGCTGCGCCGCCGAGGTGGGCCGGCGGTGAACGATCAGCTCCGCAACTGCGTATCCGTAGGTGTGATGTACCCAGCCGCAGCCGGATCCGCCACGGGAGGGCCCTCATGGACGACGCACCGCACCCGGCCCCGTCCGCCGACCTCAGCACGCGCCGCCGCGGCCCGCGCCTGGTTCCGGTGGTGGCGGCGGTGTGCGCGGTGCTGGTCACCGCCGGATGCGGTGGGGGCGGGAAGGCGGACGCCAAGGCGGAGACCGGACGGCACACCGCCCGCCCGAGCGCGAGGGCGAGCCCCGGCGCCAAGCCGGCACGGGTGGACCAACTGGCCTCGGCCGCCGGCTGCAAGCCCGACTTCACCACGAGGGTCGACGACTACCGGCAGGCCGTCTGCAAGACCGGCAAGGGCAAGTTCCTCTTCCTCGACTTCGTCAGCGACAAGGGCCAGCGGGACTGGCTGGACACCGCGCAGATGTACGGCGGGGTCTATCTGGTCGGCGATCGCTGGGTGCTGTCGTCGTCGCCGAGGAAGAACATGGACACCCTCCGCCGCGAGTTCGGCGGCACCATCGAGGAGGGCACCTCGTACGGCGCCTCCCCCAGTTCGCGCTGATCAGCGCGCGGCGCTCCACAGATGGTGGGTGGCGTACGAGCGCCAGGGGCGCCAGCCGGCGTCCGCGCGCCCGGTGCCGTCGCCCTCCAGGAGCACATCGGGGTCGCCAGGGCGCGCATCCGGATGCAGCCGGCCGTCCATGCGTCGACGCCGTTCAGGTTGCGCAGCTCCTTCCTCCGTCAGGGCGGTCTGGTCCACGACCGCCCCGCGCGCGGTGATGATCAGCGGGATCAGCAGGCGGTGACGCCGCGCGCCGCCAGGGCCCTGCGCAGCGCGCGCATCGCGTAGTACGTCCGCGACTTGACGGTTCCGGGCGGCACCCCCAGCACCTTCGCCGCCTGGTTGACGCTGCGGCCCAGGTAGTACACGTGCAGCAGGACCTCCCGCTGGAAGGGGGCGAGATCCGCCATCGCCTCGATCACCACCTGCGCGGTGAGCGCCTGGTCGACCGCGTCCGGCGCGGCCAGGTGGGTCAGATCCGCGTCGCCGAGCTCCAGGGGCCGCGCCGCCTGGGCCCGACGGCAGTCGATCACCAGATTGCGGACCACGGTGAACAGCCAGGGACGCGCGCTGTCGTCCGCGGGGTCGATGTCGGCGGAGTGCTGCCAGGCGCGGATCGCCACCTCCTGCACGACGTCCTCGGCACGGTGCCAGTCCCCGCCCAGCATCCGGGCCGCGTAGCGGAGCAGCGCGGAGCCGTGCCGTTCGTACAGCACCCGCAGAAAGGTCTCGGCCTCGTCGGGCCGCGGCGCCCCCCGGTCGGCCACGGCACGTAAAAGACGAGTGCGTGTCGGCCTCGGGGCCACCTCGGTCACCACGGCTGCTGCGCAGGTATGCATCGTCCGGTCCCCCCGGGTCTGCGATCGCACCGGCGCCGGGTGTGCGAGCGGTCATGGCGGGCCGGTGCGGCGAATGCGGTCTGAAATCGGTGGCGCGAGCGTAGAGGGACCCCGACACCGAATCAGTGCCGAAAGACTGACGGTGGCGGCGGCTGGAAGAGCGCTGCCGCCGGAGGCCGCTCGACTACACTCCGCACTTGTGCGATTTACGGTGTTAGGCCCGGTCAGAGCGTGGCGGGACGAGGCCGAGCTGGAGCTCGGGCCGCCCAAACAGCGTGCGCTGATGGCGCTGTTGCTCGTGCGGGCGGGGCAGCCCGTGGCGCTCAGCGAGATCGTCGACGTGCTGTGGGCGCAGGATCCGCCGAGCAGCGCGGTGAATGTGGTGCACCGGCATGTCGGGGCGGTGCGCCGGCTGCTGGAGCCGGGCCTGCCGGCGAAGGCGGCGGGCAGCCGGCTGGTGCGCAGCTCGGGCGGCTACCGGCTGAACGCCGACGCCGAGGCGCTGGATCTGCTGCGCTTCCGGCAGCTGAGCGAACGGGCCCGCCAGGCCGCGGGGATGGACGCGCCGGACGAGGCCGCGGAGCTCTTCGCCCAGGCCCTCGCCCTGTGGCAGGGGCCGACCGCCGCCGGGATACCGGCGGACATCCGGGCGCATCCGGTGTTCTCCGGGGTGGACGGCGAGTTGCTGGCCGCCGCCAAGGTGGCCGCGGAGATGGCCCTGGAGTCCGGGGTCCCCGAACGGCTGCTGACGATCCTTCAGCAGTTCGCCGCCCACCATCCACTGGACGAGACGCTGCAGGCGAGGCTGATCCTGGTGCTCGCCGGCACCGGCCGGCGGGCCGAGGCGCTGGAGCTCTACGGCACGGTGCGGGACCGGCTGACGGAGCAGTTGGGCATCGACCCCGGTCCCGAACTGCGCGCCGCCCACCTCCAGGTGCTCCCCCAGCCCGCCCCGGCCCCGGCCACCACCACGCCGAAGGCCCGTACGGGCGGCGGCGCCCGGCCCACCGGGAGCTCCGCCGGGGGCGCCCCGCTGGGCGCGGAGCCCGCGCACGGTCCGCCGTCCCCGCCGCCTCCGCCCCCGTCCCCGCCGCCCCCGCCGCCGCAGGAGCCGCCCGCCCCGGCCGTACGGCCCGCCCAGCTTCCTCCCGATCTGCCCACGTTCAGCGGCCGGCACGTGGAGCTCGCCCGCACCCGGGCCCTGCTTCCCGAGGGCGCCGAGGCCGGGTCGCCGGCCCCCGTGGTGATCAGCGCGATCGACGGGATGGCCGGGATCGGCAAGACGACGCTGGCCGTGCACTGGGCCCATCGGATCGCCCACCGCTTCCCCGATGGTCAGCTCTACGCCAATCTTCGCGGCTTCGACCCGACCGGTTCGGTGATGCCCCCGGACGAGGCGCTCCGGACGTTTCTGCACGCGCTCGGGGTTCCGCCGAGCCGGGTACCGGCCGGTCTGGACGCCCAGACCGCGCTGTACCGCAGTCTGCTGGCGGGGCGGCGGGTGCTGATCCTGCTGGACAATGTGGTGGACTCCCAGCATGTCCGGCCGCTGCTGCCCGGCTCCCCCGGCTGTCTGACCATCGTCACCAGCCGCAATCAGCTCCATGGTCTGATCGCCACCGAGGGGGCCCGTCCGCTCACCCTCGGCCCGCTGTCCCCGGCCGATTCCCGTGAGGCGCTGGTCCGCCGGCTCGGGGCCGACCGGGTCGCCGCGGAGCCGGAGGCCGTGGCGACCATCGTCCGGCTGTGCGGACATCTGCCGCTCGCGCTGGCCGTGGTGGCCGCCCGCGCCGCCACCCGGCCGGCTTTTCCCCTCTCTTCTGTCGCCGCGGAGCTGCGGGAGAGCCACGGCAATCTCGACGCGTTCGCGGGCGCCGATCCCAGCACCGACGCGCGGACCGTCTTCTCCTGGTCCTACCGCGCCCTGCACCCCGAGGCCGCACGGCTGTTCCG
The DNA here is from genome assembly GCF_040606675.1 of Streptomyces sp. NPDC005393. Lineage (NCBI taxonomy): Bacteria > Bacillati > Actinomycetota > Actinomycetes > Kitasatosporales > Streptomycetaceae > Streptomyces > Streptomyces sp. NPDC005393. The sequence goes on along the minus strand of NZ_JBEXFG010000003.1, from coordinate 17,311 downwards.
GCTGCTCGCTCTGCATCCGGGCCCCGAGATCTCCACGGCGGTGGCCGCGAGTCTGGCCGGGCTCCCGGTCCGCAGGACCCGTGCGCTGCTGGCCGGTCTGGCCCGTGCCCATTTGCTGATCGAGCACGCTCCGGGCCGCTACACCTTCCACGATCTGCTGCATGCCTACGGGGTGGAGCTCGTCCAGGACCACGACCCGGCCGAGGCCCATCGGGACGCCCGCCACCGCATGTTCGACCACTATCTGCGGACCGCGCGCACCGCCGCCACCCTGCTCGCCCCGCACCGCACCGAGCGCATCCCGCTGTCCCCGCCCCGGCCCGACGCCTCGCCCGAGCACCTCACCGGCCAGGAGCGGGCCGAGGCATGGCTCGCGGCCGAGCGGCCCGTACTGCTGTCGGTCATCGACCACGCCACCCAGACCGGATTCCCCGCCCACGCGTGGCAGTTGGCCGTGACCCTGGAGCTCTTCCTGGACCGGCGGGGCCACTGGCAGGAGCAGACCACCATCCAGCGCACCGCGCTGGACGCGGCCCTGCGTCTGTCCGACCGGCTCGGGCAGGCGCACGCCCACCGCACGCTGGGTTTCGCCGAGGGCCGGCTGAGCCGGTACGAGGAGGCGTACCGCCATCTGGGGCGCGCCCTGGAGCTGTTCGCCGAGCTCGGTGAGTTCGACGGCCATGCCCGTACCGTGCGCAGCCTGGCGTTTCTCGCCAACACCGAGGGCCACCACCAGCAGGCGCTGGAGCACTACCAGCCCGCGCTCGAGCACTATCGCTCCTCCGCCAACCTCAGCGGACAGGCCAGCGTGCTGAACGAGATCGGCTGGACCCACGTCCTTCTCGGCGAGTACGAGCACGCCCTGGCCCAGTGCGGGCAGGCGGTCGAGCTGCACCGGCGGATCGGCGATTCCAACGGCGAGGCCGCCGCGCTGGACAGCCTGGGGTTCGCGTACCACCACCTCGGCCGGTACGAGCCCGCCCTCAGCTGTTACCGGCACGCGCTCGGCATCTACCGCGAGATCCACGACGGCTATCTGGAGGCCGACACGCTGACCCATATAGGGGACACGCATCTCGCCCAGGGCGACATCGGCACCGCGCTCACCGTCTGGCGGCAGGCCCTGGCCATTCTCAAGGGGCTCAACCACCCCGACACCCGGGTCCTCAGCGGCAAGCTGCGGTGGTACGAGCAGCCGTCACCTCTGACGCCGACGCTCAGCGGATGACGGCGGCGGACCGCGGTCGATGGTCAAGGACCCCGGCCCGTACCGGCCTGCCGGCCCGTACCGGCCTGCCGAAGGCCAGGCGTCGACCTGGTGTTCCTCGCTCTCACCGCCATGGCGGGCGCCCTTTCGTCTCGCGGGTCGCCGGCGGCCGGGGGCCGTCGAACGGCCCGCCCGCACACCGGGTTCTCCCTGCCATACGTACGGGCGCGGCGAGTTGCTCAACGGGCAGGAAAAAACTTTTTGAGAGGCCGCCGATGTGCGGGCGGGCAGGGTACCAGCCCGTAATGATCTCTGTCCCGACTTTATTCACTAGTGATGAGGTCTCCACGACCGAGCTACACGAGGTACTAGCGTCCGGTGTCACTCCGAACCAAGGAGGGCGCTGTGCGATCAGCAATCCTCAGCAGATCCAATGCATCCAGCCGTACCATCGGCACCGGGCTCATCATTGGTGCGCTCGCCGTGACACTCGCGGCCATCCTCATCCCCGTGTCACTGTTCGGTGGGAGCAGCGCCGCGGCGCCGCGCAACGGCGTCACGGACGACGGTGGCGGGACGGTCAGCACCCAGTACGGGCCGCTCACAGCCACTGACCGGGACTTCGTCCGCAAAGTGAGGCTCGCCGGAACGTGGGAGCTTCCCGCGGGGCGCATGGCTCAGGAGCGCGACAGCCGGGACGCCGTGAAGACCGCCGGTGAGCACCTCATCGAGGGGCACACCGAGCTCAACCGGCGGTCCGAGGAGGTCGGCCGGGCGCTCGGGATCCAGCTGCCCACCCAGCCCAACGCACAGCAGCAGGGCTGGCTCAACGAGATGAACAGCGCACAGAGCAACGCCGATTTCGAGCGCGTGTTCGCGAACCGGCTGCGCGCTGCGCACGGGAAGGTGTTCAATCTCGTGGCACAGGTACGGGCGGAGAGCCGTAACTCCATGGTCAGATCACTGGCCACCAGGGCCAATGCCGTCGTTCTCGACCACATCACGGTCCTCGAGGACACCGGGCTTGTCGACTACGACGCCCTCTAACGACTAAGTGAAGTGATCTTATGAGGCAACAGACCCACAAACGCGGGCGGTTCACCAACAAAACCGTCGCCATCGTCGCCGCGCTCGCGCTCGGCGGTGGCGGGGCCGCGATCATCGCCGCGAACGCATCCGCCCATGGTGACAAGAGCGACTCCAACCAGAACAACACCGTGGCCGCGAAGGCGGGGACGATCCAGTGCCCCGATGTGGGCCAGAACCTGAGCGACGTGCCGTCCAGGGCCAGGCCCGAGGTCGACAAGAGCCTGGCCGAGCTGGACAACCAGGTGGCCAAGGCCTACCAGCAGATGAACTCGCAGCAGCAGGGCTCGAGCGACGCGGTGCTCTCCAAGCTCAACGAGCAGCGCTCCCAGACGCTCGACGACATCGGCACGGCCATGGGCGGCGACAACTCCCAGCTGCAGGGGATGACCGACTGCAAGTGGCAGGGGGTCGCCACCTCCGCGGGCGGCGACCAGCAGCAGGGCGGCCAGCAGCAAGGCAGCCAGCAGCAAGGCGGTGACCAGCAAGGCGACCAGCAGCAAGGCGGTGACCAGCAAGGCGACCAGCAGCAAGGTGGCGACCAGCAAGGCGGCCAGCAACAAGGCGGCCAGCAGCAAGGCGGCGAGGGCGCCAACGACGTGCCCGGCAACGCCGGCGGCCAGGCGGGCAACGGACCCTCGCCCGACGACTTCGTCGACATCACCAAGGTGCAGCCGAACGTCAAGCAGCCTCCGCAGGCACAGGGCAACGGCTCCACCGGTACCTTCAGCTCGGAGTGCGGCGTCGGCGACGCGGGCCTCCGCAACAGCGACAACGTCATCGTCGCCCCCGGTGTGGGCAACGGCGCCCACCACACCCACGACTACGTGGGCAACGACAGCAACGACGCCTTCGCCAACAACCAGACCTTCGAGCAGGCGGGCACCTCCTGCACCAACGGCGACAAGTCGACCTACTACTGGCCCGTGGTCCGCGCCCAGGACGGCAAGGACGAGCAGGACGCCAATGAGCTCGGCGGTGGCCAGGAGGGCAACGTCGGCACCATCCTGACCCCCAAGAGCTCCACGATCGAGTTCAAGGGCAACGCGCAGAGCAAGGTCACGGCCATGCCGAAGTTCCTGCGGGTCATCACCGGTGACGCCAAGGCCCTCACCAACGGCGACAAGAACGCCAACGCCTCCTGGAGCTGCACCGGCTTCGAGGACCGGCAGCTGACGGACAAGTACCCGCTCTGCCCCCAGGGCAGCTCGGTGACGCGTACCTTCGACTTCCAGAGCTGCTGGGACGGCAAGAACATCGACAGCGCCAACCACCGGGACCATGTCGCCTTCGCCAATGAGGACGGCTCCTGCCCCAACGGCTTCCAGGCCATCCCCCAGCTGGTGAACACCCTCACCTACGATGTGCCGGCCAACACCCCGTTCGCGGTGGACGGCTTCCCGGAGCAGTTGCACAAGCCCATCACCGACCACGACGACTTCATCAACGTGATGTCGGACGACCTGATGAACAAGGCGGTGGACTGCATCAACAGCGGCAAGAAGTGCAGCTGATGGAGGAAAACCACCCGGCGCGCGCCGCGCTGCCGTGCACCACAAGGCCGCGGACGACGCGGCCGCCCACCATCCCGCCGCGGAACATCCGGACCGCGCCGCATACCCGGCACATACCGGCCGACCGGTCCGTCCCGGCACCGGCGGCCCGCTCTCGGACCAGGAGCTGACCCAACAGCTGGTGGCGGGCCACGCGTCGGGCACCAACAGCCCGGCCGCGGGCGACATCCTGTTCCGCCGCCACCACCGGGCGACGCTCGCCTACGCCCGGACCTGCTGCCGGGCCCCGCATGATGCCGAGGACCTGGCCTCCGAGGCGTTCTTCCGCACCTTCCAGGCCGTACGGGCCGGTGGCGGTCCGCGCGGCTCCTGGCGCCCGTATCTGCTGACCGTGGTGCGCCACACCGCGGTCGAATGGAGCGCCGGGGAGCGTCAGATCCTGCTCACGCCCGACTTCGAGTCCTGGCGGCAGCACGCGCCCACGGCCGATCCCCAGCAGCATCTGGTGGCCGGAGAGGACCGCCGGATGCTGATCCGCAGCTTCAGAAGGCTGCCCGAGCGCTGGCAGACCGTGCTGTGGCTCACCCTCGTCGAGGACGACTCCCCGCATCGGGTGGCCGCCGTGCTGGGCATCTCCCCCAGCGGTGTGACATCACTGGCCTTCCGGGCCCGGGAAGGGCTGCGGGAATCGTATCTGCAGGCCCATCTGGAATCCGCGCGCAATGACCGGTGCCGCCACTTCAGCGCCATGATCGGCGCCTCCGTACGGCGCGGCGGGGGCCGCGGCCACGCGCTCGCGCGCCATCTGGCCGAGTGTGCTTTCTGCGCCCGTGCGTACAACGAGTTACTGGGGCTCAACGCCGCGATGCGCACGGCCTCCCGTACGGCGGCGCCCGCCGGGGCCAGGAGCTGAATCGATCCGCTCCGGCCGCCCCGACGGGCGCCTTCTCCGTCTCATGAGGAACCGCCGACCGCGACACACGCGGTCGGCGGTTCACTGTGCCCGGCTCACAGTCCGTTGACGCGGGCCTCCCGGGCGATTCCCAGGGGCCGGATGCCGGGGGGCGCCCCGGTACGGGTCCTGCGGCCCACCCGCGACGCCTGGCGCCGTATTCGGTCCATCTGCGCCAACAGCCGGCGGCCGCGCAGCGCCATCTCCAGCTCGAAGCGGATGCGCGGGTCCCGCAGGCCGGGCCCGAAGAGCTTCTCTATCTGGCGCAGTCGGTACCGCACGGTCTGCGGATGCACTTTGAGGGCCTTCGCCGCCTCGGGCGCGCCACCGCCCTCCAGCCAGGCCAGCAGCGTCATCTGCAGGCGCTCGCTCTGCCGGGGGGTCAGCCCGACCAGCGGCTTGAGCCACCGGGAGGCCAGCGCCCGGACCAGGGACTCGTCCTGCAGAAGCAGCAGCATCGACAGATGGTCGTCGACGAAGAGCACCCGGGCCTCGGGGCCGCTGCGCGCCGGCGCCAAGGTCAGCAGGCGCCGCGCCCAACGCACGGAGGACGTCGCGTCGTTCAGCGGCACCACATGGCCGACCGCGGCCGTGCGGCCGCGCAGCGCGGTTTCCAGCGCGCCGCGGGTGCCGGGTTCCACCGGAACCTCCCGGTCCGGGTCCCGCTCGCCGTCCTGGGTCTGGGCGGCGGCGGAGTCCGGGGCGGGGTCCGTGTCCGCGTCCGGGTCGGGGAGCAGCAGGCACAGCTCGTCGCCGACCGCGCCGATGAGGGTGTCTCCCAGCACGGCGGCCAGCTGCGGTGCCTCGCCCGGGGTGGGCAGGGCGATGGCCTGGACCGTCTCGGGAAGAGGCCACCGGGCGGCCCGGGACAGCTCGGCCAGGGTCCGCTCGGAGACCACCACTTCACCGATGAGGGCCTCGAACAGCTCGCGCCGGGCCCGCTCGGGCGGTACTTCGGTGGGCAGCTCCTCGCCGGGGGTGGCGGCCGGCTCGCCGACGCCTTCCTCACCCGGCTTGCGGTAGCCCAGTGCCGTCAGGAGAGCCTGTTCGACTCCCCATCGGACCTTGTCACGCTCAGAGTCCTCCAGAAGGTCGGCGAATCCCGGAATTCTGTGCCGGAGGTTCTCCAGCACCTCATCGGCCACGGAGGGGAGTTCATTGCGCAGCACCCGGGTCCACTCGCCACGGGGGCGGGACCAGATGCGGTTCACGAGTTCGCCCATCATTACCTCGTTCTTGCCGGGGGGAGGCCTGGCCGTTGGGGGGTCGGTCAGGCCCGTGGAGGTTGCCTCCGTCTCCGGATTCGTCCGCTCCGGGAGAGGGAGTCGAGGGTCCTCCGCTACGTCATAGAGGACCCTGCCCCCTCCCGGTCCCGGTATTTTGCCAGGTCTTTGCCATGGGAATGACACTGGATCAGCCGGAGGCGGTGGGGGCACCGTTGGTCCACCAGAAGTTGTCACGTTACGACAAATCTTATGGAGATCAGGTGTACTTCCGAGAAGCTGCTGCCCCCAAGACGACTTTGACGTATCTCGTCACCCGCGCGAATCCCGCGCGATCGGGAGGCTCCAATGTCCATGTCCCAAACGCCGACTCCCTCCCAGGGGCGCCACGGGGGACGCCAAGCACGTGGAGGACGACGAGCCGCTCGCCGGACTCGGCAGCGCGACCAGCCCGGCATCGGCTCGCCACGCAACCTCAGGCTCTACGCTATCGCCGGAACCGTCATACTGTCCCTCATCGTCGCGAACAACGCCGGTGCTTTCACCAAGACCTTCGCGTTCCTCGACTTCGGTGCGGGCGTTCTCGCGCTGGTCTGTCTCACCTCGGCGGTGCTGTGGGGGCTCGCCGCGACCGACCAGCTGATTCTCCACACCCACCATCGACTGGTCGCCCAGGCCATCCACCGGGCCGCCGCGGTCGGTGGTCTGCTCTTCCTGGCCGTCCACATCTGGGTCAAGGTCGCGGAGAGCCACACCAGCGCAGCGGCCGTCGTTGTACCGTTCGCTGACGCAAATCAGCCGTTGCTGATCGGGCTCGGCACCATCGCCGGATACCTCTTCGTCATCGCGGCGGTGACCGGCGCGGTGCGCAGCTCGTTCGCCTCGGCGGGCAACTCACGCTGGCGGTACCGCTGGTGGCGGGCGCTGCATGTGGGGGCCTACCCGGCCTGGTGCGCCGCGCTGATCCACGGTCTGAAGGCAGGACGTGCCGCCAAGGTCTGGGCGACGTACGGCTACATCGCGGCGCTGGCCGGTGTCGCCATCGCGCTGTGGCTGCGGCTCGTCGCCCGGCGGCGCCAGGACGACGGCCGCGGCGACGGCATCGAGGTCAGGAATCCGCCCGCCCGCAGCATGCAGCAAGGCCGTACCCGGCGCGCCACTCCCACCGTGCCCCGGCCCCGCGCGGCCGACTCCGGCCGGCGTGACAGCGCACCGCTCGGCGCCTCCCGTGGGTGGGAGCGTTGATCACGACAAAACCCCGGCTCGCCTGTGTCGACCCGCCCCGGCTGCTGGCCGGGCTCGACGAGGTGTACCGGCTCGACCGTGTCGGCCATCTGACCGTGCATGGCACGATGCCCGCTCTGCGGGCGGATGAACTCGTCGCCCTCGCGGAGAACATCGATCTCCGAGGCCGCGGCGGAGCCGGTTTCCCGTTCGCCAAAAAGGTCCAGGCCGTCGTCGAATCGGCCGGCCGGCGGGACGGCCGCTGCGCCGTCGTCGTCAACGGCAGTGAGGGAGAACCGAGCTGCCTCAAGGACACCGCGCTGCTGCTGCACACCCCGCATCTGGTGATCGACGGCGCCACCCTGGCCGCCGAGGCGCTCGGCGCCGAGGAGGTCGCCATCGCGGTGCACCGGCAGGATGTCCAGGAGTCGCTGAACGCCGCCGTGGCCGAGCGCGGCCCCAGCGGGGTCCCGGTGCGGGTGAGCCGTACCCCCGACCGGTTCGTCGCCGGTGAGGGCGGCGCGGTCATCAACGGCATCAGCGGCGCCCCGGCCATCCCCAACGGCCGGAAGATCCGGACCAGCGACAGCGGGCTGAGCGGTCTGCCCACCCTGCTGTCCAACACCGAGACCTTCGCCCAGCTCGCCGTCGCGGCGCGGATGGGCGCCCTGCCGTACCGCTCGGTGGGGCTGCCCACCGAACCGGGCACGACCCTGCTGACGGTCGGTGGCAAGTACGTCATGGAGACGCCGACCGGGGTGCCGCTGACCTACATCCTGGAGCTGTGCGGTCTCACCCCCGGCCAGGGGGTGCTGGTCGGCGGCTACCACGGCAAGTGGCTGGATCCGAAGAGCATCTACGCCACCACGATCTCCCGTGAATCGATGAAGAAGTACGGCGCGCGGCTGGGCGCCGGGGCGGTGCTGCCCATTCCCGAGGACACCTGCCCGCTCGGCGAGACCGCGCGGGTGGCCCGCTGGCTGGCCGCCGAGACGGCCGGCCAGTGCGGACCCTGCTTCATCGGGCTCCCCGCCCTCGCGGACGCGATCGGCCAGGTGGAGCGCGGCGGCGGCCAGTCCTCGATCGACAATGTGCGCGCCTACATCAACTCGGTGAAGAAGCGCGGGGCCTGCAGCCACCCCGATGGCACGGCCGGTTTCGTGACCACCGCGCTGGACGCGTTCCCGGAGGAGATCGAGGCCCATGCGCTGGGCGCCGGGTGCGGGCGGCCCACGATGGGTGTGCTGCCGCTGCCGGAGGATTCTCTGCCCCTGGCACTGCCTCCCGGCCCGTCGGCCGAGGCGCCGCGGGGAGACCGCGGCCAGCGGGGGCCGATGGAGAATCTCCTCGTGGACTGGTCGCTGTGCCAGGGCCACGGGCTGTGCGCGGACATCCTCCCGCCCGATGTGCTGACGCTCGGCATCGACGGCTATCCGGCCTCGGCCAAGATGGAAGTCCCTCGTCATCTGCGTGCGCAGGCCGTCCGCGCGGTCCGTCGCTGCCCCGCCCTGGCGCTGCGCATCGAGGAGTAAGGCACCACGAGATCACGCTTCACCTCTCGCGACGGCCGTCAGATACGGCCGTCGACTGCTGTGCGTTCAAGGATCCGGAGATTTTTGCGCCTGGTGACAAATTCCGAACCCGCTGAACGTCGGCCGGTGCGGGCTCCGTATGCACATGGCGTCGGCGCAAACACCGCCGGACCGATTGAGATTGCAGAGGAATGGTCATGGAGAAGCGGCGTCAAATCGCATTCGCTGGCGTGTCCGTAGCGATGGTTATGCTGACGGCGGCGTGCGGGGCCAGCAAGGACAACTCCGCGGGCCAGGGCGCCAATGTCCAGCCGGCGGGGGGCAGTCAGACGGTCGGTGCGGGTGCGACGGCGGGCGCCGGTGCCGGTGCGGCGGACTCGGGTTACGGTACGAGCGGCGGGAACGAGGCGGGCGGCGACACGGGTGCGGCCGCGGGCAGCGAATCGGCCAGGACGGGCCCGGCGAAGGAGCTCGCGGTCAAGGAGACCGCCAAGCTCGGCTCCTTCGTGACCGACAGCAAGGGCTGGACGCTGTACCGCTTCGACGAGGACACGCCCAAGCCGGCCAAGTCCAACTGCAACGACGCGTGCGCCACCAAGTGGCCGCCGGTGCCCGCGGACGACGTCAAGGCCGCCAGCGGGATCGACGCCGACAAGCTCGGTTCGGTCACCCGCACCGACGGCACCAAGCAGCTGACGCTGGCGGGGTGGCCGGTCTACCGCTACGCGGGCGACACCAAGGCGGGCGACACCAAGGGCCAGGGCGTGGGCGGCACCTGGAAGGCCATCGCGCCCGACGGCAAGCCGGCCGGCAAGACGGCCGCCGCGGACGACAGCCTGGAGCTGATGGTCAACAACAACGCCAAGCTCGGTAAGATCGTCGTGGACGGCAAGGGCATGACCGTCTACCGGTTCAACAAGGACAGCGCCTGGCCGATGAAGACCGCCTGCCTGGGTGCCTGCCTGGACACCTGGAAGCCCGTCAAGGCCGTCGACACCACCAAGGTCGCCGGGATCAACGCCTCGAAGGTCACCTCCTTCACCCGCCCCGACGGCTCCAAGCAGGCGGCGTTCGACTGCTGGCTGCTCTACACCTTCACCGGGGACACCAAGCCCGGTGACACCAACGGCCAGGGCGTGAAGGGGACATGGTTCGCGGTCACCGACAAGGGCAAGAAGGCGGGCCAGTAAGGGACGAGATGATGGTCCACCCCAGCGGGAGGCCCGAGGCCGAAGGCGCCTGGGCCTGCCCGCTGGACCTATCGGGAGGTTGATGTGTCACCCGCACTCCGTGCCACCGCGCTCTGCGCGGCTTTGTTGCTGTTGAGCGGCTGCGGCGGAAGCAGCACGGCGCATGACGCCAAGCATGGGAAGAAGGCACCCGCGGCCAAGGCGTTCGGCGAGGCCGGGAAGCCCGCGCCGCTGACGAAGATCGCCGATGCCATCGGCTGCAAGGCCAAGGTCATCACCGAGGCGGAGGAGCTGCGCCAGGGGGCGTGCGGGGCCGGCAAGAACCGGTTCACGATGCTCACCTTCGCCACCGACAAGGGCCAGCACGACTGGCTGTCGGAGTCGAAGGACTACGGGGGCACCTACCTGGTCGGCAAGCGCTGGTCGGTGACCGGCCAGTCCATGGGCTCGCTGGAGCCCCTGCGCGACAAGATCGGCGGGTCCCTGGAGAAGGGGATGTCCATGTCCCACGGCGGTATGGAGATGGGGGACGGTAAGGACGACTCCATGAACCACTCGGGACACGACGGGAAGTGACCTCCGCCGCCGCCGACCAGGCGGTGAGTGGGCTCAGCCCGTCATGCCGCCCGGGAGTCGGCCCACTTGAGCAGCTCGGGGTCGGCGAGGGTGGAGACCCACAGATCCACCGGCGGACGCTCGTCCACCGGCTTCCGTGGCCCGACGCCGAGAACCCTCAGCCCCGCGCGCGAGGCGGACAGAAAACCGCAGTGGGAGTCCTCCACCGCGAGAGCGTCGCCGGGGGCCGCACCGCACAGGCGGGCGGCCGCCAGATAGACGTCGGGGTACGGTTTGGGCCGCACCTCCCCCTCGGGGACCAGCACATGGTTGAAGTAGCGCAGCAGCCCGGCCTTGGAGAGCCCGTCCTCGACCACGTCGCGCGGGCAGTTGCTGGCCACGGCCAGCGGGGCGAACGCCGCCGCCTTCTCGACCAGTTGGGGCGCCCCGGGCATGGTGACCGGGTCCTCGGCCACCAGACTCCGGAAGGCGTCCAGCAGTTGTTCGGTCATCTGCTCGGCGAGTTCGGGGAGTCCGGCGAATTCGGCCATCATGCGGCCGCATTCGCTGTAGTGGAGCCCCTTGGTGCGCTGGGCGAACTCCTCGTCGGGGGCGGTTCCGTGGGCTCTGAGCACCACTTCGCGCGCCTCCACCCAGTGTCGTTCGGAATCCATCAGGGTACCGTCGCAGTCGAAGACAATGGCGGCTGGGGTCCATGCGAGAAGCTTTTCGGCTGTCATCTGCCTGCCGTTCCATGGGAGGTGGAGGAATCGGCGCAGGAGGTACCTGTACCTGCGGGGAGCAGCTCAGTGAATTTCCTGGCGGCTCAGTGCGCGAGATGCGCTGACCGCTGCGTTCCGATGCGCGAGCGCCTTTCCGCGTACGCGACATGGGAGGGCCGTACAGGCGGAGAATCGCCTGCCCGAAACATAACGATCACTACGGTAGTCAGGTGACCCGCAGCAAGCAAGGGACTACCGAGCGTCGGCGATTTGTTCGTCGCTCAGGATGTTCATCGTTCAGTGCGTTCGTCGCCCAGACGTTCGCCGTACGGGTGTTCGTCGCCGACCGGTATCAGAGGTACTGGAGCACGCCGACCGCCGTGCACATGTCCGCCTGGCGCAGCCGGAAGACGCAGGTTCTGCCGTGGGAGGTGCACTCGACCACGGCGGGCGGAAAGGACTCGGTGAAGCGGATGGCCTTCATCCGGCAGGCGACGGGCCGGGTCAGCGCCCCGCCGGTGGCCAGCGCCGCGGCCTGACGGGCGCCTTCCAGCAGCACCAGACCCGGCACATGGTCGCTCCAGTGGTCGAAGAAGAAGGGGTGGCGGGGGTCGGCGGGATCCAGGTAGACCACTCCCCCGTCCCGCACCACCAGCACATCCCGGGCGGCGGGGACGGCCAGTTGCCCAGGTGACGGCCGTACGGCGGCGCGCAGCCGGCGCCGCGCGGTGTGCCCCGACGCGGCGGCCCGGGTCTCCGCGTACGCCGTGCCGTCGAGGAACCGCGCGGTCCCCCCGGCCCACGCGAAGCGCTTGCCGCCCGCCGCCAGACCGACGTCCAGCCGCATCCCGGAGACAAAGCGTCCGCAGGGTGTGGTGCGGATGTCCGTGACGGCCGCCCGGCAGGTGATGTCGGTGGCGCCGTGCGGCGCCCGGGGCTCGGCCTCGGGATCGAGCCGGAAGAAGAGGTCACGGATCAGGAAATGCGCCCCCGCGGACACGGCGTAGTACCGCGTGGGAATGTAGATCCCCAGTTCGCGCAGGGTTTCGGCGATCATCAGCGGATGGTGCCTGCCGTCCCCGCCGTGCGGGAAGGTCGGATGGGACCGGGGCCACTGGGCGGCGGCCTCGAAGCGGTCGTCACCCTGCGTGCGTACGTCGGTGAGCAGCACCTCGGCCACCGAGACCCGGTGCACCGCCTCCCGCTCCACCGTGCGGGACCAGCTGAGCGGCCGGCCGGTGGGACCGGACGGCTCCGAAAGGCCGTGAGCCTCACGAACGATCACCATAAAATACTAATAATGTTTGACCTGTCTTGCCTCACCACCATCGTGGGAAGAAAGTTCGCTAAGTTCTCTCCCACACCTCCGACCGGCTGATGAAGGACGGCGAACACGTGCAAGAGCGGGCCGAGCAGACACGCCGATCTCTTCTGGAGGCCGCCGCGTCGCTATTCGACGAACGGGGCTACGCCGGTACGAGCATCAGCGACATCACCGCCCGGTCCGGTCACACCAGCGGCGCCATTTATTTCCACTACACGAGCAAGGAAAGACTCGCACTCGCTGTGGTGGAGGAACACTTCGCCACCTGGCCGCCCCTGATCGAGCGATATGCCTCCACCGAGGCCGCGCCCCTGGACCAGCTCGTCCGGCTCAGCTTCGCGGTGGCCCGCGCCTTCCGCGACGACATCGTGGTCCGGGCGGGGGCCCGGCTGTGGACCGAGCGCACCCTGATCGAGGCGCCGCTGCCGCCGCCCTTCGTGGGGTGGATGGACGCCGTGGGGCAGATGATGGAGAAGGCGCGGGCGGAGGGCGACCTGGCCGCGCATGTCGATCCCCTGCCCGCCGCCCGGACCGTCGTCTGCGCCTTCTTCGGTCTGCACACTGTGTCCGAGGCCCTCGACGGACGACGGCTCGTCGAGGACCATCTGACCGATCTGTGGACGCTGCTGCTGCCCTCGCTGCGCGCCCGGCCCGGCGACACCGCCGGACTGCTCGCGGCGGCCCGGGTGCCACGGGCCCAGGGCTGACCCCGTATCACCTCGGTGGCCGTCGACGGCCGCGTCACAGCGAGGCGCCCCCGCACATCACCAGCGTCTGACCGGTGAGGGACCCGCCCTCGGGGCCCAGCAGGAACGACGTCAGCCCGGCCACCTCCTCCGGGCGTACGAGCCGGCCCAGCGGCGGCACGACGGGCGGGGTGCGGCTGCGGCCGGGGTCCCGCAGCATGGGGGTGTCCGTCGGGCCCGGGGCCACCACATTGACGGTGACCGCGCGGGGCGCCGGCTCCGCCGCCCAGGACCGGGCCAGGGCGGCCAGCGCCGCCTTGGTGGCCGCGTACTGGCTCTTGCCCGGGACGCCGGTCATCGTCCGGCTGCCCACCAGCACCACCCGGCCGCCGTCCCGGACCCGGTCCACCAGTGTGTCGGCCAGGACGCTCGCCGTCTGGACATGGATCCGCCACATGAGGGACCCGTCCTCCTCGCTGAGCTCCCCCAGCCGCGCGGAGCGCTGGACGCCCGCCGCGCGCACGACGGCGTCGACCCCGCCGGCCACGGGGGCCAGCCCGGCCGACAGCGTCTCCGGCCGGGCCAGATCCGCCGGGATCCAGCGCAGCCGCCCGGACTCGTGCGGCGGTGCGGTGCGGCTGATCCCGGTGATCCGCCATCCCTCCGCCAGCAGCCGGGTGGCGATGGCGGCGCCGATACCGGAGCTGACACCGGTGACCACCGCGTGCCGCTCAGCCACCGCGCGCCCAATCCGGGGCCACCCGGACGTACTTGATGGCCTGCCGGTGGTAGGTGTACGCGATATGCAGCGCACCGTCGGGGGACTGCTGGATCGTCGGGTACGACAGCTCGCGGTTGAGCCGGTCGCGGGAATTGTTGGTCAGACAGTGTCCGTCGCCGACATCGAGGTCGCGCCGCTCGGGCCAGGTGCGGCCGCCGCCGGCCGAGAGCGCGAGGGTCATCGGCGCCCGGGGCGCGCCCCAGAAGGCGCCTCGGCCACTGGCCGGGGCGGGCTGGGCGGGGGCCGGGGTTCCGTCCGGCCGGCCCCCGTCGTCGATCTCGTCGTAGCGCGAGACGCGGCGGGCCGTCGCGTCCGCCGCGCTGCTGTGGTTGTGGACCAGCGCGAGCCGGCCGTCGGCGAGCGGGACGTACTGGACGGAGGAGTTGTTGTTGGGAAGCCCGATCGGCTCGGGCGCGCTCCAGGTCTCTCCCCCGTCGTGCGAGCGCGAGGCGTGGATCGCGTCCGCCCACCGGCTGCGGAAGAGGGCCAGCAGGGTGGTGTCCGGCGGCGGGTGGACGTTCACGTGCACACAGCCGGTCGAGCCCGGCACCGGCCGCTCGCGCCAGCTCTTCCCCTGGTTGAGCGGATGGCCGCGGGGCTTGCGGAAGTTGAAGAACAGCTGGTTGACGCGGGTGCCCGAGGCGCGGTCGAAACGGACGCCCGGCAGGCCCCGGAGCTGCTCGGCGGAGTCGGGGGTAATGGTGTCGATGCGTCCAGCTCACCGCTGCTTACGGCGACGACACGACTGGACTCCTCGGGGACGAACCGCACCCGGACCCGTTCGACGGCCGGGCACCATTCACGTGACCACCCACATCGGCCTCATCGACGCGGTGCGGAAGATCGAGCCGGGGCTGGTCGAGCGCACCGTGCGCCGTGGCCATGAGGCGATGGTGCGTGCCGGAACGCCGAATCCGGTGATCGGGGTGTGCGGCATCAACCCGCACGCGGGTGAGAGGCGGACGCTGGTGACCGACAGCGGCGCCGACGCGGAGGAGATCCGGGCGCTGCGCGCCGAGGGCGTCGACGTCGTGGTCGTCGACGGGGGCCGCGGGACGGAACGCGGCTCGCCCGAGTGCGGGTCTCGTCTCGCCTGGGGTGGGGGCGGTCCACGCCGTCGCCGGATGACGGGCCGGTGGGAGTGCGGGTGGTGCGGCCGAGCGCCGCGGGACGGGACGCGGCTCCCCCGGGTGCGGCCTTCGTCTCGCGGCTGCGGTACCCCCTCCGAAAAATGCTTGATCTGGCGCAACTACTTTGTCAAGCAACTTCGCAGGGGGCACCCCACCCCACCGGCGCCGCCGCTACCGGGCCGTAGCCCCACCGGCCCGTCATCCGGCGATGGCGCGCCAGTGGCCCCCACCCCGCCCGATGCTCCAAGCACCCCAACCAAGACGAAGCCCGCAGACGGCAGAGCCGCTCCACCCGACGGCGTTGACAAGGGCGGGCGCGCCGTTCGCGGCGCCGGGCCCGGTCCGCGTACTGCCCCGGTAGGCGCTCCGGGTCATGAGCGGCCGTGCCAGGACTCCCAGAGCGCGGCGTACGCGCCCTCGCGCCGCACCAGCTCCCCGTGCGAGCCGAGTTCGCTGATCCTCCCGTCCTCCATGACCGCCACCCGGTTGGCGTCGTGCGCGGTGTGCAGCCGGTGCGCGATCGCGATGACGGTGCGCCCTTCGAGGACGGCGGCGAGGGAGCGTTCGAGGCGGCGGGCGGCGCGGGGGTCGAGCAGCGAGGTGGCCTCGTCCAGCACCAGGGTGTGCGGATCGGCCAGCACCAGCCGGGCGAGGGACAGCTGCTGTACGCGGTCGGGCGGCAGGGCCGCGCCGCCCGTCCCCACCCGTGCCTGAAGTCCCAGCTCCGCCGCCCACTCCCGGGCCCCGACCGCGCCCAGCGCCCGCTCCAGCTCGCCATCGGTGGCATCGGGCCGGGCGATGAGCAGATTCACCCGGAGCGTGCCACGACGGCCCGGTAGCGGACGTCCGTGAGGAGTTCGCCGTGGGCACCCTGGGCGACGGCCTTCGCGCTCTCGACGTAGAAGGCGACGAGCTGTCCGGCGCCGATCCGGCCGGTCACGACGTAGTGCGCCCCGAGCCAGACGACGACGGTGGTGAGCAGCCCCGGCAGCAGCAGCTTGGCGCCGTCCAACAGGGCCTCCACGCGGGCGACCGCCACTCCGGCGGCGCGCACCCGCTGGGAGTCCGCGCGATAGCGCCCCGCGAAGACGTCCTCGCCGCCGATGCCGCGCAGCACCCGCAGCCCGGCTGACGATGTCGACGGCCGGCCGGTCAGCTCGGCCTGCTGCTCGCGCAGGCGCCGCTGGCGGCGGTGGAGCGGGCGGATCAGCAGGGCGATCGCCCCCGCCATGAGCGGTACGCCGAGGAGGACGACGATGCCGAGCTGCCAGGAGGTGTGCAGCCGGATCACGGCGACGACGGTGATGGCGACGATCGCGCCGCTGCCCCGGGCGGTCTCGGCGAGTGCGTCGCCGAGGAGGGCGGCGCGGTCGCGCAGATTGCCGGCGGCGGCCTGGAGCACCCCGAGGGCCACCACCGCACCGCCCCACAGCGTGAGCGCCCGCTGGTCACGGGCGATGATTCCGGCGTCGATGGCCCTGCCGACCGCAGCGGGCACCAGGGCCTGGGCCAGCACCGAGAATTCCGTATATAACGCCCAGGAATATGGAATTGCGCTGATTATTGGCAAGCCATAACAGATAGGATGTGGGTGAGTGATGGTCTGGATGTCCGGGATCCGGATCAGGAAAGCGTCGCATGGCGACGGCGACGCTAACGGCGCCGTATCCGCCGGGCGGGTGAATTTTTCCGCGTTCGGCGCGGAGACCATGCGTGGACAAAGGGGGACGGGGCACCCGCTCCCCTTATGACGTGGCCACCGTCGCGAGCTTTTGGAGGACACCGTGGCACGGCAGACCGACCCGACCCTCATTCATCCGACGCTGCGAGAACCCGGGCCGCAGTCACCGACCCCCTCGCCCGGTCCGGGTGGCCCGGAACCGGGTCCCGCTCCGGGACCCGTGCCCGGACCGCCGCCGGGCCCGCCGCCCGACCCGGTGCCCAGCCCCCCGCCCGAGCCGCCGAGCCCCACGCCGGGCCCAGTACCGGGCCCCTCCCCTGACCCGGTGCCCAGCCCGCCGGGGCCCGACCCGGTCCCGGACCCGGGTCCGCTGAGGTAACCCCCGAAACCACCCTCGCGCCGCGCCCCCCCGGGCCCCCCCCCCCCGGGGGGGGGCGGCCGGGGTCGTTGGGGGCGGGGGGGCACAAACGACTACGGGGGGGGGGTGGGGTCGCCACAACATCA